>NZ_DJAU01000045.1:498-35737 GCF_002429725.1 Lysinibacillus sp. UBA5994 | reverse complement strand
TGGACGGATTAGGCGGTTATTAGCATATTGCTCAAGGATATGTGCCACCCAACCTGAAGTACGTGATACTGCGAAAATTGGTGTGAACAGGTCATGATCAATACCTAAAGAATCATACACTGACGCAGAGAAGAAATCTACGTTTGCAGGTAATTTCTTTTGTTCTACGATCATGTCATGGATTTTAACTGACATTTCGTAAAGCTCTGGTTTACCAGTTAGCTCAGTTAATTTTTTAGACATTACGCGTAAATGCGGAGCACGAGGGTCGCCTTTACGATATACACGGTGACCGAAGCCCATGATTTTTTCTTTGTTGTCTAATTTATTTTGAATATAAGATTCAACATTTTCAAGTGAGCCAATTTCAGTTAACATTTTCATAACTTGCTCATTTGCTCCACCGTGAAGTGGTCCTTTTAATGCACCGATCGCTGCAGTTACACCTGAATAAACGTCAGATAATGTAGCTACACATACACGTGCAGTGAATGTAGATGCATTTAACTCATGGTCAGCATGTAATACTAATGCTTTGTCGAATGCTTCAATTTCAATATCTGCTGGCTCTTCGCCTTTAAGCATGTATAAGAAGTTTGCCGCATATCCTAGTTCAGGTTTTGGTGAAACTGGTTCTAAACCTTTACGAACACGTGCAAAAGCAGTTACTACTGTAGCAATTTTAGCTTGAAGACGAATTGCTTTACGGTAGTTTGCTTCTGGATCCATAACATCCGCTTCTTCATCGAATACACCAAGTAAAGATACTGCAGTACGCAATGCAGCCATTGGATGTACAGTTGAAAGTGGGTATGTTTTGAATTGGTCGACAATCGCTTGCGGAATTGACATGTTGTCTGCCAATTGTTGTTTTAATTCAGCTAGCTCGTCCTCTTTTGGTAAACGAGTATGCCATAACAGGTAAATTACCTCTTCGAATGACGCATTTTCTGCTAAATCATCAATGTTGTAACCAACATATGTAAGTGTGTCATCGATAATTGAACTGATTTTAGATTCCGCTGCTACGATACCTTCTAAACCTTTAGTTGCTGACATAAATTATCGCTCCCTCATACTTATTTTTTTGTTGCAAATGCGTTTTTTATGTTGCATTTACGAATTTTGCTCATATGAACCATTAAGTAAATCGCTTACATTGCTATTATAATCATTTTTGACAGCTTTGTGAATGAAAATCCTCCAAATAAAGAAAAAGACGTCCGAACGACTATATAATTGTCCTAAAGAGATTTTTTTGTATATTTTGACATTAATTTATCAATTGGTTTGGGGTGAATTTGTAAAAATGAGGAATTTAAAGTATTTTTCATACGAAAGAACTACGAGCGTTTTGCTATTTATTTTTTATTTAGTCATACTTTGGTTTGTATTACCTGTGTCACTCGCAATTTTTTTATCATTTTCGACGTATCCTATCATAAAATTTTTACACAAATATTGTAGGATTGCGTATTGGATTGCAGCAATTATTGTGGAAGTATTAATATTAACCTGTATTTTTCTACTAGTTGTCATATCTATTAACAGTATTATCATCATTTTCCCAGAAATTCGAGAGACTTTACAAAATTTCCCGCTTTTCAGTGAATATGAATCCATGTTTGTACAAGTTTTAAAAGAAAAATCACTGTCCATTTTCGATTCCATCATCGTATATACAGCAGATCTTTTCCAATTATTAATGAAGCATGTCATTGAGGTTTTCATCTTTTTAGTCGCTTATTACTTTGCGCTTCTAGAAACACGTAAATCACGCTATTGGTTCTTTCAATATGTGCCTAAAAAATATCGTCAAGAGTGGCAATCTCATTTTGCAAAAATCATGCAACTTTTTCATTATTTCTTATTTGTAGAGTTTCAATTATTTACGATTACCCTACTCATTCTTTGTGCTGGCTTTATGATCCTTCAATTTGAACAAGCCATTATTAAAGCATTTATTGTAGCATTTGCAGATGTACTACCGTTTTTCGGAATTGGCGTTTTTCTTGTGCCAATGAGCATTTATTTTTATTTCAATGGCAATACCTTTTTATGTGTGGCCATTTTACTACTCTATTTATTTGTACAATTAACAAGGCAGCTAGCCGATTCGATGCTTTGGTCCAATACGCTTCAGCTACGCACATTCCATACATTCTTTATCAGCGCTGCCTCTATTCTATTATTTGGCTTTTATGGTATATTACTGAGCCCTATCTTTTTATTTCTAGCTGTAAAACTGAAAGAAAACTCTATCTTTGAACGATGATGAATTGACCTTTTTTCATTTTTTTACGCATCCAGTAATAGACAATGGGTTGGAACATTTTTCGAGAAAATGGCATGAGTAGGAATAAACCTAGGACATCTGTTAAAAATCCAGGTAACGCTAAAAGCAAACCACCACCAAAAGTTAAGAAAGTATCCACTAATGCAGCTCCTGGCGCTTCTCCGCGTGCCAATGTATTTTTCACATTTTGAACAGAGTTCATACCTTTATTTTTCATGACATAAATCCCAATCACACTCGTAGCAATAATGAGCAATAATGTACTTAAAACACCAATATTTTGTCCAATGACTATTAATAACGTCAATTCGGCTAATGTGTAGACAATGAAACCAAGAAAAATTTTTCGCATATTTTTCTCCTTTCTACTTGAAAAGCTATACCTTCTATACGTTATTATAGCCCGTTTAGTTTCATAAAAAAATGAATAGACCTATTCTAAGAGAAAGCAACTTCTGTTAAAGGAAGAAATTAATAGTTTCCATAAAGTGTGTGTACAACCTTTATGAAAAAGCTCTAGTACAACAAACCTCACTAGAGCTTTTTGTTAATTATTAAAGAACGCTTGCATGTCCTTTGTATATCACACCTGTTTCAGCGTCCATTGTAATTTCTTGACCATGACGGATTAATGTAGTTGCTTCTTTTACACCAACGATTACTGGAATACCTAGGCTTAACCCTACAACTGCTGCATGGCTAGTAAGTCCACCTTCTTCAGTAATTAGGCCAATACAATTTTCTAAAGCAGGCATCATATCACGATCTGAACCGACTGTAACAAGGATGCATCCGTCTGTATCGTAGGCAAGTGCCTCAGCAGCATTTTTAGCAACCACTGTTTTACCAACAACTGATGCTTTTCCGATCCCTTGTCCACGTGCAAGTAAATCTCCAATAATGTGAACTTTCATTAAGTTTGTTGTACCCGCTTCACCTACAGGTACACCTGCTGTAATGACAACTGCGTCTCCATGTGTAACAAAACCATGCTTCAAGCTTTCATCCACAGCTAGTTCTAAAATTTCATCTGTTGTTGTCACTCGTTGACACACAATTGGGTATACGCCCCATACTAGTGTTAATGTATGAGCTGTATTTGTAGAGCCTGTTACGGCAACAATTGGCACTCCAGGTCGATATTTTGCAATCATTCTCGCTGTATTACCACTTTCAGTTGGTGCCAATACGGCTTTCACCCCTAAATTGATAGAAGTATAAGCTACAGCTTGTGAAATTGCCTCTGTCATATTTGCTTCTTTCTCACGACTACGTGTAGAAACAATTGATCGATAATCTAATGAATTTTCAGTGCGTTGTGCAATTTTATTCATCGTTTGTACCGATTCAACTGGATAAAGACCTGCGGCAGTTTCACCAGATAACATGATAGCATCTGTTCCATCAATAATTGCGTTGGCTACATCACTTGCTTCTGCACGTGTTGGTCGTGGGTTACGCTGCATGGAATCTAACATTTGAGTTGCCGTAATTACCGGTTTACCAACTTGATTACATTTTAAAATTAATTTCTTTTGTACAAGTGGTACTTCTTCTGCAGGAATTTCAACACCAAGATCTCCACGAGCAACCATTAAACCGTCAGATACTAGGATGATTTCATCGATGTTATCGACACCCTCTTGGTTTTCAATTTTTGGGATGATTTGAATATGACTACCACCATTTTGTTCAAGCAATTCACGAATTTCAAGAACATCTTTTGCACGACGAACAAATGAAGCAGCAATAAAATCAACACCTTGTTCGATACCAAATAAAATATCTTGTGCGTCTTTTTCTGTGATACCTGGTAGTTGTACAGAAACACCTGGTACGTTAACACCCTTTTTATTTTTTAGTACGCCAGCATTTTCAACAATTGTATGAATTAATCCTTTTTCCATATCCGTTGCTAATACACGTAGTTGAATTAGTCCATCATCAAGTAAAATAATTGAATTTTGCTCAACGTCTTCAATTAAGCGCTCATATGTGACAGAAAAGCTCGTCTCAGTACCTTCTACTTCTGTCATTGAAATATCAATTACTTGACCTGCTGACAAATGAAGCTCGCCATTTTTCATGTTATGTGTACGAATTTCTGGTCCCTTTGTATCAAGTAAAATTCCCACTGGTTTATTTAATTTTTGTGCCACTTCACGAATTAAATGAATACGCCCTGCATGTTCCTCATGTGATCCGTGTGAAAAATTCAAGCGGGCTACATTCATACCTGCTTCGATTAATTTTTCTAAAATTTCTGGTGACTCACTTGCAGGTCCAATTGTACATACGATTTTTGTTTTTCTCATTTTTGCCCACTCCGTTTTATAACAAATTATATTGATAGTTCTTTCATTAGTGTATATAGGCTTACATCAGCCTCATGATTCTTTTCAAAAGCCTCTGGCATATCATAATCAATGACTTGATGATTGCGAATACCTACTGCTCGACCAGCCTTGCCTTCCATAAGTAATTCAACTGCATGTGCGCCAAACTGACTCGCTAATACGCGATCTCTTGCTGTAGGTGATCCACCACGTTGGATATGACCTAATACTGAAACACGTGTTTCTTTTCCTGTTTTTTCTTTTAACAGTTTTGCCAGCTCACTTCCTGACATAACACCCTCTGCCACAATAATAATACTATGCTTTTTACCACGTGCTGCACCACGATCTAAGCGTGCGACAATATCATCTAAATTATAATCTTCTTCTGGAATTAAAACTGTTTCAGCACCAGCAGCAAGACCTGCCCATAAAGCGATATCTCCTGCATCACGTCCCATTACCTCTACAATGAAAGAATTTTCATGAGATGTAGCAGTATCTCGGATTTTATCAATGGATTCTACTACTGTATTTAGGGCTGTATCAAAGCCAATCGTATATTCAGTTCCAGGAATATCATTGTCAATTGTTCCAGGTACCCCTACAACTGGGAACCCTTTTTTCACCAAATCCATGGCACCTCGATAAGATCCATCACCACCAATGACAACAAGTCCTTCAATACCAGCAGCTCGTAAATTCTCAATACCTCGTTGCTGAACAGCATCTTCTTTAAATTCTGGGCATCTTGCCGAATTCAAATGCGTTCCACCACGTTGAATAATACCACCAACTGCACCTAAATCAAGTTCTTCCATAAATCCTTTTACTAAGCCTTCATAACCATGCTTAATTCCGACAACATCAATTCCATGAAATGCTGCCTTACGAACGACCGCTCGAATAGCAGCGTTCATTCCAGGCGCATCTCCACCACTAGTTAATACAGCAATTTTTTTCATTGTCGAACCTCCTGCAGTTACTATTATTATTCACATTAACATGAAAAAACAAACTATGTAAGGGTTCTGGGGATACAAAAACATAACTTTTACATAAAAAATGAAAAGAATGCGCTTTCACACACTCTTTCCACCTAAAAACATCCTAAATCTAACATTTTTTCAAGAAGTCTGGCGTTTATTATGCGCTATTATCTTCTTTAATTTTTATAGCTTTTTAATATGTTAAGAAACAAATTTTGTCTCTTAACGAGCAAATATATAGCTTTTAAATTTTATATCCTATTAAAGTAAACAACATTCGTCTTTTTACAAACAGATTTACACTTCTGTATACTGTCCAATTTTTTTAAATTTTTCATAGCGATCTTCAACTAATTGTTCTCCATTTAAAGAATTTAATGCATGAAGTGTGTCACTAATGCATTCTTTAATAGAAAGGGCCTGTTTTGCTACATTGCGATGTGCTCCACCAATAATTTCAGGAATAATGCCATCAATTACACCAAGTTCTTTCAAATCAGGTGCTGTGATACGCATGGCTTCTGCTGCCTGCTTAGCCAGACTACCATCACGCCATAAAATAGATGCCGCTCCCTCTGGCGAAATAACAGAGTAAGTCGAGTTCTCAAGCATAAAGACACGGTTTGCTACACCTAATGCTAATGCACCACCACTTCCTCCTTCACCAATAACGATACTAATTACAGGCACAGTTAAGCCAGCCATTTCTACAAGGTTTCTAGCGATTGCTTCACTTTGACCACGTTCCTCAGCAGCTTTCCCTGGGTAAGCACCTTTAGTATCAATAAAACAAATAATTGGTCGTTTGAATTTTTCAGCTTGCTTCATCAAGCGTAGTGCTTTTCGATACCCCTCTGGATGAGGCATACCAAAATTACGACGGATATTTTCCTTAGTAGACTTACCACGTTGATGTCCAATTATTGTTACTGGTTGCCCTTCGAAAATGGCAATCCCACCAAGAATGGCTGCATCATCACCAAATGTACGATCACCATGTAATTCAATAAAATTTTCACACATTGCTTCAATATATTGAAGCGTTGTAGGTCTTTCTGGATGCCTTGCTACTTGCACACGATCCCACGGCTTCATATTGGCATAAATCGATTGCTCTAATTGTGATAAACGTGTTTCAAGCTTCTCGATTTCACCAGACATATCAACTTCTGCTTCAGCAGCAATTGTTTTTAATTCATCAATTTTCTCACGTAATTGTACGACTGGTTCTTCAAATGCTAAATTTTTAGACATGTTGTACGCCGCCTTTCGTATGCATTTTTACAAGTAAAGAAACTTGTTTACGTAAATCTTTGCGATGGAAAATGGCATCAAGCTGACCATGCTCTAATAAAAATTCTGCTGTTTGGAAATCACTTGGTAGTTTTTCTCGTACAGTTTCTTCAATTACACGTCGCCCTGCAAAGCCAATCAATGCCTGTGGCTCTGCAATATTTATATCACCAACAGAAGCAAAGCTTGCTGAAACTCCGCCTGTTGTTGGATGCGTTAAGATGGAGATGAACAATAAGCCTTGATCACTGTGGCGTTTTAATGCGACACTAGTTTTCGCCATTTGCATTAATGATAATACGCCCTCTTGCATACGAGCACCACCACTAGCGGTAAAGATAATAAATGGTACACCTAGTTCAGTTGCCTTCTCTACTGCTCGCGTAATTTTTTCACCGACTACAGAGCCCATTGACCCCATACGGAAGTGCGAATCCATAATCGCTACGACAATTTCTTCCCCATCTATTGTACCAACGCCTGTTAGGACAGCCTCATTCAAGCCTGTTTTCTCTTGGTCTGCTGCAATTTTTTCAACATACGCTGGGAAATTAAGAGGATTACTTGTTTGTAAATGATCATCCATGGATTCGAATGAGCCTTCATCTAAGAAATAGTCCACACGTTCTTGAGCAGTCATTTTGAAATGATGACTACATTTTGTACATACTTTATGATTTTTTTCTAATTCTTTTGTTAATTGAATGTGACGACATTCAGGACATTTTGTCATTAACCCTTCTGGAAATGCCTTTTCTTGCCCGTCCTCTTTCTTTTTTCGATTACCACTAAATAAGCTACGTATTGCCATGTTCGACTCCCCCTTTGTTGTTGTCTAAATGCTCTGTACAGTACTCATCCACTGCTCATAAGCTTTTAATGCTTCTTTTTCGTAACCCAGCTGCATCGATTTCAACATCGTTTGAATGATTAATTTTTCATCTTCTGTTGAGTTTCGATTTAAACGGTCGCCATCATAAGCTGCTAATTGAAACCAGATTTTTAATGAAAGACGATTACCTGTCGTAATTAATAGTTCTCTTAAAATATCTCGACAATTAATTGTACCTTCTATTTCTAGTTTCACAAAAAAACTATCCCACACAGGTAGTGTGCGAAGAATCTCTGTACAACTTATTACGCGGATTGCTTCCATTTCATGAATTTGTCGCGTTAATTCGACATCTTTTTTTGATTTTTCATCTTCTAATATAAACATCGACAGTATTTCTACGAGCTGATGCTTATGTGTGGACGCAAGAAAAGTACCACCACCATGTCTCGTTTCAATAAGCCCTAGCAACTCTAAGCTTCGCAAAGCCTCTCTCACAGAGGATCGCCCGACACCTAGACGCTCTGATAGAACTCGTTCGGAAGGTAGCTTCTCACCTGCTTGAATTTTTTCCATTTTAATGAGTTGACGTAGTTGTTGGACGATTTCTAAAAACACTTTTTTTTGTTCGGTTTTTTTATCCATACGACTAACTCCCCTTATCAAAAAAGTGGTCTGACCACTTTTTAACGTTGACTCTAGCTTACAAAATAACTGTGCAAAAGTAAAGAAAAAACTGCATAAAATTTAATGCAGTTTCTAATTTCTTGTTTCATTTTATATCTTTTTCGTCGTTTGCGCATGTTTTACTTTGATTTGCGGCTTGCCAAAACGTCTTTCTAAAACACCTTCAATCCATAACATTTCCTCCTCTACCAGCAGGTCTTGGACCAACTGAAAGGTTTGTGGAAAAAATGTAGTGGAAACTGTTCCAAACTCATCCTGTAGCTGAACAAAAGCCATTTGCTCACCTTTTTTCGTACGGATTTTCTTCACTTCTTCAATCAGACCAATCATTTTTATGGAGGTACCATCACGCTTCTGCTTCAACTCTCGACAGGTACTATTGATATCCGCCCAGAAGAGTCTTTCCTGTGCAACTGGATGGGTAGAAATATAAAAGCCCAAGCTCTCTTTTTCATGCATCAATTTTTCCTTCTGGGACATTGCTTCTGCCTGCATATATTTTGGTTTACCAAAACTAAATGCCATTGCTGATGCTAAATCAATATCTTCAGTTGGCCTTAAAAGTTCTGCGTGTTTCAAAGCTGCCTCAACTGTCATGATGAGGACGGCTCTATCTTTTTCTAGATAATCAAGCGCCCCAGCATATATCAATGATTCCAACACTTTTGGCTTAAAATGCTGCGCACTTAAGGCAACAGCTAGATCAAATAGGTTATTTAATACCTCTGGATTTATTTGACGGAGTCCATGTATTTTTTCTATAAATGTATGAGGCACACCTTTAATTCCTGATAAGCTGTAGCGAATGCCTTCCTTTTCCACCGTAAAATATTTCGTACTACTTTTTAATGAAGGTGGATAAAATGGGATGCCCTTATCTTTTGCCTCATGGACAAATTGTTGAATCTTTTCTACATTTCCCGTGGCATTTGATAATAACGCTGCATAAAAGTTTTGAGGGAAATGCGCCTTTAAATAAGCCATTTGATAGGAAATAACACTATAGGCCACTGCATGACTTTTAGGGAAACCATAATCCGCAAAGCGTACAATCAGTTCGTATACTTCTTCAGCTAAACGCTGATCAAAGCCTTGGCGTAGCGCCCCCTGAACAAATGCTGTGCGTTGCTCCTCTAAAACTTGTCGATTTTTTTTACTCACTGCTCGGCGAAGCAAATCTGCCTGTCCCATTGTAAAGCCGGCCAGTACTGATGCAATTTTAATAATTTGTTCTTGATAAACGATCACACCAAAGGTCTCTTGTAAAATAGGCTCTAGCACTGGATGTGGCATCGTTACCATTTCTCTGCCAGCCTTCCGTTTTGCATAGACAGGAATAAAATCCATTGGACCTGGGCGATAAAGTGCATTTACAGCCACAATATCTAAAAAGGTTGTAGGGCAGATATCACGCAAGGCTTGCTTCATACCGTCTGATTCTAATTGAAAAATCCCCAGCGTATCCCCTCTTTGTAATAGTTGAAACGTCTTGTCATCATGCAGTGGGATTCGCTCAAATTCTATCCAAGGACCACCAGCTTTATAAATTGACCAACGTATTTGCTCTAAAATAGTGAGATTGCGCAAGCCTAAAAAATCCATTTTGACGAGACCACATGCTTCAATATCTCCCATTGGCCATTGCGTACTATAAATACCATCATGCCCTTCTTCAATCGGTACAGTATTCACTAAAGGCGATGGAGCGATGACAATACCAGCTGCATGTATAGACGAGTTTCTTGGTAGGCCCTCCAATTTTAACGCCACCTCGTACCAACGCAAATGCTTATCATTCTCCGCTAACCAGCCTTGAAAGTCCTGTGACTCTGCTACAGCTCTTTGTAATGTAATTCCCGGCTTATTTGGAATCATCTTCGAAATTTTTTCTAGCATTTCCGCATCAAAGCCAAATACCCGTGCAACATCCCTGGCAACTGCTTTTGCAGACAATGTACCAAATGTAATAATTTGTGCGACATTTGCTTTGCCATACTTTTGGGCAACATACTGAATGACTTGATGCCTTTTACTATCAACAAAATCGATATCAATATCAGGTAAGGTAATTCTTTCAGGATTTAAAAAACGTTCGAATAATAAACCATAGGCAAGTGGATCTACTTGGGTAATCGAAAGACTATATGCCACAAGCGAACCTGCTGAGGAACCACGTCCAGGTCCCGTCAAAATTCGATTTTCTTTTGCATATCGCATAAAATCCGCCACAACCAAAAAATAGTCAGCAAAGCCCATAGAGCAAATAATTTCTAGTTCATACTGTAATCGTTCATGGTAAGCACCGGGTATTGCCAGTTGCTTGAATCGCTCTTCTAATCCAGTAAATGCTTCTTTAACAAGCAAGCTTTCAGCTGTTTCACCTTCAGGTACAGGAAATTTAGGCATTTGCACAGGCATTTTTGGTAAATCAGCTTTACAGCAAGCAAGCATTTTCGTACTGGCATCAAGCCAATCTGGACGATCCGCAAACCAATTTTGCCATTCGAATGCTGTTGGGGCAAAATAGCCCTGTACATCAGCTGTTTGCATAGTATTACCAAGCTTTTCTCCTGTATCAATTGCTCTTGCTACTTCATAAGCAAAATGATCTTCTGGACGCAAGAAATAACAGCTTTGAGATGCTACAAGTGCAATAGCATGTTCTTCACACCAAGAAACAAAATCATCTTCTTGTTCAGCTTTTATCCCTCCAGGTCTAGCAATCCCCATATAGAGGTGATGGTTAAACAGTTGGACCAAAGCAGAAACCATTGCCTGCCAGTCATCTACATCTGTTAAATCGTCTGAAGAAAGTAGCGCTATACAACCTGCTGAATATCCCTCAAGCCATTTCCAAGGCAGCATATCATCTTGTCTAATTGAAATCGCACTACTAATCTTTAATAAATGTTGATAGCCCTCCTGTGTCTGCGCATACAGGACGAGGGGAAGCGTTTTATCATGCCACTGAACGTTAACCGAAAGCCCTATAACCGCATGGATATTTACTTGCTGCAATGCTTTACAAAAAGGCAAAAGCCCGTACAATTTCGTATTAACGATTGCACAGGCTTGTGTCTTTTGTTCTTGTAAAAAAGGAATCAATTGCTCAAGCCGAATTGTGCTTTTCAATAAATCCGCGCTCGTATGCATCTTTGTATATACATGTGTCAAATGAATCCCTTCCTTTTCTCTGTTAATGATACGCTTTACAAATCTCTTTTAATCTTGCAATAACGAGGTCTGCTTCTTCCCATGAATAGGCAGTAGCACCAGATGCAAGCGGATGTCCGCCACCGTTAAATTCTTTTGCTAATGTATTGATAATGGGACCCTTCGAACGTAATCGTACACGGATCTGATCCCCTTCTTCAATGAAAACAACCCATGAGCATATATCTTTAACACTGCCTAGGCAGCCTACTAATAAAGAAGCCTCAGATGGCACAGTGTCATGCTCTGCCAGTAATTCTTTTGTTAGCTTCACATAGGCAGCTCCATGCTCATCCATTGTAAAGTTTTGATAAATATATCCCTGTAAATTAAGTAATTTTTGCTCCATTTCGTACATGCCATCAAATAGTTGGTTTCGATCAAAATCATATGTAATCAGATCCGCAGCAACTTTAAATGTTTTAGCTGTTGTACTTGGGAATTGGAATCTGCCTGTATCGCCCACTATTCCTGCAAATAATAAGCGTGCAGCAGCATCTGAAAGTTTCCAGTTTGCTACTTCCTTGCCTTCTTCATATAATTCATAGATCATTTCACTACAAGAGCTTGCTGTCGTGTCCACCCATAAAAGATCACCATAAGCATCATCATTTGGATGATGATCAATTTTTATCACCATTTTTCCTTTTGTGTAGCGTTGGTCGTCAACACGTTCTGTATTAGCCGTGTCAGTGACAATAACTAAAGCATTTTCATACACTTCATCCGCTATTTCATCAGGCTGTGCCATAAAAGATAAAGAAGCATCATGTTCCCCTACAGCAAAAACCTTTTTCTCAGGATAATTGGCTAAAATAATCTCTTTTAAGCCTTGCTGTGAGCCATAAGCATCAGGATCAGGACGTACATGACGATGGATAATAATGGTTTCATTGGCCTCAATTGTGTCGATGATTTGTCTTTTCACAATAATTTCCCCCAAAATGATAGTAAGAACCGTTAGCATTTTTACATAATTATCGTTACAATAATGTCTAGTTATGCTAGGAGGTTTACTATGCTCAATTTAATATTTGTGTTTGCGATTATCATATCTTTTGTTTTTTATTTTTATTTTAAAACAAAACAATTCCGTTCTCCATTACCTATTGCTAAAAACTGGTATAAAAGCAAAGCGAACATCGGCTTAGGTTCCTTAATATTGTCATTTGCTTTAAATCAAGCTTATTTATTCCCGAGCTTATTTACATTTATTATTGTAGCAATTCTTGCCGCGCTCGGCATCTTAGTTATTGTAGAAAATATAAAAAAAGCACGTCATTATGGACAATTTGTTGAGGAAGAATTCCGCATTAATCAATAATATATGTAACAAAGGGATGACCAAGCAATTGCGCTAGGCCATCCCTTTTCAATACTTAACGTTCTAATAGTTGGAACATCATCATTGCCTTACCAACAAGCATTTGTTGATTATACACTTCAAAATCCATCTTCACAAACTTACGACTCATATCTAAAATCCGAGGCTTAACAGTTAGCGTACTTTCCATTTGGACTGGTTTAATAAAGTAAATAGTCATATTCTCTGCCACTGCATCTCCACGTTTACGTCGTTTTAATGCGAATGAACCGACCTCAGCTAGTAAAGTTGTAAAAGCACCGTATGAAATTGCTCCATATTGATTGGTCATTTGTGGTGTGACTTTAAATTCAACGATGAGTTCTTCATCACCTAATACCTTCATTTCATTTTTCACTAAATCATCAATCGTTTCACCATGCTGTGGCTGTCTTTGTGCTAATTGCAACGCCTTCAGTACATCTTGACGGCTAATAACACCCTGTAAAATATTGTCGTCATCTACAATTGGTAAGAGATCAATCCCCTCCCAAATCATTCGATGCCCTGCCGAAGCGACACTCATTTTCATGGAGCCTGCAATTGGGTTTTTCGTCATTACTTTTTCAATAAGCTCGTTTTCTTCACGACCAATGACGTCTTTTACGGTAATCATACCGACCAATTTATTTTGGTGGGTAACTACAGGAAATGCACCATGGGTTGTACGTTCATTCAGCTTCTGGAAATGATGAATTGTTTCATCATTTTTTAATGCTGCAGTGTCAGTCATCGGTACATAAATGTCTTCGATAAAAAGAATATCTTTTTTAATCAATTGGTCATAGATTGCCCGGTTAATCATTGTTGCTACTGTAAACGTATCGTAGCTTGTTGAAATAATTGGTAAATCTAATGAATCTGCAAGCAACTTATTATCTTCCGTAGTATCGAAACCGCCGGTGATTAAAACAGCTGCCCCCGCTCGAAGAGCATTCTCATGTGCTTTAATACGGTTACCAACAATTAATAAGCTACCTGCATCAGTGTAACGCATCATGTCCTCTAATTGCATAGCCCCAATAACAAATTTTGTTAGTGTTTTATGTAGACCTGATTTACCACCTAAAACTTGGCCATCTACAATATTAACAATTTCTGCAAAAGTTAAGCGCTCAATATTTTCTTTCTTTTTTTTCTCAATACGAATTGTTCCAACTCGTTCAATAGAACTTACTAAGCGACGATTTTCAGCTTCCTTAATTGCACGGTAAGCTGTTCCTTCACTCACTTGCATTTCCTTTGCTATTTGCCGTACTGAAATTTTATCGCCCACGGGTAGTGATTCGATGTATTGTAAAATTTTCTCATGTTTTGTAGACAAAATATCACCTATTTCCTAAGCTTCAATTCTGCTCTTAGTGTACCATATTTTTTATGAAAATATTTAATATAAAGTGATGAAATTGTTTAACTTTCCCCATCATTTCAACTACCAGCGTGGTGTCAATTCATATAGTACAGCATTACCAACGATTAGAAACAGTTTACTTTTTCGCCAGCTTTCAAAATTTGAACTTCTGTATTTTGTACTAAATCTGCAAAAATTTGTGGATCTTGCTCGATTGGTGGGAATGTATTGTAATGAATCGGTACGACAATTTTCGGCTTTAAAAACGAAACCGCACACGCTGCATCCTCTGGCCCCATTGTAAAATTATCACCAATTGGTAAGAATGCAATATCAATTGGATGTCGTTCACCAATTAGTTTCATATCACCAAAAAGAGCTGTATCGCCCGCATGATAAATTGTTAATCCTTCAATAAATAATAAAATTCCAGCCGGCATGCCCATATAAATTATTTCGTTATTTTCTGTTACATAAGAAGAGCCATGAAAGGCTTGTGTAAACTTTACTTTACCGAAGTCAAATTCCTTCGCACCACCTATATGCATTGGGTGTGTTTTTACACCTTGCCAAGAAATCCAATTAGCCAGCTCATTTGGCGCAATGACTAGCGCATCTTTTTTCTTCGCTAATTCTACTGTATCTCCAACATGATCATTATGGCCATGTGTAAGTAAAATAATATCTGGCGCTTCGTCAGCCACTTTTAAGTCTGTTTGCCCATTGCCATTAATAAAAGGGTCAATTAATATCGTTTTTCCATTTGTTTGAATTTTGACAACTGAATGTCCATGATAACTTATTTTCATCTTAACATCCTCCTCGATTAACAAAGTACAGTCCAACATTTTAATTCGCTACCCATGCGCTTTTTCCCTTTTTTTGATATGCTTGTACAGAGAATAATGGTAGTATTCTCTAACAGCTTTATACCCTGTTAGAGCATAATTATTCAGTACTCGATAAGAAACCTCGCTACTTTTTTCGGCAGTCGAAGCTTTCTTACGTAAAAAATTTTCCATGCACTAAAAGGAGGACATATTAATGTCAAAGGTTGAAGAAATCCAACGTTACTTGCAGCAAAATCATATCGATGCAGCATTCGTAACAACACCTGACAATGTTTTTTACGTTTCAGGCTTTAAAAGTAATCCACATGAAAGATTACTAGGAGTCATGATTTTTAAAGATGCGGAGCCTTTTCTAATTTGTCCACAAATGGAGATTCCAGATGCAAAGGCTGCTGGTTGGTCTTATGAGGTAATTGGTCATCAAGATACAGAAAATTCGATGGAAGTTCTTGCTCAAGCGATTGTAGCACGCCAAATCACCCCAGCTACATTTGCTATTGAAAAAGCACAACTCATTGTTGAGCGCTTGGAAGCTTTACAGCAATCTTTCCCTCAAGCTAGCTTTGTGCGTCTTGACGAAAAAATTAATGCGATGCGCGTAATCAAAGATGAAAGTGAATTAGAAAAATTACGTAAAGCTGCTGAATTGGCCGATTATGCAATTGAAATCGGTTGCAAGGAAATTGCTGAAGGTAAAACAGAAATGGAAATCCTAACAGCGATCGAAAGTGCCATTCAAGATAAAGGCTGTAAAATGTCTTTTGAAACAATGGTATTGAGTGGTCCAAAAACTGCCTCTCCTCATGGGAAGCCAGGTGCACGTAAAATTGAAAAAGGTGATATGGTACTATTTGACCTTGGCGTTATTTACGATGGCTATTGCTCAGATATTACACGTACTGTAGCTTTTGGGGAGCCTAGTGAAGCACAAAAAGAAATTTATCAAACTGTTTTAGCTGCCAATACAAATGCTGTCGCAGCAGTAAAACCAGGTGTTCGTGCGATGGACTTAGACAAAATTGCGCGTGATACAATTACAGAGGCTGGTTATGGTGAATATTTCACGCACCGCCTTGGACATGGTCTTGGTATTTCTGTGCATGAATTCCCATCTGTTACAGGTGCCAATGAGATGACGATGGAAGAAGGTATGGTCTTTACGATTGAGCCTGGCATTTATAAATCAGATGTAACAGGCGTACGTATTGAGGATGATGTTGTCGTTACAAAAGATGGCGTTGAAGTATTAACAAAATTCCCGAAAGATTTAATCATTCTATAATGCAAAAAAGGAAGCAACTAGTGTGCTTCCTTTTTCTCTGTCCAGCAAAGTTTATTGAATTAATTCATCCACATTGACAAATGGTAGTCCTTGCGAATCTGCCACTGCTTTATAAACAAGTTGTCCATCTAATGTATTCACACCTTTTTTCAGTGCTGCATTATCAAGGCAAGCTTGTTTGTAGCCTTTGTTGGCAATTTGAAGTGCATATGGAATTGTATTATTTGTTAATGCAATTGTAGAAGTACGTGGTACCGCACCAGGCATATTTGCAACTGCATAGTGTACAACGCCATGCTTCACATATGTTGGATCATCATGTGTTGTCACACGATCAGATGTTGCAAAAATACCACCTTGGTCAATTGCAATATCAACTACAACAGAGCCGGCTTGCATTGATTGAATCATTTCTTCTGATACAAGTTTCGGTGCTTTTGCGCCTGGAATTAATACAGCACCAATAACTAAATCTGAATCTTTCACTGATTCTGCAATATTATATGGATTAGACATTAATGTTTGAACATCGCGTCCAAACATATCTTCTAATTGACGTAAACGTTCAGGGCTTAAATCGATAACTGTCACATCAGCACCCATGCCAACAGCAATTTTTGCAGCATTTGTACCCGCAATACCACCGCCAATTACTGTCACTTTTCCACGTTGTACACCCGATACACCACCTAGTAAAATACCTTTACCAGCATGGTTTCTCTCTAAGAACTGTGCACCAATTTGTGTAGCCATTTTACCAGCGACTTCACTCATTGGTGTTAACAAAGGTAATGAACCATTTGCTAATTGTACTGTTTCGTAGGCAATTCCTACAACTTTTTTATTTAAAAGTGCCTGAGTTAATTCAACCTCTGGCGCTAAGTGTAAATAAGTGAATAAAATTTGACCCTCGTAGAAGTAATCATACTCAGAAGCTACAGGTTCTTTTACCTTCATAATCATTTCTTGGGACCAAGCTTCTTTAGCTGTTTGAACAATATGAGCACCTGCTGCAATGTAATCAGCATCCGTAAAGCTTGAACCTAGCCCCGCTCCTGTTTCAATGTACACTTCATGCCCTGCATGTGTTAAAGTGACAACTCCTGCTGGTGTCATTGCTACACGGTTTTCATTGTTTTTAATTTCCTTTGGAATACCAATCTTCATTGTTTCCTATCCCCTTCCATAACGTAAGAAATAAGCATCATTTATGTAACTAAACTTGATGCACCCCTTGCACTTCCATATTACCAAACAATTGCAAAAAAAGCTTTAACTAATGCAAATACAGATAAAATTTATAAGATTTCCAAAATAACAAATATTCAAACGTTGTATATCATTATAAATTACTATATTTAAAAACTAAAAAGGAGTATAGGTAGCAGTTAATGGAGCTGATTCATGTGTAGTTGAAACCAATCAAAGGACGTTTACACACTGCAAATAGTGGGAATTAGATATTTATAATTAATTAATATTTCTACATGAAATGCCTTCACATTTTCATAATTTTTCTTGCGGAAAGTATTTCCTTTAGAAAATCATTTGGTATAATCAACATATACAAATCAGGGAGGTTTTTCAAATGGCTAATCATTATAAAAGCATTGTTGTTGCAGTAGACGGTTCAAAAGAAGCTGAATACGCGTTTCGTAAATCAATTGATGTTGCAAAACGAAACGAAGGTGCAGTGTTAAATCTAGTAAATGTAATCGATACTCGTTCATTTGCTGCTATCGAAGCATATGACCGTTCCATTGCAGAGCGTGCTCAAGCATTTTCTGAAGAACTATTAAATGGTTACAAAAAGCAAGCTGAAGATGAAGGTTTAACGAATGTTAATCTTATCATCGAGTATGGCTCTCCAAAAAATATCATAACAAAAGAGCTTTCTAACATCGTAGACGCAGATTTAATCATTTGTGGTGCAACTGGTCTAAATGCAGTAGAACGCTTCCTAATCGGTTCTGTATCTGAGGCTATTGTACGTTCAGCTAAATGTGACGTACTAGTTATCCGTACGCCTGAAAACTAATTTGTAATACATAAAAAGGTATCCTTGTATAGGATACCTTTTTACTTGCACTCAAGAGCAATTACTTGCCCTCTTTCCACATCTTCACTTTTTCAAAGAATAGCGCAAGTGCCTGCTTATTCTGCATATTTGGTACTTTAGCTAATAGGACTTCTTTAGGTGCTTTCAATTCCTTCGATTGTTTTTGTAAAATCACAATGCTCTTCTCTAATGATTTATTTGCAAACATCGAGTCAGGTAATTGAATAATCGCTTGAATCCACGCATGTTTTTGAATGTATTTGTGTAATTGCTTAGACTGCTCTGACTCAAACAGATGAGATGGTGCAAGGAAAAATAAATAGCCGCCATCCTTTGTATAATTCATTGATTGCTCGATGAATAAATGATGGGCATAACTCATCCCCTCCGCTGGACATAATTCATAATCGAGCGCCACTTCTTCATTTGGATAATAACCTACAGGTAGATCACAAACAACGGCATCCACTGGATTGACCAATAAATCTTCTAAGGCATCTTGACGGTATAAAGAAATAGGTTGTTCTGTTAAGTCAGCAGTTGCCGCAGCAAGACGAATAAGTAGCTCATCCACCTCTACACCTGTTGCTTCCACTTTTCCATCTAATAAATTCATAACCGTCAGTAATAAATTGCCCGTGCCTACTGCTGGGTCCATGATCGAGATCTTTTCATTTTCAAGACGCTCTGCAAAAATCTGCTCCACAAAGTAGCCCACTAATAGCCCTAACGTG
Organism: Lysinibacillus sp. UBA5994; assembly: GCF_002429725.1. NCBI lineage: Bacteria > Bacillati > Bacillota > Bacilli > Caryophanales > Bacillaceae > Lysinibacillus > Lysinibacillus sp. UBA5994. The sequence goes on along the minus strand of NZ_DJAU01000045.1, from coordinate 16,451 downwards.
TCAGGAGTCATTTGATGATTCGGCTGTGAGCCTTTGCGCATCCCTTTTAAAATAGCAATTTGAATAGCTTTACGAATATCCTCTTTTGTTGCATCTTTTTGAGAAAAATCAACTTCGCCATCAAGCCATGCCTCTAACCCATCTAATAATCCTTCTAGTAACGTTATATTGTGTTCTTTTTCGATTTTTTCGGCATGCTCATTTAGCAAACCAAATAACTTTTCGATATTTTCCATATCTAACTTCCTTTCACGCAGAAAAGAGCCGTGACAAACACTTGTCACAGCCCCTTTGTCTAGTATTATCTTAGCCTAAAAGCAGCTTATTATGCTAGTGCTTTGACAGCTGCAATGGCCGCTTCATAGTTTGGATGATCTGTAGCTTCAGGTACATATTCAACATATGTTACTTTATTGTTTGCATCCACAACAAATACTGCACGTGTCAGAAGACGTAATTCTTGAATGTATACGCCATATGCCTCACCAAATGAAAGGTCGCGGTGATCTGATACAGTTTGGACTGCATCTATACCTGCTGCACCACACCAACGCTTTTGAGCGAATGGAAGATCCACAGATACTGTATAAATGACTACATTATCACCTAAGTTAGCTGCTTCCTCATTGAATCGACGTGTTTGCGCATCACATACACCAGTATCTAATGATGGTACAACACTAAATAAACGAATTTTTCCTTCTGAATCATTTAATGTTACAGGTGATAGGTCATTCGCTAATACCGTAAAATCTGGAGCTTGATCGCCCACCTTTACTTCATTTCCTACTAGTGTCACTGGACCATTTTTAAATGTTACTTGTGCCATCTAAACGCCTCCTAATCATCATATGTACATAATATTACTAAATGAAGGGAATTAATTGCAACTATGATAGCTTACATACATAGAAATAGATAAGACTGTCTCCTAATTTGAGACAGTCTTATGTTTATTGTTCATTTTTTTCCTCTAGCTTGGCTAAGTCTATTTTTTCTTCTTGCACAGTAATTTCTATATGTTCTTCTTGTTTTGGTAAAGTAGTCGGTGTTGAAGCCTTTTCAATAAAGATTTTTTCGTGCACCACTGTTGTATCGGCAAAATAATCATGTAAGCCTTGATTTTCTGGCAAAATCACTACCAAAATATACAGTGGCATAAAAATATTATTGATGATACGACCAATCCAATCACGGAATAACACATCTGACCAAGTTAGCTGATCGTGCTTTAATGAAATTACACGTAATCCGAACACCATTTTCCCTAGTGTTTGCCCAAAGAACTTGGTCATCAGCACAAAATAGCTATAGTAGAAAATTGCTGTAATAATAGAAATTGGCGCATACCAAACCGAATCAGATAAAGACCAATCCATTAAATAGAAGATAGGATTGACGAGTATTCCACCTACAGCAGAAATGATGAATCCATCTAATAAAAATGCCCAAAATCGTACCCAAAAACCAGCAGTTTTTAATGCATAGTTTTTTTCATGTGCCGATTCTCCTGAAGTGTTTATATAGAAGCCATTTTCCAATGAGGGTGAACCTTGCATAACAATTTCATTTTTTGTCATTGTGCTCCCCCCTTAGTATTCCCCATATAGATACATCATTTTCGGAGCGCTATAGTCTGTCATGATTTTCATTAGCATTTTTTCTTCGGCAGAGGGACCGAAAATGGAGCCAATTTTCATACCTACGTACGATTGCCAGCCACCCATATCGTATGAATACTCAAATAAAGCTGCATCTTCAAGTCCATAATCCTCACGAAGAGCTGCAATGGCCGCTTCTTCATCACCAATTTCATCAATTAACCCTGCTTCAAGTGCTTTTGTACCGCCAAGAATACGACCATCTGCAACCTTCTTTACTTCTGCTTCAGACATATTACGTCCCTGCTCTACAATATCTACAAATTCTTCGTACGTTTCATTAATCATATCTTGCATCATTGCACGTTCCTCTGCTGTCACTTCACGCATTGGACTTAGCATATCTTTATGCTCTCCCGATTTAAACGTTTCAAATTTGACCCCTACTTTTTCAGCCAGCTCTTGATAGTTAATTGATTGCATGATGACACCAATAGAGCCTGTTATTGTATCACGATGGGCAAATATTTTATCTGCTGGTGCAGAAATATAATAACCACCTGAAGCTGCCATAGAATCCATTGATACATAAATTGGAATTTGTCGTTCTTCTTTTATTTTTAGTAGCTTTTTATAGATATCTGCAGATTCCTTTACACCACCACCTGGTGAATTAACGCTTAAAACAACCCCCTGTATGGACTCATCATATAAAATATTATCCAATTGTTCTAAGAAAAATTGATGATCATAGGCAACTGGTTGCCACAATGTACTTGAGCCGATATCTTGAATCGTTCCATCTACCTTTAAATAAGCAATTCGCTTATCAAAATTCTCCCCTTCAATGACATTTTCATATACATCTAAGCTATTACCTGCCATTAAGCTATCAAAATTACCTAGGAAATCTGCTTTAAATAGCGCAAAAATGGTATTAATTCCTAACGAAAATAGTAAAAGAACACCAGCCACTACTAAAGCAACCCACCTTTTTACATTCATGTCTTTCCGCCTCCTCAACACGTAATACGTATGACTTGCCAATTTGTTTCATTTTTTTGCAATAATTAAACACAAAAAGCTTTAAGCTATGTATTTCCTCATATTACCTTACCTAAAAAAAATAAAAAAATCAAAGTCCATACCTTTGATGAACTTTGATTTTCGACATTATTTCCTAGGAAATATTATAATTGGAGGTGTTTGATTTCTTGTTGTCGTAATTCGACACGTCTAATTTTCCCAGAAGATGTTTTTGGTAGTTCCTCTACAAATTCAATAGCACGTGGATATTTATAAGGAGCAGTCAATGATTTAACATGACTTTGGAGTGTTTGAATAAGCGCTCCATCACCTTTTTCACCATTGCACAGAACAATAAATGCTTTGACAATATTTCCTCTTACTTTATCAGGGCTCGCTATAACAGCAGCCTCTTTTACAGTTGGATGTTTCATTAAAGCATCCTCTACTTCAAAAGGGCCAATTGTATAGCCTGAGGAAATAATAACATCGTCTCCTCGTCCGTCAAACCAAAAGTAGCCATCTTCATCTTTATAAGCACGATCTCCTGTAATATACCAATCCCCACGAAATTGTAAATTTGTACGTTCAGGATCATTTAAATATTTTTTAAAGAGTGCTGGCGTTTCGCGATGAACAGCAATATCACCAACTTCTCCGATTGTAACAGGTTTGCCCAAATCATTAATAATTTCAACAGTGTTGCCAGGAGTAGGTTTTCCCATAGAGCCAACTCTCGCTTCCATCCCTACCATTGTGCCTACCAATAATGTATTTTCCGTTTGTCCATAGCCATCTCGCACTTGTAATTTGAATGTTTCCAAGAATACTCTAATAACCTCACTATTTAATGGCTCACCAGCTGATACAGCTTGGCGAATTGCACTTAAATCATATTCATGTAAATTTTCAAGCGCTGCCATAAAACGATATTCAGTTGGTGTACAGCATAGTACATTGATTTTGAATCTCTCAAGCAATGCTAAATAAGAAGCTGCTTCAAATTTACCTTTGTAGACAAATGCAGTAGCACCACTGCCTAAAGTAGCTAGAAATGGACTCCAAATCCATTTTTGCCACCCTGGTGCTGCAGTCGCCCAAACAATATCATTTTCTTGTACACCCAACCAATGTGGTGCTGTTGTTCGTAAATGAGCATAGCCCCAACTATGCGTATGCACTGCTGCTTTTGGATTTCCTGTTGTTCCGCTTGTATAGGCTAAAAATGCATTGTCTGTGCTTTTTGTTGGGATAGGATTTATGTAGGTTGTAGGTTGATTATTCATTTTTTCAAGTATGTTCTGCCAAGGTTCATGTGCATTCCCTATGACAAATTGCAGTATGTCTTGTAAATTTCCTACTTTATCGAACTGTTCAATATAGGGTTCAAATGCAATAACTGCTTTAGCATTTGCATGATGAATTCGATACTCAATATCCTTTGTTCTTAACATCTCAGAACTTGGAATAATAGTTAAACCCGCTTTCAATGCAGCAATATACACAATATATGCTTCAACCGAACGTGGTACCATTACTAAAATGACATCACCTTTCTTTAAACCTTGCTTGGTGAATACATGTGCTGCTTGATTCGCTTTTTCCAATAAATGTGCATATGTAATACATTGGATGTCTTGGTTTTCTTCACAAATGATTAAAGCATTTTTGGCTGCATCCTGAGCATATTTTTCAATTTCCTCTACTATGTTATACCATTCTGGTGCAACTAAATCTTGTCTTTTCATGGCAATTGCCCCCTTTTGTTATGACACATTATAAAACTCTTTTTTCAGCATTTTCAATGGTTTGTGCTTAATTTCGGTAAAGTCATGACAACTATCATACCCTCCTATATGGCATCGGTCACATTTTATCTATAGGAAAACTTGCTATTGAATACATATGAAAAGTATGGTACATTTTGGTCAACTAAAAGCAAGATTGCAGGGGGACTCGTAAGAGTTGAGAAGGTAAAACCTGACCCTTTGAACCTGTTAGTTAATACTGACGTAGGGAGCAATAAACATCGTTTTCAGATGAAAGGCTCTTTTCGTGCATTTTTACACAAAAAGAGCCTTTTTTGCATGCTTACGTCCATCCCTAAAGGAGGACTACAATGATTTTTCAAACAATTCGTCAACAGCAACCACTTATCCATTGTATTACCAATTATGTAGTGGCAAATTTTCAAGCAAATGGTTTATTAGCGATAGGTGCTTCACCAGTAATGGCCGATGACTACCAAGAGGTAGAGGAGATGGTGGCCATTGCTCAAGCATTATTAATTAATATTGGAACACTTAATGATCGCACAAAAAGTGCCATGTTATTAGCAGGTGAAAAAGCCAATAAACTTGGTATTCCTGTTATTTTAGATCCTGTCGGAGTTGGAGCCACAACTTATCGTAAGGAAACCGTAAGATACTTACTGGAAAACATACACTTTGCCGTGATTCGCTGTAATCTCGGCGAGCTAGCAGCAATAGTTGGTGTAAATTGGCAACAAAAAGGTGTCGATAGTGGTCATGGCACTATCGCTATGGAATTAGAAGCCACATCATTGGCTCAACGCTATCAATGCATTGTTATTGTCACAGGAGAACGCGATTTTATAACTGATGGCAAGCATAGCCAATGGATCGCTGGTGGTCATCCACAAATGACGGAAGTAACGGGTACAGGTTGTTTACTTAGCGCAATTTGTGGCGCAGCCTATAGTGTAAGCCATAATCCTTACCAACAATTAACGGAAACACTTACTTACTATAAAAAAGCAGGTGTACTGGCATCCGCATTTACTGCAGACATTGGTGATTTTCAAATAGCCTTACTCAATGCTATACATCGCTTATCAAAGGATGGTGCAGCTTCATGCATATTGTAACAACAATCGCTGGCTCAGATAGTGGTGGTGGCGCGGGTATACAGGCTGATTTAAAAACATTTCAGGAATTAGAAGTGTTTGGTACTTCTGTTATTACTGCTCTAACTGCTCAAAATACTTTGGGTGTAACAGGTGTTTACCCTATTGACGTTTCCTTTATAAAAAAACAATTCGAGGCCTTAGTAGAAGATTTTCCAATCGCTGCGATTAAAACAGGAATGCTTTATTCCTCAGAAATTATCAAAGCAATTGCACACAAGATCAGGGAGCTAAACATTCCACTGATTGTTGATCCGGTGATGATTGCAAAAGGTGGGGAAAGCCTATTACAGCAAGAAGCTATCGATGCCTTACGCTCAACTTTATTACCACTTGCTACGGTTGTTACGCCCAATATACCCGAGGCAGAGACACTTACTGGGAGATCTATTCATCATTTTGAAGATATGAAAGAAGTAGCTCAAAGCTTGTTACAGCTAGGTGTACAATGTGTCATCATTAAAGGTGGTCATTTAGCAGATCCACTTTATGCCATTGATTATGTATTTTGCAAAAATGGACGTTCTTTTTCTTTGCAGTCTCCACGAATCCAAACAAAAAATACGCATGGTACTGGATGTACATTTTCCGCAGCACTTACTGCTTTTCTTGGACAAGGATTTGCTCTGGAAAATGCCATTATAGAAGCTAAAAAATTTATCCAATTAGCTATTATGTTTAATTTATCGATTGGAAATGGTCATGGACCCACTAATCATTTTGCTTATCAACAGTATAAGGAAGGCTGTGAGGTGATTATTCATGAAACGTGAGGATTTGGAGCTTTATTTTATTATGGGTACGAGCAATGTTCCTCCTCAAGAACAACCTATCTATATCCTAGAAAAAGCCTTGCAAGCAGGCATTACAATGTTTCAATTTCGTGAAAAAGGTCCTCACGCGTTAACTGGACTTGCGTATGAACAATTTGCACGCCAATGTCAAAAACTATGTCATCACTATCATGTGCCCTTTATCATTAATGACGATGTTGATCTAGCGATACGACTAGGGGCTGATGGTGTTCATATCGGACAAGATGATTTACCTGTAAGTGTAGCACGTAAAAGAATCGGGAATATGATTCTTGGTGTATCTGTCCATTGCGAGGAAGAATTGCAAATAGCTATTAACCATCAAGCTGATTATGTTGGTATCGGTCCAATCTTTCCAACATCCTCTAAAAGTGATGCACAACCACCATGTGGTACATCTTTTTTACAGGAGGCACATTCATTACATCCTGAATTACCAATTGTAGCAATTGGTGGAATAAATTTCACAAATGCACATTCTGTATTTCAAACGGGGGTTGATGGTGTTGCTGTTATTTCAGCTATTTGTCAAAGCAAAGATGTTGATCATACAGTAGCTACATTTAGATCCTTATCTCGTATAAATAAATGATCAATAAACAAACTAAAACCAGTGCCTTTTACGGTCACTGGTTTTAAGTTTATAAATGCTTAATCAGCATTTATTGGTTGTTGTTTGGCATACCTTTTAATTGAGATTCTGCCATTTGTACAAGACGTTTAGTGATTTCACCACCAACGGAACCGTTGGCACGAGCTGAAGCTTCAGCTCCTAATTGAACACCAAATTCTTGTGCAATTTCGTATTTCATTTGATCTAGTGCTTGTTGTACACCAGGTACTGCAAGCTGGTTTGAACTACGGTTGTTGTTTGAAGCCATGTTTCTCACCTCCTTGTGAATATAGAATGTGCGATATTAGATTTTTAATACAAAAAATTTAGAGGTAAATTGTACCTCTATTGGAATAACAATATCCATACAAAAAAGCCGTCTCAAATTGGGCTTTGAGACGGCTTTTGAATCCTTATAGTAGATCTGCAAATTTATCTTGTTGTTCTTCTTTCTTAGGGAAAATATAGACCTCGCGATTCTTCACTGCTCGCTCGATCAATTCATCAAAGTCAGAGAAGCTTTCATAATGCTCAACCTTTTCAAGCTTCGGTTTTGTTTTTGGACTTGCTGGTGTAAAAATCGTGCAGCAATCTTCAAATGGCTGAATAGATGTTTCGTATGTGCCGATTTTTTCTGCAATATCAATAATCTCTAATTTATCAGTTGAAATCAGCGGACGAAGGATAGGTGTATTTGTTACTGCGTTTATTGCTGTTAAACTTTCAAGCGTTTGACTCGCCACTTGTCCAAGACTTTCGCCCGTTACAATAGCAAGTGCACCAATTTCCTCACGCACCTGATCAGCAACCTTCAACATCATTCGGCGTGTTGTCGTCATCGATACATTAGAAGGTACTTTTTCTTTAATAAGAACTTGTATTTCAGTAAAAGGAATGACATGCAAACGAATACTAGCACCAAATTTTGTTAATTCATTGGCAAGCACTTTAACTTTTTCCAATGAATTTTGGCTTGTATAAGGTGGACTAAAGAAGTGAATTGCCTCTAATCGCACACCACGCTTCATCATTAAATAACCTGCGACAGGGCTATCAATACCGCCAGATAGCATTAATAAAGACTTGCCATTTGATCCTACAGGCATTCCACCTGCACCAGGAATGACTTGTGCCATCATATAAGTTGCATCATGGCGAACTTCTACACGTAGCTCAATATCAGGCTGCTTCACTTTAACAGATAAATTTTGAAATTGTGGTAAAACATAGCCACCGATCTCACGTTGGATGGCATGAGATTCTAAAGGAAATGTTTTATCAGTACGTTTTACCTCTACTTTAAATGTATGTGGCTCATCTTTAAATGTCTCCATAATAGTGATAGCGAGCTTTTTCATACTGTCCATATCTTTTTCGCATGCAGCGACAGGGCTAAATGATTGAATACCAAAAATTTTAGGTAAACCTGTAATTAGCATTTGCATTTGTGCTTCGTCTTCTATGGCAATAAACATACGGTCACGTTCTGTGCGAATATGCAGTTGTCCTAAATCTGCAAAGGCATGACGAATATTTTCACGTAAACGGCGGATAAAATCCATTTTGTTGCGACCTTTTGTAGAAAGCTCACCATATCTAATTAAAATTTCTTTCCAAATCATTTACTTATTTTCTCCTTTGAGTTCCAACATTACTTCTGCTAGTACTTGTTTAAAGTTTTCTATATCTTCTATTGTGTTATGTGCGCCAAAGCTAAGGCGAATCACGCCTTTTTTATAATGCTCATCAAGGTGAAGCGCCTCGACGACATGACTTGTTTTCGTTTGCTTGGAAGAACATGCACTTGATGTCGACACAATGACACCACGTTTTTGCATAGCATTAATAATGACTTCCCCTTTTAAATCACGAACACTAAATGACACAATATGCGCAGCTCCCTGTGGGGTTGATAAAACATGGACTGCTTCGCCATAACTTTCTAGCTGAGTTCGGATTTCATCGTGCCATTGACGGTATTTATTTGTGCGTTCGTTCATTGTTTCAACAACAAGTCGAGCCGCTTTCGCTAAAGCAACAGCTTGCGGAACTGCTACAGTACCACTACGCATACCAAATTCCTGACCTCCACCAAGAGCAAAGGGCTGCCATCTTATGGGTTTACGGAATGCTAACACTCCTGAGCCTTTAAAGCCATGAATTTTATGACCAGAGATAGAAATACAGTCAGGTCCTTCTTCTTTAAAGGATATTGCTAATTTCCCAAAGCTTTGCACAGCATCAACATGAAAGGCAGCACGACTCATTTCATGAATCATTTTTGCTGCTTCCTTAATAGGCTGAATTGCACCCATTTCATTATTCACATGCATGATGCTAACTAAAATTGTTTCTTTTCGTATTTTAGTACGAAGCTCATCTAGAGAAATCACCCCTCTTCGATCGACACGAAGATATTCAACATCATAGCCCTCTTTTTCAAGTTGTTTCATTGTTTCTAGCACTGATGGATGTTCAATTTCAGTCGTTAAAATGTGCTTTCCTATATGCGTATTACTACGTGCTATGCCAAAAATAGCTGCATTATTTGATTCTGTACCACCTGAAGTAAATAGCACATTTTTTGCCTCTGTCTGCAAAATATCTGCTACTTGCTCACGCGCACGTATTAATAAATCATTTGCTTCAACACCCATAGCATGGATGGAAGCAGGGTTGGCATAATACTGCTCATTTACAACCATAAAAGCCTGCATAACCTCTTTTAAAGGCTTAGTTGTTGCACTATTATCCAAATAAATTGTATTAACCATAACTTTTCACACACTTTCAAAACGTTGATTTAACGGTATTTATCATAACGCAATCTTTGGCGATTGACCACTAACTTTAACAATTATTTAAATTTTAATTGATATCCTACATTTTTTTCACCATCGTGACAAACTCTGTTGGTGTTCTAAATTCAATTGCTTTAACAAAACCAAATTTTTCATAAAGATGGATTGCTCTCTTATTAAATAGTGCAACTGTTAAACGTAATGGCAGCTGATATTCTTCTTGAACTGTTTGAACAATAAACGAAAAAAATGCCGTTCCTAATCCTTGACCCGTTAGATTTGGCTTCAACCCAATCCCAATATCTATACAGTGTCCTTCATACGCCCCAAAACCTTGCCCTTTTGGCACTTGGGCTGCTTTACCTGTACAATAATAGCCAATTAGTTCACTATGATTATTAAAGATCGCAAAGTAAGGATTATCAAGCATTTCTTGTACATTTTCACCCGATAATTCATTATTGTAAAAATCGTAAGGTGCTACATATTGCCATTGTAAAATTTCACTTGCGAAATGTTCATTCATTTCTTTGATTGACAATTTCATACTGAATCACATCCTTCTAAGCATAAATAGAAAGCTGTCTAAAAAGTAATCGCTATACTTTTTAGACAGCTCAAAATGTTATTTGAATTATTTTGCTATGAATTCTTCGGCAACCATTTCTTGAATACGCTTTAAGGCACCTGGCTCCATTTCTTCCACTGCTGTACCGGCTTCTTCTAAAGCCTTTGCATAACGGAATTGATGGAAAGCCTCTTCTGCTTCTCTTAAACGTCCGTTCAATTTTGGGTTCGATGCGCGATGGCGATTACCGTACTGAATAATACGCTCAATGAGCATCACATTTTCTATTAACTCATGTGCCTTTACTTTAACATCCTCTACACAGAGTGTTGCTGCATTTAGATTATTATGAACAGTACCCATATTAAGTGGTACTTCTTGCAAGCTTTGCATGACAACATAGATGTGCTCTGCTGCCTCATCAAGCCGTGCATCCATCTCCTCAGGAATTCCTGGAATATTTGCCTTGTTCAATAAACGATCAGTATCCTGTAATATTTTCTTTAAGTTTTCGACTTGAGCGCGTGCCTTATTTTCATCTATTCGAAGTTTCTTCATTGTATTCGATAGATGACCTTGTTCTTCGTGAATTCGTTCAAGCTCTTCACTAATTTCGATTAACTCTTCCTGTAAGCTAGAATAAGCTGATTTTTCTTCCCTAACTCGCATAGCTAATAGATCATAGCGACGTTGCAGTGCTTCCAATTGTTTTAAAGCGGCTTTTGGAATTTCGGCATCTTTTTCATTTAAATGATAACTTTGCTGTACATACGTTGCCTCGTCATTCACTAATTTTGTTGAAGAAATGACATTGGTAATAGAACTTAATAAACGATCACAATTTTGATCTACATAATTTTTAGCAATAACCTCTTTTTCAAGTAAATCATAAAAATGGTCGATTTCTTCATTTATTTCTGTCACACGCGGTTTAACAACTTTTAAATTCAGCTCTGCAAGTTCGAGTTTTAATGCCTCGAATTCTTTTTCATATTTATTAAGTGCATCTGTCAATTCTAAATGCTGTAAATAGTAAGATTGGTCTTCCATTTCACGCTGACCATTACGCAATTCCTGAACCGCACCTGGTAGCTTCACTTGAATTTCCGTTAAGATGGTTGGAACATCATTAATATATTCGAATGTCTGCTGCGATTCTTGATTTAAGCTAATGACAATTTCTCGCGCTTGCAAATAATTACCTTCATTCGTTAGGACATCGAACTCTTCAAATTTTTGAACAAATGTCTCTAGCTTCTTCTCTAATGCAGGTAATGCTACACCGAATGAATGCTGATGAGCCAGCAATGTCTTTCTTGCAGAGCGATAGTATTCTTTTAATTGTTCGATTTCAATTCGATTTTTTTCTTCGCTGCCAATTAATTCATTCAGTTCTTCTAAAATTTTATTTTTATCTTGGTCGCATTTCTCAATGTAATCTTCAATTTCACGTTCTATTAAAGTTGCCCTTTTAAAACGAAGTCGATTAATTTGATCCTCAGCATCAAATAGAAGAGAATCGATTTTAGTCATATGTACGTCGATCACTTCATCCCAAGTATTGCGCCATCGTTCAAACATTTCTTCCGTTTCACCGTTCATGTTTAAAGATTTTACTTTTGAAATTTCTTCATTTATAGGATTATGTTGTATTTGTAATTTTTCATTTTCTAGTTTTGCAATAATTGCAACATGTTTTCTTCGCATCATAAATCCTACTATGGCTAAAATTAATAGTAGGATAATCGGAATGATGATATACTCCATCGTAAGCCTCCTATTCTACAATAAACGAATTGGCTAGTTGTATTTATTATATACTATGTTTTCGCCTTTTGTACTAAAATTTAAGTGTTTTTCAGAAAACTGTATTTTCGCTATTGTGAAATATTTAAATAGCGTATCTATAGAGCTAAAGGAGTGTTAAATTATGAAACGTGATGGGCATATACATAGTCCTTTTTGTCCACATGGCACTACGGACTCATTCAAGCAATATATTGAAAAAGCAATTTCTCAACATTTCACAGATATAACATTTACAGAACACGCCCCATTGCCCAAAAGTTTTGTCGATCCAACCCCGCAACAAGATAGTGGCATGAATCCTGATGATCTCATGTCTTACATTGAAGAATTGCAACATCTACAACAACAGTATGCACAAGATATTCGTATCCGCATCGGACTAGAAGTTGACTACATCCAAGGCTACGAACAAGAAACTCGTCAATTCCTTGATACCTATGGACATCTTTTAGATGACGCTATTTTATCAGTCCATTTTTTAAAATGGCAAGATACCTTTGTATGTATCGACTTTTCTTCTGAATGCTTTATTGATTTTTCAAAAAAAGTTGGCTCTGTTGAACTGGTATATGATTTATATTATGATACTGTCCTACAATCGATTAGAGCAGATCTTGGACCATACAAACCAAAACGGATTGGACATCCATCACTTATTCATAAATTCCAACTAGCGCACAACGAAAAAATCAATGACACCCCACGTATCAAAGAAGTATTAGACAGCATGAAATTCGCGGGCTATGAATTAGATTTAAATAGTGCAGGTTTAAGTAAACAATATTGTCAGGAGCCTTATCCACCATTTGCCCTTATCAATTATAGTCAAACTATTAAACTACCATATGTATTTGGTTCAGATGCACATTGCGCAGAAGATTTACATCAACACTATAATGTTATATTACCAATTTAAATAACTTTTAAACGAGGTGCTTAGTATGTTTACACAAATTAATTACGAAGGATCAATTGCTGACCAGTATCTGACATTATCAAAACAATTAGATGCACTATTAGCTGGCGAAACCAATCAAATCGCCAATTTAAGTAATGCCTCTGCTCTGTTAAATCAATTTTTAACGAACATTAACTGGGTTGGTTTTTATCTCTTGCAGGATAATGAGCTTGTGTTAGGACCATTCCAGGGTCTTCCTGCCTGTGTTAGAATTCCTATTGGGCGTGGTGTTTGTGGTACAGCTGTGGCAACAAGAGAAACAGTTGTTGTAAAAGATGTACATGATTTTCCAGGGCATATTGCCTGTGATGCTGCATCGCAGTCTGAAATTGTTATACCGCTAATGAAGCAAGGTGAAATTATTGGTGTGTTAGATATCGATAGTCCTATCGTGAATCGCTTTTCAGAGGAAGATCGTAATGGCCTAGAGGAATTTGTTAAAACACTCCTTAACCATTTATAATACAATATTAAAAATTGCCCTGAAATGTTTTATATTGTCATTTCAGGGCGATTTATTTAAACAACCATTTACGTTTTGCTTTATAATCCTATGAATTCGTTTGGAACGATCCATTGTGAGTACAAAAGCGATTTTTCCCGCTGTTTTTCGCCTCATACAAGGCTGTATCTGCATGTAAAAACACAGATTGGAATGCTGGTCGATCTCGCTCATCCCATGTTATAAGACCCGCAGAAATGGTTACTTGTGGATCTGTGGTACTTGGGATGACTTCCACAATTGTTGATGCTAATTCTAAAGCTTCTTTTTCATCGATGTTAGGGACATAGACAGACATTTCTTCTCCACCCCATCTTGCACAAATTCCACGACTTCCAATAGTTTCTTTTAATTGAACCGCAATCTGAACAAGAATTTTATCTCCAACTTGGTGACCATACGTATCATTAATGCGTTTAAAATTATCAATATCAATTAACAAAAACATACCAGATTGATCATATTCAAGCGATTTTTCTACAAACTGATCGAGGTAACTACGAGCATACAGTTTCGTTAAATGATCCAAATCGACCATTTCCTGAAGCTGTGTTCGTAAAATTGAGTTTGCAATGGCTAATGATGAATGGTGAATTAAAGATTGCATTAATTTGAAACTATCGAATGAAAAGAAATATGGCTCTTTATGTAAGACAATACTAAAACCATTAATCTTTTCCTCCATAAGTATAGGAATCGCCATAATAGAGCGATACTCAATTTGATTAGGAGTTAGACGGCTGAAATCGGCAACAAATAGTGGATCATTCGTTTGAGCAAAGTGCTGTTCAACATGTTTTATATAACTTTGACCGTTTTCTGAATGGAACAGGGAGGTACTTGCACCTGTTATTTCAAATGTATCGTGTTTTTTAAATGCGAAACATACTTCCATTGGCTGAAAGGATTTCAGTAACTGCTTTTGTAGGAAAAGTAACATTTCATGAATGTCAATTCGCATATTTAAACGATGCGAAGTTTCATTGATGAGTTGTAAGTCACTTACGAGGCGATGCGATTGATGATATAACTTTGCATTTTCAAGAGCATTTCCTGAAGCTTGTGCCAGCATCCGTACAAAATCTTTTTCGGTTGTTGAAAAAAGATAAGTGGTGGGTGCACTTACTTGCAAGATGCCATAAATAGCTTGCCTGCCCTTAATCGGTGCATTTAACAACCGACAATTTAAATCGCTCGCTAGCTCTGTCGTCAACTCTCCTGATACAAAGGCTTCAATTGTAGCAGGTCTTTCTGATAAATAATCAAAAAGCTTAATATCGATGGTCGTGTGTCGATCTTGATCATTCGATAAAATAAGCTCCACATTAAACTCAGGAAAATTATCCCGTATATTTTTTAATACATTTTCTAAAATTAAATCGATATCCATTGTTGAATGAAATAAATCAGTCATGTTATATAGTTTTCTATATTGATCTTCATTTATTTTGACATCTAAATTGTCTCTAATCATTTGAAGAACCTTTGAAAGTGTTTCTATACACTCTTCACCATACTCCGAGGTCATAAAGTCTGTCCAAGACTCTGTTGCCTCCACAAGTAATATACCAATGGGATTTTTGCCCTCTGCTTGGAAAAGCACCATATCTGTCATCATTGAATAGGCCTGTCTTGCTTTCAATATATAAGGAATTTTCACTACTTTTTGTTGATAAAAACTAGCTTCAATCATCAGCCATGACACAGCATTTAGCTTTGTTTCAATTGTTAATGAAGCCATCTCTTCGATTGGGATTAAGGAATTACCTTCAAAACTAAGAAAAGCAGCATTATCAATTTTCAAGCGCTTCTTTAGAAACTGTTTCAATGAACAAAAATACCCATTAAAACTAGTTTGTTCTTCATAAGAACTCACCCAAAAGCTCAAAACATCAGATTTTATATATTTTAGCGTTTGTAAATGGTCTGTCATGAAATCACCTTTTCTATATAACGTCCAAATCAATTACTATTAACTTATAATATATTATACATAATTTGTGTCATTTTGACTATGTAATTATCCCTTACTTTTACAATTTACATAACACAGCGTATCATTAACTATTCCCATATTATTTAAAATAGATAGTGAGGAATTTCCTACTATGTTCTTTTATATTTTTTTACTAGCTAATAATTGACGTCCTTGTCCAAAGCAGTTACAATGAAGGTTGTGTAAAATAAACGCAGCAGTGGTATAAGCTTATGATTGTATTTTATTCCTCTATTTTCTGATGTACAACTACTTAGATGATCAGCAATGAAAATTAGATGGTGTATTGTGTAACCTAACGGCTGCATAGGCGAAAGTACATGAAAATAAAATGCGTG
>NZ_DJAU01000045.1:0-251 GCF_002429725.1 Lysinibacillus sp. UBA5994 | reverse complement strand
AGATGGCAAACGCGTTGATATCCCATCATACAGCGTAAAACCAGGTCAAACGATTTCTCTTCGTGAAAAATCTCAAAACCTTGCTGTAGTAGTAGAAGCAATCGAAGTAAACAACTTCGTACCTGACTACTTAACATTCGATGCTGACAAAAAAGAAGGTACATTCACTCGCCTTCCAGAGCGTTCTGAATTATCAGCTGAAATCAACGAAGCATTCATCGTAGAGTTCTACTCTCGTTAATTTTTTAACG
>NZ_DJAU01000039.1:0-14698 GCF_002429725.1 Lysinibacillus sp. UBA5994 | reverse complement strand
TGCAAAACCTTTATCGGTAATAGCTAAAGCCACACGGGCCTCCTTACCTGTAGCATGTCCTAGATCATATCGATCTCCAATTACATGATACTCAACGTTGTAGTACGTGCACTTATCTTGAATTTTTTTACTAGAGTTTTTAGAAGCATCGTTTGCAAGCAGTACTAGTTTAGCATTGCCATTGCGGACTTCCTTTACTACTAACTCTTCTCCTGAAATCACCTTACGTGCTCTTGCTGCGATTCCAAGCAAATTAAATATTGCTTGATTAATCATAAAATTGACTCCCTACGAATCAGCAAAATAAGTTCCTCGTATATTTCTTCAGGAATTTTCACATCAAGTTGGTGCCCTAATACATTTTTCTTACGCGCGAGGTCAACTGCCTGCTCTGATTTAGAGACATAGGCACCACGCCCAGGCTTTTTCCCGGAGACATCTACACTTACTTCGCCCTCTTTCGAACGAACAACACGTATCATCTCTTTCTTTGGTAGCATTTCTCCAGTTGCTACACATTTACGAAGAGGTACTTTTTTGTTTACAGCCATAAGAATCACCATTCCTCTCTGAAGCTTGTCGTAAGAGGTGGACAAGTCATGCTCTACTTGACGCTCTGACAGTATTCAGTCGGCGTAGGGGGCCCACTGAATACTGTCAGCTAACTTGTCACACGGGCTTTCTTACTTATTCTTCGTCGTCTTGATATAAGTCAACTGCTACATCATCAAAATCACTTTCTTCATCATGAGCAGGGATGAAAGTGCTTGTAGCCGAAGGATAAATACCTAATTCACGAGCATCAGTCTCACTCTTAATATCAATTTTCCAGCCAGTAAGCTTCGCTGCTAGACGAGCATTTTGCCCACGTTTACCGATAGCTAGAGATAATTGATAGTCTGGTACAACGACTGTTGTCGACTTTTCTTCTTCATTCACTTGTACATCTAATACTTTTGATGGGCTTAATGCATTAGCTACAAATACAACTGGGTCTTCAGACCATTCTACGATATCAATTTTTTCACCATTTAGTTCATTGACAATTGTTTGTACACGAGCTCCCTTTGCCCCAACACATGAACCAACTGGATCCACTTCCTCATTATGAGCGAAAACAGAAATTTTAGAGCGATCTCCAGCTTCACGTGCAATTGATTTAATCTCTACAATACCCTCATAAATTTCAGGTACTTCCATCTCAAATAATCGACGTAATAAACCAGGATGTGTACGAGACACAATCACTTGAGGTCCACGAGTTGTACGTTCCACTTTTGTAATATACACTTTAATACGATCATGTGGATGATAAGATTCACCTTGGATTTGTTCATTAACAGGCAGTGCCGCTTCTACTTTCCCTAAACCTACATAGATATTACGAGCATCTAAACGTTCAACAACGCCAGTTACGATATCATCTTCACGGTCTACGTACTGCTCATAAATTAAACCTCGTTCCGCTTCACGTACGCGTTGTGTAACTACTTGCTTTGCTGTTTGTGCAGCAATGCGTCCAAAGTTACGTGGTGTTACTTCCTGCTCCACGATATCCTCTAGCTGATAGGCTGGATTAATGACTTTTGCATCTTCTAAAGAAATTTGCAAACGATCATCTTCTACCTCTTCCACAACATCTTTACGTGAAAATACACGAATTGAGCCCTTATCTAAATTTAAGTCTACTCGAACATTTTGTGCTTGGTTAAAGTTGCGTTTGTAAGCTGTAACTAATGCCGCTTCAATGGCTTCGATTAACACATCTCTTGAAATTCCTTTTTGTTCTTCTAGCGCATTCAGCGCATCTAACAAATCACTACTCATTTTGTTTTCACTCCTAAATATGCTTTATGCAGAAAAATCGATGGCAAGTCGTGCCAATGCGATTTTTTCTTGTTCAATTGTTACTGTTATTTTACGTGTTTTAATACGCACTTCCATCACTAATGTATGTTCATCGTATGACGTTAAGTAGCCTTGGAATTCCTTCATGTCCTTGATGGGCTCATAGGTTTTTACATAAATAAACTTGCCAACTGCTTTGACAAAATCCGTATCTTTTTTTAATGGACGTTCCGCTCCAGGCGAAGAAACTTCTAAATAATAGTTTTGTGTAATTGGATCTTTTTCATCCAATAACAAGCTTAGTCGTTCACTCACTTGAGCACATTGATCTATGTCAATTCCACCCTCAGGTGTATCAACATAGACACGTAAAAACCAGTTTCGTCCTTCTTTTACGAACTCAATATCCACTAGCTCAAGATTTAACTCATCCACAATTGGTTTAGCGAGCTCTTCAATTAAAGATGGTACTTTGCTCATTATTTCCTCCTGTATTTATCAAATTCTAGCGTATGAATTGTTCATCACTATCAGGTTAACGCAGTAATGAACCATAATAAAACAGAAATTCCACCAGTTGCTTTGGTGAAATTTTACGGTCTTACCTGCTGTTAGTCAAAATTTGTTTTGCTACGGTTAAACAACAGAAAAGAGCGGGTATGCCCCACTCTTTTGCTGGAAAAATATCAACAAATTATTACCATTAGAATAGCACAGTTCTCGACACAATGCAAATTTCCTTCATTATAGATAACCATATTGTGTCAGGAATTTGAATTTACATTGTGACCTTTCCATGCAAAACAATTGTAATACTAGAATAGCGATAACTGATTAGCATCAGGCATGCCTTCTAAACAACCAAGCTGGTCCATGTATTCGATAAGCGTTTTGGAAACACGACCACGTTGCTGTAAATCTTCCTTGGATAAAAACTCTCCCTCTTCACGAGCAGCTACGATCGTTTTCGCCACGTTGGTTCCAAGACCCGGAATTGCATCGAACGGAGGGATTAGTGAATTGCCATCAATGACAAACTCACTAGCTTGGGAACGATATAGGTCAACCTTTTGGAAACTCATACCTCGCTCACACATTTCCAATGCAAGCTCCAGCACCGTTAATAAGTTTTTCTCTTTAGTGGATGCATCTAAGCCTTTCATATTGATTTCATCAATCCGTGCTCGAATCATTTGCGATCCTTGCACCATTGCAATTAAATCAAAATCATCTGCTCGAACTGTGAAATACGCTGCATAATAAAGGATTGGAAAATGTACCTTGAACCAGGCAATTCGTACTGCCATTAGCACGTATGCTGCGGCATGGGCTTTCGGGAACATGTATTTTATCTTTTTACAAGATTCAATATACCAACCTGGTACTTTATTGGCGAGCATCTCGGCTTCAAATTCTTCTGATAATCCCTTCCCTTTACGAACAGATTCCATAATTTTGAAGGCTAGTGACGGCTCTAGACCTTGATAAATTAAATACACCATAATGTCATCACGACAACCAATTACTTCTTTTAGCACACATGTACCGTTTTGAATTAATTCTTGTGCATTCCCTAGCCATACGTCTGTTCCATGGGAAAGTCCAGAAATTTGTACAAGTTCCGAGAATGTCGAAGGCTTCGTATCTTCTAGCATTTGACGTACAAAACGCGTACCGAATTCTGGTATACCTAGTGTCCCTGTCTTACAGCCAATTTGCTTTTCTGTAACACCTAAAGATTCAGGAGAACTAAAAATTTTCATGACGACAGGATCATCGGTCGGAATTGTTTTAGGATCGATTCCCGATAAATCCTGTAACATTCTGATCACCGTTGGATCATCGTGTCCAAGTATATCTAGCTTTAAAATATTGTCATGAATAGAGTGGAAATCAAAATGGGTTGTACGCCATTCTGCATCCTGCGCATCTGCAGGGAATTGCACTGGAGAAAAATCATAAATGTCCATATAATCTGGAACAACAATAATTCCTCCAGGGTGTTGCCCAGTTGTACGTTTTACTCCTGTACAGCCTTGAACTAAACGATCAACTTCTGCTCCACGAAAATGTAAATTATGGTCATTTGCATAGCCTTTCACATAGCCATATGCTGTTTTCTCCGCAACTGTACCGATTGTTCCAGCACGGAATACATAATCCTCACCAAATAGCACCTTTGTATAGTTGTGCGCTTGAGGCTGATATTCACCCGAAAAATTTAAATCGATATCTGGTACCTTATCACCTTTGAATCCAAGGAAGGTTTCAAATGGTATGTCTTGTCCATCTTTTTTATAAGGTGTTCCACATTTTGTACAGTCTTTATTTGGTAAATCGAAGCCTGAGCTGACAGATCCATCATCGAAAAACTCGGAATGTTTACAACTAGGACAAATATAGTGAGGAGGTAATGGGTTAACCTCTGTGATTTCCATAAAAGTGGCTACTAATGAGGAACCCACCGAACCACGTGACCCTACTAAATAGCCATCAGCTAATGATTTTTTCACTAGCTTGGCAGAAATTAAATAAATTACACCAAAACCGTGTCCCAAAATCGATTTTAACTCTTTTTCAATTCGAGCTTTCACAATTTCCGGTAACTCCTCACCATAAATACGATGGGCCATTTCATAAGTTAGATTGGTTACTTCATCATCAGAGCCCTCAATTTTTGGTGTATATAGGTCATCCTTAATCGGTTTAACGTCCCCAATACTTGCTGCTACTTTTTGAGCATTCGTCACAACCACTTCTTTTGCAAGGTCTGGTCCTAAAAAATCAAATTCTTTCAGCATTTCATCAGTTGTTCTAAAATGGACTTCTGGCAGCTTAGAACGATTTAAAATATTTGCTCCACCTTGTGAACCAATAAGTATTTGCCTAAACATCCCATCTGTCGGATCTAAATAATGAACATTTCCAGTTGCAACAACAGGTTTATCTAGCTTCTTCCCGAGTTTAACAAGTTTACGGATAATATCTTCTAATGTCCATTCATCACGTACAACATTGCGTTCGATTAATGGTGCATATACAGCCTTCGGTTGCACCTCAATATAATCATAAAAACGAGCGACTTTCTCTGCTTCCTCTGGAGACTTATTCATCATTGTTTCGAATACTTCACCATTACTGCAACCTGATCCAACTAATAAACCCTCACGATATTGTTCAAGCACTGCACGTGTCACCCGAGGAACACGATAGAATGTTTTTGTATGAGAGTGTGAGACGATTTTAAATAAGTTTTTTAAGCCTGCATTATCAACTGCTAAAATTGTACAATGCATAGGTCTACCTTTTTTATAGGCATCCCCACCACCAATATGCTTATTGAAGTCATCATGGTATTTAATAGCTAGCTCATCAGCATCCTTTAATAGCTGCAGCAGTAGAAATCCTGTCGCCTCTGTATCATAAATTGCTCGGTGATGCTGTGTTAATTCAATATTGAATTTTTTACACAGTGTATTCAAGCGATGGTTTTTCATTGTAGGATAAAGCAATCTTGCTAGCTCTAATGTATCAATGACAGGATGGACTGTGTCTTCAAGACCAAATTTTTTATAGCCTGTATATAGGAAGCCAATATCAAATGATGCGTTATGAGCGACAACGATTGCATCTCCAATAAAGGCATGAAATTCTTTAATGACCTGCTCTACCTCTGGTGCATTTCGAACCATATCATCCGTAATACCTGTTAATTCAATGGTAGTAGCCGAAAGTGGATGATGTGGATTTGCAAAACTTTCATATTTATCAATAACTTGTCCATCTTTAATTTTAACTGCAGCCAATTCAATAATGGTATCATATGCAGTTGATAGCCCTGTCGTTTCTACGTCAAAAACAACATACGTTGTGTCTGCCAATAAACGATGCTCTGGAGCATAGGCAATTGGTACACCATCATCAACTAAATTTGCTTCCAGACCATAAATAATCTTAATGCCATGTTTCTTGCCCGCTGCATATGCTTCAGGGAAAGATTGCACCACCGCATGATCTGTAATAGCTATTGCTGGATGCCCCCACTTTGCAGCTTGAGCAACAAGCCGATCAACAGGTGTAACAGCGTCCATTTGGCTCATTGGTGTATGCAAATGTAACTCAACACGCTTCTCACCCTCTGGTGCTAAATCTTGTCGTGTTTCTTTTTTGATTTCATTAATATCATTCGCCATAACGATTAAATCACGAATAAACGTATCAGTTTGCACAGAGCCTCGAACTTTAACCCACATGCCCTTTTTCAGATGTTGCATTAATTCAGCATCATCATTGTCACGAGAAAACATTTTAACAATGATGGAATCTGTATAGTCGGTAATTTTGATTTGTAATAAGGAGCGTCCACTTTTTAATTCTTTTATTTCCGTATCAAAGACAAATCCTTCAATAATAACACGGCGTTCTTCTTCAACAATCCGTTTAATTTCCATGATTTCATCATCTTTAATATGCATCCCAAGTTGGAATGGACGGTCGCCAAGGTTGGCCAGTGCCGGATTGTCTTTCTTCTCTTGCTCACGCTTTTGGAAATCTTGCATCGCTTGCTGTGCCAGAGCCACTTCTTCCAGACGTTTCTGCTCCATAAATGCTTCCTGTGCCGCTATCATTTCTTCCGTTTCTTCTTGTAGCACAAAGTCGATTGCCATACGAGGGAAACCAAATTGACCATAGCTTTCTGCTAGTTTGTCCGCATACTTCGTTTTGAGCATCATAAATTCCATTTCCTGCATACAGGATAAAGTCATTTTTTGGCCGTTCCATGTTGGTATTTGAGTGATGAGACAATTTTTAAGCGTTGGAGCCATCTCATCAATTTGTTCCACAACATTTAGCCAGTACGCTTGCACAAGTTCCTCTGTGACATTTTTTTCTAATGTTTCAAATGTCGTATTAACCTGTGCTATCGCTGAAAATTTCTCTGTCAAATGCGTACGGAAAAGCTGATATAGCGGAAACGGTAATATATCCTTTAACTTAATTGTGAAATGCCAAAGTCTATCCTTTTTATGAACTGTCAGGCGTGATAGTTCACCTTCCTCAAAAAATGACATATATACATCATCTGTTAACTCTAGTTGTTGCAAGAGCATTCGAAGTCTCATTCTTGCCTCTTGTTGCTGTTCCAATCTAATGACACCTACTTTCAGAAAGAGGCAATTTCTTTAGCCTCATGTTCTAATTCGTCTCAAACGCATGATGAATTCAAGAAAAAAATTCGCTCCCACACTGCGGGCGCTCTTCAAGTTTAACAGATATTTTACCATCTGTTGTTGCTTGCTTGGCTCACTGTCCCGCAGAAGTGTCGCGAATTATTTATATCTATCTTATCAAAATTATACGAAAGCCTCTATTAAAAGCATCAAATTCTAATTATCACCAATTTTTAGCTCGTTATTAATTTTTACGGAAAAATTCATTCAGACGATCAATTACTTCTTCTTTTTTCCATTCAAATGTTTCACCCGTTTGACGGAATTTCACTTCTACAATACCTTCTGTTGCTTTTTTACCAACAGTTACTCGAACAGGTAAGCCAATTAAATCAGCATCAGCGAATTTTACACCCGCTCGTTCAGGACGATCATCTAGTAACACATCATAACGGTATGATTTTAATAAGCCATAAAGCTCCTCCGCTAATGTCACTTGTGCCTCATCTTTTGTGTTTACTGGCACAACATGAATATCATATGGCGCTAATTGTGTTGGCCATGTAAAGCCATTGTCATCTTGGAAGTGCTCCGCTACAGCAGCTAGAATACGAGAAACACCAATACCATAGCACCCCATAATAAATGGTTGAGCCTTACCTTGCTCATCTAAGAAAGTACCATTCATTTTAGCAGAGTATGTAGTACCTAATTTAAAAATATGACCAACCTCGATACCTTCTGCAAACTTAATGTTACCTTGTCCATCAGGAGAAGGATCTCCCTCTTGAATAAAACGAATATCTAAATAGTCATTAACTGCAAAATCACGCTCAGGGTTAACATTGACTAAATGGAATCCATCTTCGTTGGCACCTGCAATACCATTACGGATAGATTTAATAGCATGGTCTGCTACTACTTTTACGTCTACCGGTAATTTCACTGGACCAATTGAGCCAACGCCACAACCTAATAATTCTTGAATCGCTGCTTCACTTGCAAGTTCCACAGACCCTGCATCAAGTGCATTTTTCAATTTGATATCATTAATTTCATGATCCCCACGTGAAAGCACTACTACAAGCTCTCCATCTACATCAAAAACTAGAGATTTGATGACATTAGCAGGTTCTACTTTTAAGAATGCTGAAACATCTTCAATTGTTTTTTGCTCTGGAGTTGCTACTTTTTCTACATCTTTTAGAGCTTCATCAGATGGTTGATAGTCAACAATTACTTCAGCCATTTCGATATTTGCTGCATAATCAGAAGTATCTGAGTACGCAATTGTATCTTCCCCAATTTCAGAAAGGACCATAAATTCATGTGTTCCTTTACCGCCAATCGAACCTGCATCTGCAATAACAGCACGGTAGTTTAAGCCGAGACGGGAGAAAATATTAGAATAAGCACGATACATATCTTCATATGTTTCATCTAAACTTTCACGTGACGCATGGAAAGAATAAGCATCTTTCATAATAAATTCTCTTCCTCGTAGTAAGCCAAAGCGAGGACGTTTTTCATCACGGAATTTGGTTTGAATTTGATACAATGTTAGCGGTAATTTTTTATATGATTTAATTTCATCACGGACTAAAGTTGTAATGACTTCTTCATGTGTTGGCCCTAATGCAAAATCACGGTCATGTCGGTCTTTTAAGCGCATTAATTCAGGTCCGTATTTTTCCCAGCGACCTGATTCCTGCCATAGCTCAGCAGATTGTAGAGATGGCATTAGTAGCTCAATGGAGTTGATAGCTTCCATTTCTTCTCGGATAATTGTTTCAATTTTTGTTAGCACACGTTTTGCAAGCGGTAAATACGAGTATACCCCACTTGTATTTTGACGAATAAACCCTGCACGTAGTAATTGCTTATGTGACTTTACCTCAGCATCAGCAGGTACTTCACGTAACGTTGGGATAAATGTTTTACTTTGCTTCATTCAGTGTTCCACCTTTTTCAATAGATAAGTTTATACTCTCAATAGCATAAACAAATTTAGCTTTGAGCGCAATGTTTCATCGAAATTGCGCTCAAAGCTAGGAAATCAAATTTCATTTAACTGTAAATGAATTAAAAGAAAAATCTTTGTATATCGTTCCATGTAACAACCACCATTAGAATCATGAGTAGGACGATTCCTACAAAATGTACAATACCTTCTTTTTGACGGTCAATTGGTTTACCACGTAAAGCTTCAAAGCCAAAGAATAATAAACGGCCTCCGTCAAGTGCAGGTAATGGAAGTAGGTTCATAATTCCTAAGTTAATACTTAGCATTGCTGCCCAATTCATTAGGTTCATAATACCATACTGGGCAACTTGCTCTGTTGCTTTATAAATACCTACAGGACCTGAAAGTGCGTCTATTGTGAACTTACCAGTAATTAGCATACCTAATAGTTCAAATATTTTCACTGTCATATTATAGGTTTCTTGAGCTCCATAAACAACTGCCTTTAATGGGTTAAATTCTCTGGGACTTTCATAGCGTACACCTATTTGACCATATTTCTCGCCATCCTGCTGTATTTCCTTAACAGTCATATTTAAGTTCACTGATTGTCCATTTCGTTCAACTGTCACAGCAATATCTTCGTTTGGATGATCTTGAACGATTGCAGCTAAATCTTGCCATTTTTCAACTGCTTGTCCGTTAATAGCTGTTACTCTATCTCCTGCCAGCATCCCTGCCTGTGCAGCTGGATCATTCTCTACTACTTCTGTGATAATTGGCTCGTATGTTGGTACACCATGGATCAATCCAATCACTAAATAAATCACAAACGCGAGAATAAAGTTAAACAAAGGTCCTGCAAAGATAGTCATTGCTCGTTGACCAACTGTCTTTGCATTAAATTGACGATCGTGTGGCGCAATGACAAGTTCACGACCATTTTCCACAAGCACACAGTCTCTAGCTACTTGATAACGAACTAGACGTTCTTCTTCATCATAACCCTCTACAAATAACTCCTTCTCTAAATCGGCACGTTCAACTTCTAAAAATAATAAATCTGGTAACTGCTTATTATTTTGATTGAAAATAATTTTTTTAACAACATTATCTTCATTCACAATAAGCCCTATTCGGTAGCCTGGCTGTAATTCCGTGCCATCCATATCCTCGCCGGCCATACGTACGTATCCCCCGATTGGTAATAATCGAATAGTATACATTGTTTCACCATGCGTTTTTCCATAAATTTTGGGACCCATTCCGATCGCAAATTCACGTACTAAGATACCTGCACGTTTGGCGAATAAGAAATGTCCAAGTTCATGGAAGAAGACGAGCATACCAAATATTAATATAAATGCAATGGCTGTTTGCATAATACCCCACCTTTAATAGCGATTAGTTAACGATACAGTGCTTTCGTTATTTTACCATGTCTAACACTATTTTTCTTGTCTCACTATCCACATGTAATATGGTTTGTAAATCTGGTACTGCAATGTTTTGGTGTGCCTGCATCACACGTTCAATCGTCTCATCAATTTCAAGGAATGTGATTTTCCCTTGTAAAAAGGCTGCAACTGCCGCTTCGTTTGCTGCATTCATTGCTGTCAGAATCGTACCACCCATACGACCAGCCTCATACGCTAAACGCAAAGCAGGGTATCGCTCAAAGTCCATCTCTTGAAAATGTAGTTGACCAATTTGCGCTAAATTTAGTCGCTGACCATTTTGTAATGGTATACGGTCTGGGTAGCTTAAAGCATATTGGATTGGCACACGCATATCGGGTGTACCTAGCTGAGCAATAACACTAGTATCATGATACTCAACTAGAGAGTGAATAATACTTTCTCTATGCAAAAGTACATCTATTTTATCATAAGGCATATCAAATAAAACATGTGCTTCGATGACTTCTAATCCCTTATTCATCATTGTAGCGGAATCTATCGTAATCTTTGCACCCATAGACCAGTTTGGATGATTCAGTGCATCTGCGACCGTCACGTGTTTTAATTGTTCTCGTGTTTTATCACGGAAGCTACCACCAGAAGCGGTAATAATCAAACGTTCGATATTTTTCGGATTCTCACCATTCATCGATTGGAAGATGGCAGAGTGCTCACTATCTACAGGCAAGATGGCTACTTTGTATTTTTTGGCCTCTGCCATCACTAAATGACCAGCAGTTACAAGCGTTTCTTTATTAGCAATAGCAATCGTTTTGCCCATACGAATGGCTGCTAATGTTGATTCAAGGCCTACACTTCCAAGCACAGCATTGACAAGTACAGTCGAATCAGGATGTGTTGCGACCTCTACAAGTCCTTTTGCTCCAAACGTAAATTGGATATTTGGAAACTCTTTAGCTAGTGTTAGTGCGTCTTCTTCTAATTGAACAGAAACTAATTCGGGCTTTAATGTTTCAATCATTTCTCGCGTTTTCTCTAGGTTCTTTCCTGATGAAAAAGCTACTAATTGAAAAGCATCACGTTGTTCTTTTAAGATATCGTAGGTTTGCCAACCAATTGAACCAGTTGCACCTAATAAACTAATTTTTTTCACAACAAATTGTCCCCTTTTTCTATCTAAGCAAATGATTTAGCAAAATGTCTTTTCCTATACAATTAATTACCAAATAAATGTAAAAAATGAAGTAGAGGCACGACAAATAATAGACTATCAAAGCGATCTAAAATTCCTCCATGCCCTGGTAAAATATTGCCTGAATCTTTTACATCAAAGTGACGTTTAATAGCAGATTCTACCAAATCGCCCATTTGACCAATAATTGAGGCAAAAATCGTTACAAAAACAAGTGATATATAACCATTTGCGAATGGGTAAATGAGTTGCATACCTACTGCAAAAATAACAGCAATGACTATTCCACCTATAAAGCCTTCGATCGTTTTCTTAGGTGAAATTTCTGGCCATAACTTATTTTTCCCTAATTTTCTACCTACAAAATATGCACCTGAATCCGTTGTCCAAACAACTAATAAGCAATAGACAACATACTCTAATCCAACATTTCTAGTTTCAATTAGATAATGGAATCCTAATCCCACATAAAATGCGCCTAATAAAATAAAGCCAACTTCGTCAAAAGTAATTTTATTTTTTACTAAAACCACGTAAATAAGAAGTAGCATCATTAGACCATAGACTACCATTAGATTAGACGAATAGCCTATTAATTCTACAACCCTTTCACTCCAGTCTTTCGGGATAACCAGTAAAATTAAAGTGATCAGTCCTAAGAAGCCAGGCACAGATAAGATGGAAATCCCTTTCATCTTAAGTATTTCATAAAAACCGACAATAGCCATTGCTAGCACAAGTATGGCAAATGGTACTTTTCCATAAATAACGAATGGGATAAAAAGTGCTGCTGCAATTATTGCGGTAATAATTCTTTGTTTCAAGTTGTTTCTTCTCCCTTCAACCCACCGTAACGGCGATTACGTTTCTGATAGTTTTCCACCGCTTCGAGTAAGTTTTCCTCACTAAAATCTGGCCACAATGTATCTGTAAACCAAAATTCTGTATAGGCGAGCTGCCATAGCATAAAGTTACTTAATCGCACTTCACCACTTGTACGAATTAAAAGATCTGGTTCAGGTAAATGGGCCGTCATTAAATGAGATGTTAAGCAATCTTCTGTTATGTCTTGCATCGTTAATTGACCGTCCTGCACTTTTTGAAGCATCATTTTCATGGCATTGACCATTTCAGAACGACTACCATAATTCAGTGCAAAATTTAAAATAAGCCCTGTATTATGCTTCGTTTCTTCCATTGCCTCATACAACGCTTTTTGTGTATGGGCAGGTAATAAAGATGGATCTCCAATCATTTCGACACGTACATTACGCTCCATCATTTCTGGTAAAAAGGAACCTAAAAACTCAACAGGTAGCCGCATAAGAAAATCTACCTCAGGTTTTGGTCTCTTCCAATTTTCAGTGGAAAATGCATAGACAGTTAAGACTTTAATACCCAAGTCTGATGCAAATCTCGTCACCTTACGCACCGTCTTCATTCCTTCATGATGACCAGCCACACGTGGCATAGCTCTTTTCTTCGCCCAACGTCCATTTCCGTCCATAATAATCGCTACATGGGCAGGAATCGGCTCGCTTTTAGCTAGGGCCACACGCTCCTCCAATGATAGTGTATCCATATTTATTTGTTTACCTAATAGCTTTTTAAACATGCTAACTCCCCCACTACAACTAATCGGACGTATACTAACCTATCATAACAAACAAAAGCGCCTTTTGTCTTTTTTTTCCCTCTAAATTGACTATGTATGTACTAGCTTATTTTAGAACTATACACATATTAAAGAATGAGTTTGTTAAATAATGATGATTGTATCATTAATGACCTTTTCACATTCATACATGCTCTCTATTTGAGTAAGCAATTTGGCTATGAATAATAAAGAGAAAAGACGTCCTGTTAAGTATAGGACGCCTTCATCTCATCAAAAAGTTCCATCATAGACGTGTAAAAGGTTTATTTACACCTCTAAAATTTCTTTTTCTTTATCTTTCGCTACTTGATCTACTTTCACAATGAATTCATCTGTTAACTTTTGAATATCTTCTCCATAGCCACGTAGATCGTCTTCTGTGATTTCGCCAGCTTTTTCAAGTTTTTTCAAATCATCATTTGCATCACGACGAACATTACGTACAGCAATTTTTGCATCTTCCGCTTCTTTTTTCACTTGTTTTACTAGATCCTTACGACGCTCTTCTGTTAAAGCAGGAATCATAAGACGAATGACAGAACCATCATTTGTTGGTGTGATACCAATATCTGATTTCATAATTGCTTTTTCAATATCACCTAAAATAGATTTATCGTAAGGTGTAATTACTAATAAACGAGCTTCAGGTATAGAAACACCCGCAAGTTGGTTAATTGGTGTTGCTGCTCCATAGTAATCAACCGAAATACGATCTAATAGAGATGCATTCGCACGACCTGCACGAATAGATGCTAGTTCGCGTGAGAAAGCTGCGATTGTTTTGTTCATTTTTTCTTTAGCTTGTTCTAAAACTTGTTTAGCCATTATACATTCCTCCTAACAACTGTTCCGATTTTTTCGCCTTGTACAGCACGTTTAATGTTACCCGGCTCCGTAATTGAGAAAACAATTAGCGGGATATCGTTATCCATACATAAAGTTGAAGCCGTTGAATCCATTACTTGTAAGCCTTGTTGGATAACGTCTAAGTATGTGAGTGTATCATATTTAATGGCTGTCTCATCCACTTTAGGATCCGCTGAATAAACGCCATCGACATTGTTTTTAGCCATTAAAATTGCATCAGCATCAATTTCTGCTGCTCGTAATGCGGCAGTCGTATCAGTAGAGAAGAACGGATTACCTGTCCCTGCTGCAAAGATAACGACACGCTTTTTCTCAAGATGTCTAACTGCTTTACGACGAATGTATGGCTCCGCTACTTGAGTCATCACAATAGAAGATTGAACACGTGTTTCAATGCCTAATTTTTCAAGTGCATCTTGTAAAGCTAGGGAGTTCATTACGGTTGCCAGCATGCCCATGTAGTCCGCAGCAGCACGATCCATTCCCATTTCACTACCTATTTTCCCACGCCATATATTACCGCCACCTACAACAACAGCAACTTCTACATCAAGATCTACTACTTCTTTTACTTCTTCT
>NZ_DJAU01000013.1:0-12692 GCF_002429725.1 Lysinibacillus sp. UBA5994 | reverse complement strand
TTCTAAATTTTCATATGCCTCTGCCGCAAAAGGATATAAAGTGCTCCATTCAAAATCATTTTGCTGTAATGTCTCAAATAACTCGATCACATCCTCATGGCGCTCCTGTTGTCCAAACACTGAAATAAGTGCCAGTACCGCTTCCATATATTCAGGATCGAGCGCTATAGCTTCTCTCAGATGTTGCTCAGCTTCTTCTGGCAAACCATTTTTCAATGCCATTTTACCAGCGAATAAATAAAGCGATTTATCATATTCATCACGCTTTAACCCCTCTTGAATGGCAGCATAAGCTTTTTGATTATCCTCTGTCATTGCAAAGCTTTCCGCAAGCAATAAATAGGCTGAGAAGTAATCAGGATCTAATTCTTTCAATTCCTCTAGTTGTTTAATAGCCATCTCGTATTTTTGTGACTGGAAGGCTGAATAAGCAGCTCCAAATAAAATATCGGGCTTTACTTCATCTTCAAGGGCTTTGACATAATAATCAAATGCTGTCTCATAGGCTGCACCTGCACGATAAACCTCCGCTAGTCGTTCGACAAGTTGAATACCAGCAAATTCATTTTGCTGCTCATATAAGTCCTCATACAGTCTTGCTGCCTCTAAAAAACGACCTGTTTCAAATAAAAGTTCTGCTTTCGCAAAATGTAATAATGGCTCGTCTGGTAAAATCGCTAATGCTTCATTTATACGCTTTTCTGCAACCTCAAATAACCCTTGCATTTGATAATAATCAGCTAAAACCAATAACGCTTGTGGATATTCTGGGGAGGTTTCTTCAATTTCTAATAATAAATCTAATGCTTCATCTTCATTACCAAGCTCCATTAGGACATTGGCACGATCTATTTTTAACTGTGCTTCTTCTGGGAATAAAAATTGTAAATGCTCCAGCACACGGTCAGCTTCCTTCATGTACCCATACTGCATAAAAATCTCAGCAAGTGCATAGATCTCCTCGGGTAGCTCCTTCATTAAAAATGATTCTAGTAGCTGATCTATTAATGCTAAATCCCCTTGTTCAAGTGCTTGCATCATTTCAGTCATCGCATTGTTCACAGTCATTCACCTATTCTTTCGTTGATACCTTTATGCTACAAAACATTTACCTCTGAAACAAGAAAAAACTCCCCAAAAGCTTGGAGAGCCTCTCTTTAATTGTTACCTCACTGCCTCAATATGCTCAAAGAACGATGGGTAGGATACAGCAATACATTGTGCATCATCTAGTGCAACAGCTCCGTCTGTTATTAAAGCTGCAACTGCACCCATCATGCCGATTCGATGATCACCATATGTTTGAAGGTTTGCTCCTTTTAAAGACGTTGGTCCCTCAATAATCATCCCATCTTCTGTTGCTTCGATTTGGGCACCAAGTTTCTTCAATTCAGTCACAACAGCCGTGATACGGTCAGTCTCCTTCACCTTTAGCTCCTCGGCATCTTTAATGATCGTTTGACCATGTGCTTGCGTAGCGAGTAATGCAAGAATTGGAATTTCGTCAATTAAACGAGGAATAATGTCTCCCTCAATAATTGTACCAGTTAAAGAAGATGTCGCGATTTGGATTGTTGCTGTCGGTTCAGCTTGATTATCATCATTCGGCGTTACCGTCATCGTGGCGCCCATTTTTTGCAGCACCTCTATAATGCCATCACGTGTTGGATTAATGCCCACATTATTTAGTGTTAGCTGACTATTTTTGCAAATGGCTCCTGCCACTAAGAAAAAGGCAGCCGATGATATATCTCCTGGCACAGAAACATGCGTACCATTGAGAGCTTGTCCTCCTTCAATCGATACTACGCCATTATCTACTTCTACATGTGCACCAAATTGACGCAGCATTCGCTCTGTATGATCTCTCGAAACATCCATTTCTCTAACAATAGTTGTTCCTTCAGCACGCAAGCCCGCTAGTAAAATAGCAGATTTCACCTGTGCACTTGCTACAGGCATCTTGTAATCAATGGCTTGTAATTTTGTACCTTGAATGGCTAGTGGTGTATATTGCCCGTCTGCACGCCCTGTAATTTGTGCACCCATCTGACGCAGTGGATCTATAACACGGCGCATTGGTCGTTTTCCAATGGATGCATCTCCTGTCATGACAGAGTGAACAGTAGAACCAGCTAAAATGCCTAGCATTAAGCGTGTTGTTGTACCAGAGTTACCCGTATATAACACTTCTGTCGGCTCCTGCCAGCCATCCATCCCTGGACTATGAATGGTTACATTTGTCCCTTCCACCTCAATCTGAACGCCAAGTTTCTGGAAGCAATCAATTGTACTTAAACAATCTTCACCTAGTAAAAAGCCCTCTACTGTCGTTGTTCCACTAGCAATGGCGCCAAACATCACAGAGCGATGAGATACAGACTTATCGCCTGGAACAGTTAAAGAGCCCTGTAAAGAAGGCTTGTTGTATTGCAATACTTTTTCACTCATGAACTTTTTTCCCTCCAATATGAAGATAGAAAGCGCCGAAATGCCGACGCTTTCTTATGCTAAGAAATATACGTTTCGAAATTTGCTCGTTTTTGAATACAGGCTGCAGCACGTTCGCGATCATTTTCACTTTGGAAGCTAATGACTAGAATACCGAAAACATCTTCTCGTGATTCAACGATGCGAAGATTCGTAATACTAATTGCTTCATCTGCTAAAAAGCCCGTCACTTCAGAAATAACACCTGGATAGTCAGGAACATCAACATATAGATCGAATGGTGTATACATAGCCCCTGCACTAATCGGTAATTCATCTCTCAGTTCTTTGGCAACTGCAAAATAGTTTTCAATAGCCTGTGAAGAACCCTCCATCAGCAGTTCCTTAATGCGTGTCATTTCTTTTTCCCAGCCATCTAATTGCGTGAGGAGTTCCTCGCGATTTTGCAGCGTAATATCTCGCCATAATATGGGATTGGAAGAGGCGATTCGTGTCACATCACGAAACCCTCCTGCTGCAAGAGAACGTGTCATTGGGTACTCCCCATTTTCGCCGCCTAATTGATGAACAAGTGAGGCCGCAATAACATGCGGAAAATGACTCACCACCGCTGTCATGTGATCATGCTCACTGGCAGATACACTGACTACTTTTGCATGGGTAAATTTCAGCAAACTTTCAAGCTGTGCCATATGAACAATTTCTTCCCCAGCAAGTGGTGTAAGCATGTAATATGCGTTTTCAAAAAGATGCGCCTTAGCAGCCAGCACACCACTTTTATGAGACCCCGCCATTGGATGTCCACCAATAAACGTTATGCCAAGTTCTCGTAATTCGCTGGCTTTTTGCATAATTAATTTTTTTGTACTTCCTGTATCTGTTACGATGACTTTATTTTTCAAGGGCCATGATTTTAATTGCTCCATCCAATCCAGTGTTGCATTAACGGGCGTACCGAAGATAATAACATCAACCTCAGCCGCAACAGCCAGTGGATCTGCGACAATCTCATGCACAATATTTAATGTTTTCGCATGCTCGCGTGTTTGTGCGTCCATGTCGTAGCCAATAATTTTTGTTTCCGGTGCTTTTTGCAAAGCAAGGGCAATAGAACCTCCGATCAATCCTAGCCCTATAACGAGTACTTTGCGTGTCATGCAAATACCCCTTGTTGTTTTAACACTTCATCAAGTTGGCTAAGCAATGCTGCATTTTGAGCCTTTGTTCCAATTGTCACACGGATAAATCCTGGTAAGCCTAATGCATTACCACTGCGCACGATAAAGCCTCTTTTCATCAGCTCTTGGAAAACAACATCACTATCAGCATGGGTATCAAAGAAAATAAAGTTTGTATCAGATGGGAAGTATTTTAAATTATGCTTTTCACAAAATTCTACATATTGTTTTTTGCCTTTTTCATTGGCTTCACGGCAGGCTTCAATATAATCTTGGTCACTGAGGGCAATGGTAGCAACAGCTTGACTTAAGATTGTATTATTGAATGGTGCACGCACAGGATCAAGCTTAGCAATAACATCAGGTTGGCCAATAGCATAGCCTACGCGGAACGAAGCTAAGCCATATGCTTTAGAGAATGTACGCAGTAAAAGCACATTCGGATACTCATTAATGATTGGTAACGTATCCTTGTGGTCTGGATGTGTAACATATTCAATGTATGCCTCATCAAGCACGACAAGGACATCGCTTGGAACCTTTGCTAGAAAGGCACGCAATGCAGCATCAGGAATGACAACTCCTGTAGGATTATTTGGACTACATACCCAAACAATAGAAGTTTGGTCATCAATTGCAGCCAACATTGCCTCTAGATCATGTGCTCCATCTTGACAAGGCACTTTACGTACTTCAGCACCTTCAATTTCAGCATTGTGCCAGTATTGAGAGAAGGAAGGGTCGGCCATAACCGTGTTTACCCCTGGATACAACAGAGCACGAGTAATAATAGCAATGATGTCATCAGAGCCGTTACCAAAAAGAAGCTGTGTTTCTTTCACACCTAGATGATTTGCCACAGCAGTACGTAGGTTTTGGGCATAGCCATCTGGATAAAGTGCATGATTCACTGCATTATTTTGTAAATAAGCTGTTACCTTAGGTGAGCACCCGAATGGATTTTCATTCGATGCCAATTTAATAACTTCCTTTAAGCCATATTCACGTTGTACTTCTTCAATTGGTTTACCTGGCTTATATGCTTGCATACCGTCCAATTGTTGTTTCCACTTCATCTAAAACATCTCCTCTACTTATTTAGCCTGGGCCAAATCTGGTCTTAATTTCACTGCATCATTGAGATACAAGTGCTTTACATCTTTTTGGGCAACCTCTACGTTTGCATGTATTAATACACGAATACATAATGGTAATGCTTCTGGCACATCCATCTCATGTGTACACATAACAGGGACATATTGCCAGCCATCCATCAAGCGTACTGCACGAGCAGGAAATGCTGAGGTAATATCTGGCGTTGTTGAAATGAGGATCGATGCGATATCATCAATGTCCACATTATTTGCTGCCACAACCTCACGCACTAATCTTGCTGTCTCATCCCATACAAGCTCTGGCTTGTCAGATTCAATTGTTATTGCTCCTCTAAGTCCACGAATCATACAAGCACCTCCGCTAATAACTGTCTATATTCAGCATCTATTTCTTGACATTCTTCTAAATCAATAGCTTTGACAAAAGGTTTTCCAATTTTATCCAAAAGAACGAATTGTAAAATGCCATATTCCGCTTTTTTATCTTTCATTAGGTAGCTAGATAATTGTTCAAATGAATAATCACTCACAGCCTTAAAAGGATAGCCGTTTTTTATCGCAAACTGTAAAAAGGATTGGGTGAACGTTCGATCAAGTTCTCCATATCGTTCACTCAATAGAAGACAATAGACGAGTCCAATCATAACCGCCTCACCATGAGCCACTTTGCCATAACCCGCAGCTGCCTCAATGGCATGTCCATATGTATGGCCTAGGTTTAAAAACTTTCGAACGGATTGCTCTGTTTCGTCCTCAGCAACAATTTGTGCTTTCACTTCAATTCCTTTTTTTAGTTGCTTTGCTAGTTCATTTTGATTAAAATGGATCACCGAATCTCCTGTCATTAATTCCTCCAGCCAGTTCGGGTCAGAAATCATGGCATGCTTAATTAACTCTGCTGTTCCCGAACGTACCTCACGCTCTGATAAACTTTCTAAAAGAGCTGTATCATATATCACGCCTTCTGGCTGATAAAATGCGCCAATCATATTTTTTCCTAGTGGATGATTAATGGCAGTTTTTCCACCAACTGCGGAATCATGCGCTAGAATAGTCGTTGGAATTTGAATAAACGGAATCCCACGCATATAAGTTGCCGCAACAAAACCTGTTAAATCGCCAACTGCTCCTCCTCCAAAAGCAAAAATGAAGGATTTTCTGGAGCATTTTTGCTCTAATAAAAATGTTTGAGCAGCGTTGTATTGATCAAAGGTTTTGCACGCTTCTCCACCTGGCAAAATAAAGACCTCAAAGTGGTATGGGAAATTTGCTTTGAAGTATTCTCCCTGTGCTGCCCAAACATTGACATCAGTAAACACAAAGAGCTTATCCGCTTTTTGAAGTTTATCAGCAAATGCCTCCACAGCTTCAGTTAGAAATTGATGCCCAAGAACAACTTCATATTGATGCGATTTTGTTGCTACTGGTACACGCATAACTTAGAACCCCTTTGTATATTGACGATGCTCGTCAATTTGAGCTTGTAATTGTGGTAGTTGATCACTATGGAATTGCTCTAAAATTGCATTCGCTATTTCCCAGGCAATAACATGTTCTGCAACTACAGACGCTGCTGGTACTGCACAGCTATCAGAGCGCTCAACACTCGCTTTAAACGGCTCTTTTGTTTCAATATCTACACTTTGTAATGGTTTATATAAAGTAGGAATTGGCTTCATCACACCACGTACAACAATTGGCATACCTGTTGACATACCGCCTTCTAAGCCACCAAGTCGATTGGTTGCACGAGTATAACCTTCTTCTTCAGACCAGATGATTTCATCGTGTACTTCAGAACCTTTTCGACGTGCCATTTCAAAGCCAAGTCCAAACTCTACTCCTTTAAATGCATTAATAGATAGCATAGCAGCAGCAAGCTTTGCATCCAGCTTACGATCATAATGTACATAAGAACCTACACCTGCAGGCATGCCTTCTACAATGACTTCTACAACACCACCGATCGAATCGCCGGCCTTTTTCGCTTCATCAATTGCCTCAACCATTTTCGCAGAGGCGATTGGATCTACACAGTAGCAAGGATCCGCTTCGACAATTGCACGAATTTCTTCTGTTGTTTTTCCTTCTATTAAAGAAGTATCGGCTTTAATTCCCACTATCTCTGTAACATGTGCAACAATGGAAATGCCTAGTTCATTAAGTAACGCCTTTGCCACAGACCCAACTGCTACTCGTACAGTTGTTTCACGCGCAGAGGAGCGCTCTAATACATTCCTTAAATCACGGTGACCATATTTCATGCCTCCAACTAAATCTGCATGACCTGGACGAGGACGTGAGATTTGACGCTTGATATCTTCAGGATTGATATCATCAGCTAGTGGCTCTGCACCCATAATTTTAGTCCAGTGCTTCCAGTCATCATTTGTGACAACGAGTGCAACAGGAGATCCAAGTGTCTGACCATGACGAACACCAGCTACAATCTCCACTGTATCTGTTTCGATTTGCATGCGGCGCCCACGTCCATGACCTCCTTGGCGACGTTTTAAATCGTGATTAATTTTTTCTGCTGTAATGGGTAAGAGTGACGGTAAACCCTCAATAATTGTCGTTAATTGGGGTCCATGAGACTCACCTGCTGTTAAGTAACGCATAAACACTTTCTCCCTTCAACTCGCTAAAGTATGTATTTTTCACTATAACATATATTCGTTAAAAAAACAGTCCTTTTACGAATGTCTTTTAAGTAGTTACCATTTTCATAGATCTAAATGTGAATATTCTGAATGAAAGTTATAAAAAACACCTAGCTAAATTTTATAAAAAATACGCCTTTGCTTATGATAAGCGAAAAGCGTATGAATTATCTATGTTTAATGCTTGGTCAACTTTATGTACAATTGTGTTATTTGTACAAAGCTTTTCATCCATATTATTAATTATTTTTGCGATAGAAGAACGTGTCTTCTACATCAAATTCATATCGTGCTGGATTAAAAATTTGCTCTGTCGATCCAACAAATAAAACGCCATCCTTGCGCAGTGCTTTACTAAAATTATTATAAATTTGATCTTTCGCTTCTTCTGTAAAATAAATCATGACATTGCGACAAACAATTAAATCATAATTTCCGTCATAAGAGTCATTCAATAAATTATGTTTCTTAAAGGTTACACAACGCTTAATCTCATCCTTCACGCGATAGAAGGAGCCTTCTTGTTCAAAATACTTTGCTTTAATATCACTTGGGACCTCGGCTAAAGAGCGTTCAGGGTAGACACCTAACTTCGCCTTTTGTATCACATTCTCATCTAAATCAGTGGCAATAATTTGAATTTGAGATAAAGGCACCAATTGAGATAATACCATTACTAAAGAATATGGTTCTTCTCCTGTCGAACAAGCCGCACTCCAAATTTTTAAACGCTTATTAGTTTGTAAAAGTTTCGGAAATATTTTCTTTTGTAATACTTCCCAGCGCTTTCCATTGCGATAAAATTCAGAAACATTGATCGTCATACGATCTAAGAATTCATTCATTAAATCACGATCTTGTTCGAGTGCCTTTAGAAAGTCTACAAAATTACGATAGCCCTTTTTCTCATAAAGAGAGGTTAATCGTCTTTTCATTTGCGCTTCTTTATATAACGCTAAATCTATTCCTGTTTTGCGCTTGATACCTTCTATAAACTGTTCATAATCAGACATATGGTCATCTTCCCCTCTAGCGTCGTATTACCATTATAGCGGAAAAGTCCCAATCCTGAAATAGTCTTTCTCATGTATGCAAATCTACTTTCTTACGTTTTGTTTTTCCTCTAAAAGTAAGACTTTCGACTGTTCTAATTCAAGTCTCATTTTTTCTGTTTCAATCGTATAAGTTTCTAACCTAAGCTTTTCTAATTCTACTTCTTTTTCAACAGCCTTCAGTTTTATTTTTTGTTGTCTAGTACGAGCGTCTGTAAAAATTCCAGCTAGAGAAATAATGACGCCTCCAATTATCGCTACAATGGCAATTGACAATCCGTTCACTTCCTTTCGTTATTTTGATTATACGGCAAAATGGAAAAAATAGTTTCATTTTTCAGGAATTTATTCCAATAAAAAATGAAGGTAGTTTTTCACCACCCTCATTCTATCCATTATCGTTAGACTTGTATGCGATACTCTTTTAAATCTTCTCGTAATTTAGCCTTTAAGAATTTACCTACAGACGTTTTTGGTACCTCGTCAATGAAGACAATATCATCAGGAACCCATGATTTATGGAATTGGTGCTGTAGACTCTCTAGTAACTCTTCTTTTGTAATCGAATCCTTAAACTCTGGCTTTGCTACGACACAAGCTAATGGTCGCTCCAACCACTTTTCATGTGGAATGGCAATAACAGCCGCCTCAAAGACCTTTGGATGGGACATTAATGCATTTTCAAGCTCTACTGAAGAAATCCATTCGCCACCACTCTTAATTAAATCCTTTGTACGGTCGGTAATTTTTATATAGCCATCTGTTGTCATCACAGCAATATCGCCTGTATAGAGCCAGCCGTCTTTAAAGGCCTCTTCCGTTCGTTCATCCTGATAATACTCATTAGCAATCCAAGGTCCTCTAATCGTAAGCTCTCCCATCGTTTTGCCATCCCAAGGCACTTCACCATTTTCATTGACAATCCTTGTATCAATAAGTGGCATCGTCATACCTTGTGTAATCCGAACATTCATTTTTTCATCAGCCGTGTAGTCCTGCATATGTGTTAAATACGTGGATAGGCTTACAAGAGGTGAGGTTTCCGTCATACCGTAACCTGTCATGTACGGGATATTAAGTTCTTGCTCAAAGCCTCGGACAAGACCAATTGGTGAAGCAGAACCTCCACAAACAATTAATCGCATAGACGATAGGTCACGAGGGTTTTGACGCTGCTCCTGTAGAACGCCCAGCCATATGGTCGGTACACCTGCTGTCAATGTAACTTTATATACATCAAATAATTCTAGCAATAGCTGTGGTGTAAACATGGGTCCCGGTAAGACCTGTGTAGAACCAAATGCGACACTTGCAAATGGTAATCCCCATGCATTCGCATGGAACATTGGCACAACAGGTAACACCACATCCGACTCACAAATTGCAATACTGTCAGCGAGACCAGCTGTTAAACTATGAAGTACAATACTGCGATGTGTATAGACTACTCCCTTTGGCATGCCCGTCGTTGCACTTGTATAGCACATGCCTGCGGGTGTATTTTCATCTAAATCTTCTGGGAATGTGAAATGTTCATCTGCATCCGCAAGTAACGATTCATAGGAAAAAGCATTTGGA
Organism: Lysinibacillus sp. UBA5994; assembly: GCF_002429725.1. Classification (NCBI taxonomy): domain Bacteria; kingdom Bacillati; phylum Bacillota; class Bacilli; order Caryophanales; family Bacillaceae; genus Lysinibacillus; species Lysinibacillus sp. UBA5994. The sequence goes on along the minus strand of NZ_DJAU01000013.1, from coordinate 2,655 downwards.
ATCGGTAAAGTTTCTACTGCAACAGCATCACCCATAATGATATAATGCTTTACCGTTTTCAGCTGAGAGACGATAGGTGCAATTAGTGGCACCAGATTATCATCTATTAATAATATTTCATCCTCGGCATGATTGATGACATAGGCAATATGCTCAGGGGATAATCGAATATTAATCATATGCAATACTGCTCCTGCACATGGTACAGCAAAATAGGCTTCCAAATGGCGATGGTGATTCCAAGCAAATGTGCCCACCTTCATTCCTCGATCCATCCCTAGTTTCGTCAAAGCATCGGCTAATCGGCGAGTCCGTTTGACATATTCTTTATACGTAAATTCGTGAATAGTAGTGGCACTTGTTCGAGAATAGATTTTCTTTGAGTGAAAAAATCGTTCTGCACGATTCAAAAAACTTGTTAATAATAAAGGTGTATCCATCATATGCATGATACCGCTTCCCTTCATCTACGATTTTAGAAACAATCAAAACAAAAACTATTTGAACTAGATTTTGCCGTTACCTCGGTTGCATGCGAATGGCACCATCTAGTCGAATAACCTCTCCATTTAACAAGCCATTGTGGATAATACTTTCAACCAAAAGAGCATATTCCGAAGGTTTACCAAGTCGTTTAGGGAATGGTGTCATTTGAGCAAGAGCTGTTCGTGCAGGCTCAGGTAACGAAGCAAACATTGGTGTTTCAATTAATCCTGGCGCTATGGTCATCACTCGGACACCAATTTCCGCAAGCTCTCTTGCAATTGGCAACGTCATGGCTGCTACGCCACCTTTTGACGCGCTATAAGCAGCTTGTCCGATTTGCCCATCAAATGCAGCCACAGACGCGGTATTAATAATGACGCCACGCTGTCCATCCTGATTTGGCTCATTATTTTGCATTTTTTCTGCCACTAGACGGATGACATTAAACGTGCCAACTAAATTAACAGCAATCACTTTTTCAAATAACGCAAGGGCGTGTATACCACGCTTCGAAATAACTTTACTCGCATCTGCAATGCCAGCACAGTTCACTGCAACATTGATCTTGCCAAAAGCTGCAATAGCCTGCTCAAGGCCAGTCGCCACCTCCTCTTCCTTTGTGACGTCTACTCGTGCATAAAGGACATTTTGACCTAATTCTTCCACTAGAGCTTGTCCACGCTCATCATTGACATCAAAAATAATTGCTTTGCCACCCTGTCCTATTAATTTCCGAACGGTTGCTTCTCCTAAACCAGAGGCACCCCCTGTTACGACTGCCACCACTTCATGTTCCTTCATCAGACATATCCCCTTTTACATTTTTTCAATGATCGTGGCATTGGCCATTCCCATTCCCTCACAAATCGCCAACAAGCCGTAACGATAATTCTCTCGCTCCATTCGATAGAGCATGGTCGTTAACAATTTCGTACCTGTTGCCCCTAATGGATGTCCCAGTGCAATGGCTCCACCATCAGGATTGAGCTTCTGTGGGTCTCCTCCTATTTCATGCAGCCAAACGAGCGGCACAGGTGCAAAGGCTTCATTTACCTCATATGTGTCGATATCCTCAATGTTGAGCCCTGACCGTTCTAATGCTTTTCTAGTAGCTTCGATTGGCCCTGTCAGCATTAATGTCGGATCAGAGCCCACGACCACTCTTGTCACAATTTTAGCGAGTGGTTGAATGCCTAGTTCTCTCGCTTTATCCAATGCCATTACGACTACAGCTGAGGCCCCATCACTCATTTGGCTCGCATTGCCCGCAGTAATCGCGCCATTCTCTTGAAAGACGGTTTTTAATCCATTTAAAATGTCAACGGTAGTTTCTGCACGAGGACCCTCATCTACCGCAAATGTTGTCACTGAGCCATCCTCTTGTGGAACTTGAATGGGTAGTATTTCAGCTTGGAAATGACCCGCTCTAATGGCGGAAATCGCCCGTTGATGGCTTTGATAAGCATAGCTATTTAGCTGTTCTTTCGATAAAGACCATTGGGAAGCGATTTTCTCTGCTGATAATCCTTGATGGATAATATCATAATTTTCCTGTAAGCGGTTACTAGCATGGGCATGTTGCATGTTTGAGCCCATTGGTACTCTTGACATACTTTCTACCCCACCAGCAATGACAATGTCCATATCCCCCGCTAAAATTGCCTGTGCTGCGAAGTGCACGGCTTGTTGGCTTGAACCACACTGACGATCAATGGTTACACCTGGCACACTATCGGGGAATCCAGCCATTAATAAAGAGGTCCTCGCAATATTTGCCCCTTGTTCAGCTGTTTGCGTCACACACCCCAAAATGACATCGTCTACTTGTTCCTTACCAATGCCTGCACGCTTTACAACCTCCTGTAATACATCAGCTGCTAAATCATCTGCTCGAACTTGACTTAATGCGCCCTTACTTCTTCCTATAGCAGTTCTCACAGCTGCTACAATCACCACTTCTCTCATGTCCATAACCCCTTTTCCTCGTCATCCTCTTAGTTTATTGACGAGTCTACTCAACTATTCCTCACTTAATTATCAGAATATTACATTATTTATTGTACATGACTAAGAAGTTTTTAACAATTCTATATGTTTCTAGTAAGAGATTATTCGTCGGAATGATCCCTCCCCTTTTTTTTTTGCGCTATCAGAACCACCAGTCTAACT
>NZ_DJAU01000034.1:7546-32618 GCF_002429725.1 Lysinibacillus sp. UBA5994 | reverse complement strand
AACAAGTGTTTCAACGTCCTATTTATGAACAGAAACCCTTATCATTCTTACCCTTTGTAAGCATACAATAGGTGATATTTGAAGTCAATTGGTAAAGGAGAAAAACTTCACAGCCTCTATACTCTTGTCAAATTGTTGACAAATTTGTGTATGAAATTTCATAGTTTCAAAATTTCTCAACCTTCTCACGCATAAAAAAAGCTAATTTACGACAAGATTATGCTCGTAAATTAGCTTACCCATTTCAACAGGTACATTAGACTTATTTTTAATATAAAATATAGTATTTTAATTAGTTTTTTGTAAAAATCCTAGCAATGCTTCAACAATACGCTTAGATGCATGTCCATCTCCATATGGATTTGATGCTTTAGCCATTGCTTCATAGGCATTATTATCTGTTAGTAATTCCTTTGCTAAAGCGTAAATTGTTTCCTCTTCTGTTCCTGCTAGCTTTAATGTTCCTGCTGCAATCCCCTCTGGACGTTCTGTCGTATCTCTAAGAACAAGCACTGGCTTTCCTAATGAAGGTGCCTCTTCTTGTACACCACCTGAATCCGTTAAGATCATATATGAATTAGCCGCAAAGTTATGGAAATCAAATACTTCAAGAGGCTCAATTAAATGCACTCGTTTATTATTCCCTAAAATTTCATTAGCAATTTCTCTTACAGCCGGATTCATATGAACTGGATAAACAACTTGAACATCCTCATGTTCTGCGAGTATTCTGGTAATCGCTTTAAACATATGGCGCATCGGTTCTCCAAGATTTTCACGACGATGTGCTGTTAATAAAATCATGCGATCCTCGCCAATTTTATCTAATACAGGATGCGAGTAGTGTTCACTGACTGTTGTTGCTAATGCGTCTATTGCTGTATTACCTGTAACAAAAATCGTCGCTGGATTTTTGTTCTCATCTAAAAGATTCTTTTTAGATACTTCAGTTGGCGCAAAATGTAAATCTGCCATCACGCCTGTTAGTTGACGATTCATTTCCTCTGGATATGGTGAATATTTGTTCCATGTTCGAAGTCCCGCTTCTACATGTCCTATAGCAATTTGGTTATAGAACGCAGCGAGGCTTGCAATGAAAGTCGTTGCTGTATCACCATGTACCAAAACGATATCTGGTTGTGCTTCCTTCATTACTTTATCTAAACCCTGTAATGCGTTTGTCGTTACATCAATTAATGTTTGGCGATCCTTCATTATATTTAAGTCATAGTTTGGCGTAATACTAAACGTCTCTAATACTTGATCGAGCATTTGGCGATGCTGTGCTGTTACAGTTACAATAGATTCTATTTGCTTAGGATACTTTTGTAACTCCAAAACAAGAGGAGCCATTTTAATTGCTTCTGGTCTTGTACCAAAAATCGTCATTACTTTCCATTTCTTTGTCAAAACGATCTGCACCGTCCTTTTTATTATTGTATGGTAAGATCAATCTCCTGTTGATGAGGGATTACTTACCTACACATATTATGAAACGCCCTTCAATTTGAAGGACGCTTTCACAAGTTATTAGTTTCCTAAATGAGGAAATTTCATGTATGGATTTTTATTTTGTACCGAATAGACGGTCTCCGGCATCACCTAAGCCTGGTACAATATAACCATGGTCGTTTAATTTTTCATCAAGTGCAGCAATGTAAATATCTACATCCGAATGTTCTTCTTGAATAGCTTTCACACCCTCTGGTGCAGCGATTAAGCACATGAATTTAATGTTTTTAGCTCCACGTTTTTTCAGTGAATGAATTGCCTCCACTGCAGAACCACCAGTTGCAAGCATTGGATCTACAATGATGAAATCACGTTCTTCAACATCTGCAGGAAGTTTTGCGTAATATTCAACTGGTTTTAATGTTTCTGGATCACGGTAAAGACCAATATGACCAACTTTTGCAGCAGGGATAAGCTTTAATACGCCATCTACCATACCGATACCTGCACGTAAAATTGGTACGATTGCAAGTTTTTTACCAGAAAGTACTTTTGTTTTTGCAATTGTTACAGGTGTTTCAATTTCAATTTCCTCTACTGGCATATCACGTGTAATTTCAAATGCCATTAGTGTTGCCACTTCGTCTACTAGCTCACGAAATTCTTTTGTTCCTGTATTCTTGTCGCGAATATAAGTTAATTTGTGTTGGATTAGTGGATGATCAAATACATAGACTTTGCTCAAAGGGATTCTCTCCTCACCGTTCGGATTCATTTTTATCTCAACTAGTATAACAGAAAAAAGGAGTCGCCTCAAAAATAAATTTAGGACAACTCCATTTATCATCTATTCTTTTGTCAAAACTAAGTTATTGATCAAGGATTATATCTAATTGTTCAATTGGCATTGGCTTGAAATAGAAGTATCCTTGTCCTACTGTGCATCCTAGCGCACGTAGAATCTCAACCTGTTCCTCTGTCTCTATACCCTCTGCCACTGAAATCATCCCTAAATTTAATGCTAACTGAATGATAGAGCGAACAATAGCCAGTGTTGCTGGATCTTCAATAGCATTGATGAAGCTACGATCAATCTTTAGTTCAGCAAACGGTAGTTGTTGTAAATAGCTTAATGAAGAAAAGCCTGTTCCAAAATCATCTACGGATGTTTTAAAGCCATAGCTCTTCAGCTCTTGAATGATCTTATAGGCTGATTGGAAATCTACTAAACCAATATTTTCTGTCACCTCTAAGATAATATAGCTAGGGTCAATATTATACTTCCGCACAAGTTTCAGTGTATCCTGAACAAAGTGCGTGTAGTAAAAATGGTCAGGTGAAATATTGACAGCTATTTTCACTAATTTCCTTCCCAGGCGTTGTCGTTCTGAAAGCCATGAGAGTACCGTCTCTAAAATAAGCACATCAATTTCTCGAACCTTACCAGCACTCTCAGCTACTGGAATAAAGACTGCCGGCGAAACAAAACCCAATTTTGGAGAAATCCATCTTGCAAGTGCTTCAATACTTTGAATTTCCCCATTGCGTAAATCTACTTTAGGCTGTAAGTGGACTGTTATTTCTTTATTTTTGATGGCTTCTGACAAATGATTTAAAACCGTCATCTTCTGTACAAGCACATCATTTTTCTCTGTTGTAAATATTTCAGTATGTGTGCCTGGCCTATCGATTGCAAAGGATAACGCATTATCTGCAAAACGAATCGCATCATTAATATTTATGTCATCATTATAGGAAGCAATGCCTGTTTTTAATGTAATATAGATTTGCTTTCCTCCTATAATAAAAGGCTGGCGAATCGTTTCTTTTATTCTCATCTCATAATCATTCAAATCTTCATGAAGTGACATTGTAGTCATAATCAAACTAGAGCTAGTGAATCTAGCAACATACTCATTACTTTCTGACTTGTCTTGCTCAAGACGTTTGGCAAGTTGTCTTAAAAGTTCATCACCAATTTCACGGCCATATAATTCAACTACTTGATGAAATTCACTAGGTTTTAATATTTTAATAAAGCCGCTTTGCCCCTGCTGGACTTCCCTTTCAATCGTATTAACAAAGCTGTGACGATTAGGCAGACCTGTTGTAATGTCTGTATAGGCTAAATCCCAAATTTTTTTCTGCGTCCTTGCATATGAATAAGCCAATGCAACAAGAGCACCCATTTTTCGAAACATACTTTTAAGCATTTGGTCACTTTGTGTTTTTTGGCTAAATATCGAGAAAACACCTATTACTTGCCGCTGTTGATTACGTATAGGGATAAACCATCCATGCGGCTTTTTAGCTAGCGAAGCATATTGCTTATGTTCTTTAGGAATATTCACTTCATCTAAATTTTCTATGAAAGTAGACGTTTCTGATTGCATTACCTTATTAAAGAAATCATTGTTTGTACAACATTTTGGTACGCTCTCTGTTTGATTATCTCCTATGAAAACTTGTAATTGGTTTACTTCTGTTTTTATAAGCACCATACTTGCAATATTTGGCATGAAAAATTCATCGAGGCCTTGACAAATAAGCTTCATCTTTTGCTCAAAAGTAAACTCCTTCTCAATTGCCCTGTACATATCATTTTCTAAACGCATTAAGAAGTCTTCCGTATGATAATATGTAACATCCTTCACTAATACTAAAACAAATTGCGTTACATTTGCCTCATTGCAAAAAGGTAATGCTTGTATTTCTGCCCAAAAGGGAGGTTTATCGATGCCATTATGATATAGCTTCGCCTGCACCATTATGCCGTTATGTATTTTTTCTTTAATCATTTCAATGGTTGTCATTTTTTCGTCCATTGATAGCCATGAAAAATAATCAGTATTTAGAATTTGTGAACGTGCAGCATTAGTAAGCATACAAAAAGAATCATTACACTCTACTATGTAATGATGCTTCGTCGCATCAAAAATAACGTAGCTTTCTTTCGAATTATTACCTAATTTGCGAATGCTGTTTAATAATACATCATAATCTGTGTTTAACGATTTAGTGACCATCCAACCCCTCCTTTTCTATCACTTCATCTCATTTCCATTGTACATAAAATTTAATTAAATTTTCACTTTTATTAAAAAAAACTTCTTTTCTAGGACACTATCTGTCCTCTGCCTACTATAATATATCCCTTTATACCGTTTTTATGTAAATTTATTCAAAAATAAGAGGATTATTCTACTTTATTAGAAAAAAGATGTTTTTTACAGTTTAATCCTCCATTTCCAAAATAAAAAGCTGTATTTAAAGTAAATTTTGTACTTTAAATACAGCTATTATTCTATTGATTATACATATAGTGGATGCTTATCAGTTAATGCCTTCACACGATCTTTTGCATCTGCTTTAACTGCCTCATCTTCAGGGCTTTTAAGAACAGCCGCTATAATTGCTCCTACTTCTTTCATATCTTCCTCTTTAAAGCCACGAGAAGTGACCGCTGGAGTACCAATACGAATTCCAGAAGTGACAAATGGAGATTCAGTATCGTAAGGGATTGTATTTTTATTTGTTGTAATACCTACTTCATCTAGTGCGTGCTCTGCTACTTTACCTGTTAAACCAAGAGATTTAACATTTAGCAGTAATAAATGGTTATCTGTACCACCAGAAACAATTTCAACACCCTCAGCAATTAATACTTCTGCTAATGCCTTTGCATTGGCTTTAATTTGTTTTGCATAGTCTTTAAATTCTGGTTGTAAAGCTTCTCCAAATGCTACAGCTTTTGCAGCGATAACATGCATTAATGGGCCACCTTGAATTCCTGGAAATACAGATTTATTTAGTTTTTGCTCCCATTCTTTTGAAGCAAGAATTAATCCACCACGTGGTCCACGTAATGTTTTATGTGTAGTTGATGTAACAAAATCAGCATATGGCACTGGTGATTGATGTTCGCCAGCAGCTACAAGTCCAGCAATGTGTGCCATATCCACCATGAAATAGGCTCCGACTTCGTCTGCAATTTCACGGAATTTAGAGAAGTCAATTTCACGTGGATAAGCAGATGCACCAGCAACAATCAGTTTCGGTTTATGCTCTAAAGCCTTTTGTCGTACATCTTCATAATCAATCACTTGTGTATCTTGTGTTACACCATACTCTACAAAATTATATAGAATACCAGAGAAGTTTACTGGAGAACCATGTGTTAAGTGACCACCATGTGAAAGGTTCATACCCAGAACTGTGTCACCTGGTTCTAGAATCGTATGGTAAACAGCCATGTTTGCTTGTGCACCTGAGTGTGGTTGCACATTTGCATATTCTGCTCCGAAGAGTTCTTTTACACGATCACGTGCAATGTCTTCTACTACGTCTACATGCTCACAGCCACCATAATAGCGTTTACCAGGATAACCTTCAGCGTATTTATTTGTCAGTACTGATCCTTGCGCTTCCATCACTGCTTCGGATACAAAGTTTTCTGATGCAATCAATTCAATATTTGCTTGCTGACGTGTTTTTTCTGCAAGAATTCCATCTAGTACTGCTTTGTCTTGTACTGCTAATTTTTCATATGCCATGTTTGAAAAAGCCTCCTAAAGTATCGTTATTCATCTCTACCACTAAATAGGGTGGTAATTATTTATATACTGCACGTTCTCCGCCAATTAGCTTAGGACGTGTTGTTGCAATCGTCACAACAGCTTCTCCTACCATTTTTACCGATGTTCGAACAGGTACAGCTACTGCTTTCAAATGCATACCGATTAATGTTTGTCCAATATCAATACCTGCATGTGCCTGTATTGTTTCAACAATCACTGGGTTATCAAATTGCGTATAGGCATATGCTGACATTGAGCCGCCTGCCGTACGTACTGGGACAACCGCTACTGGATCATAGCCAAATTTTTCAGCTGTTGATGCTTCCATAGTAATGGCGCGATTTATATGCTCACAACCTTGGAATGCTAAAAGCAATTGATGCTTTGCTGCAAATTCTTGTAACGGCTCAAAAATGGCTTCTGCTATCTCCAATGCTCCCGCTGTGCCAATTTTCTGACCAATCACTTCAGATGTAGAGCACCCTACTACAAAAATTGTATGGGGTCGTAATGTTACTTGCTCTTCAAATTCACTGAGTAACTGAGTCAAATGTGTTCGTATTTGTTTTACAACCATTAAGCTCAGCTCCTTCATCTATATCCATTAAAATCATGCCATATATGACATCCTATACGAATGCCATATATGGAATAACAAAACTATTATTGCTCTAGTTCAGTAATTTTTTCAATACGGCGTACATGGCGGCCACCTTCAAAATCGGTTTCTAGCCATGCTTGTACGATTTCACGTGCAAGGCCAGGGCCAATTACACGTTCGCCCATTGCTAAAATATTTGAATCATTATGGCAACGCGTTGCCTTGGCACTAAATACATCATGTACTAATGCACAACGTATGCCCTTGACCTTATTAGCGGCAATGGACATACCAATTCCTGTGCCACAAATTAAAATGCCTTTATCAAATTCTCCGTTAGCAACACCCTCAGATACAGGTTTTGCATAGTCTGGATAGTCTACTGAATCCGCAGATTGTGGACCAAAATCTTCGTAGCTAATTTGAAGTTCATCTAATAGCTGCATAATCTCACGACGTAAGTTATTGCCTCCGTGATCAGAAGAAATTGCTATTCTCACTGGGTTCCCTCTTTTCGAATTATAGTCAACCTTAGTGTACCACTTCTTTCTGAAGAATAACACGATTTTTCTTATGTTTTTACGTTGATTTTTCCCGAAAGACGAACATTAATTGTATGTTAACACAAAATCATTCACTTTTAAACTTATTTTTTTGTGGATAATGTGAATATCATGTTAATAAGTTCGGATAATGGTCTTTTGTTGTAATATTCCATCTACTGAAGTTTTTTTAGCTTTTTACTTACAGTGGACATAAATTGTCCTTTAATAAAAAAGGTTATACATAAATCCAATTTTTCATGGGATTTATGTATAACCTTCAGGACTATGCTTGTCTATCAAATTGTTGGATCATTTTATGCAATGCTTCCGATTGCTTTTTCAAACTTTGAGCCAGATGCTCGACTTGTTCAATTGCATAGGCTTGCTCTTCAGCAGCACTACGAACTTCCTGTGCACCTGCTGACGTTTGTTCCGCAATGGCAGCAACTTCCTGTGATTGTCGAGCTGTCGTTTCAATATTATGCATTTGCTGTTCAATTAAAGAAGAAATCTCAACAATTGATGTTGCCATTTCATGTACATTCGAAGCCATATTTTCTACTGCTGTCGTTGTTTCAGAAACTCGATCAGCTTCCTTTGTTGCAAAGGCAACTTGTTCGTTCATTTGTTTCACAACTACCTCTACGTTTTGCTGCATGGTTTGAATTAAAGCTGTAATTCCTTGCACTGCTTTTGCACTTTCATCAGCCAAACCACGGACTTCTTCAGCTACTACTGCAAAGCCTTTTCCATGTTCTCCTGCACGAGCAGCTTCTATAGAGGCGTTTAGTGCCAACAGATTGGTTTGTGCTGCAATGTCACCAACCAAGCTAATTATTCGTTCTACCTGTCCAGCATTCTCTTCTAGCGCATGAATGCTTTTTAATGCCTCATTATTGCCTGTCGCAATTTGTTGAATACTATTCACTAATGTTTCAATGGCTTTTGTTGTTGTCGATAAATTATGTAGAATCTCTTTAGTTTGTGATGCTGATGCTTCTGCCCTACTATTTACCTCTGTTGCAAGCGTTCTTACATCTTCAATCGCTTCAGCAGTATCTTGTACAGCAGTTGCAGATGCTTCTGCTCCTGTAGAAATATGCTTTACGGTAGATGCAATGCCTTCTGCCTTTCTTGTTGCCACTCCTGCTTCATCTGAAAGCTGGATAATCGATTGATTCGTTTGTTGGAAGTTATGATCAATACTTTCCACCATTTGACGTAAGTTTAACACCATTTGTTGGAATGCCTCTGCAACAGATCGAATCTCATCATTTGTATTAGGCATTTGTACATCCTGTCCTATTTTTCCTTCTGCCACAAGTGTTGCAGAGTGTTCAAGCTGCTGCAACGGCTTGATGAGGATTACACTTAAAAAGGCAGCTAATATCCCTGACCAAGTTATGCCTAACGCATACGTAATCACTTCAAAAACTTTTCGATTTGTGTCAGGGAAGAAGGTAGGTTGTAAAAACTCAATGAATATAAAACTGACACTGTAGGTGATTAGTGCAAGAACACTAACAAATAACACCAACTTTAGGCGTAAACCAAATTGTTTTTTCATAGGACCCCTCAATTCTTTTCTAGTTTTTGTATTAATTGATCAACCAGTTCTTTTAATTCTGCAAATGTTGCTTCATAAATTGCTCTATTACCACCATAAGGATCCACTACATTTTCTAAACTGCCCTCATTTGTATACTCTTTCAATGTAAATACTTTATGCTCAGCTTCTGGATAATTGGAAATGACGGTATCTTTGTGAGCAGTCGTCATCGTTAAAACTAAGTCTGCCCATGCCATTTCAGCTTGTGATAATTGCGTCGCAAAATGTTGATGGGACATTTGGGCTTCATTTAACACTTGTTGTGCATGTGCTGACATTTGTGCATTAGGCATCGCATAAATACCCGCTGAGCGCACTTCTACATTGTTTATTTGTTTATGTTTTAAAATAGCTTCTGCCATCGGACTGCGACAAGTATTGCCTGTACAAACAAATAATATTTTCACACTTATCACTCTCCAATTTTATCTATTGTTGAATAGCTAGAATACTCATGATTATAAATATAATGCCAGCAATGATTTGAATTTTATTGCCAAAAAAGACTTGGCTCCTACGTGCTATAACTAATGACCCATAAGCACAAATTAATGCACTTAAGCCTGCACTCATAATAAAAATCGTTTTTTCTAAGTTAAGCATACCAAAAGAAACACTAACTGAAAAGGTGTCTAGGCTTGCAGTCACTGCTAAAAGTACAGGTGAAATCGTTACTTTTTCATCTCTGTGAGAAAATAATAATAAATGCATCCCGATACAAAATAATAAAATACTTGAAATCCATTGTCCCCATTCTAATAGAAATCGAACTAAATAGCTTCCTAATTCAAACCCTAATAAAGGAAAAAGCATATGTAATGCAGCCGTCCATAATGATAAAAATAATCGATATCTAACATTTGGCAGCAAAACATATAGACCAATCACATCAACAGACGTTAATATACCTGCAAGAATTCCCTGCAAGAACGCACTCCTTCGCTCCCTAATATTTTATCATTTTATGCTCGAAAATACATTATTATCATAACTGTTTACTATTGTTTTTCATTTTTAACATATAATAATTGGACAAAAAAAGACAAAAAACATGTGGTTTTTCAATGTCTTTTGCCTATAATTGTTCTATTATTATTTACAATGAATACCATTTACCTCCAGAGGCTTTTTCAAGTCTATTCATAATAGCTGCACCTACTCCTTCTATTGAAGTAGTTGTTGCTAATATTACGGTAGCGGTAGTTTTATCACATGCTCTAAGTGCATTATATAAGGCCGCACCCATTTCTTCTTTACTTCCTGCTTCACCAATAGAGAAGTAAAAATCCACTTTAATTTCTTCAAAGTTCTCAGGTGCAAGTAGTGCTACACTATGTCCTTGTCTCTGTAAATGCAGAACAGCTTCGTTGACTTTCTCAACATCACAGTCTATTAAATACACGGGAGCATTTGGTGCATAATGCGTATATTTCATTCCCGGTGCCTTAGGCGTTGCGTCTAGCTTCTGTTCTATTTTAGTTGGTTGAATCACTGGACCAATCTTAGCCTCAAGCATTTCCTTCGTAATGCCACCTGGACGTAAAATTACTGGAGGTTCATGTGTCAAATCTAGTACAGTAGACTCAAGCCCTATGCCTGTAGAACCTCCATCTAAAATATAAGGTATGTACCCTTCTAAATCATCTAATACATGAACGGCTTCTGTAGGACTTGGCTTTCCACTACGATTAGCGCTCGGTGCAGCAAGCGGTTTTTGGAGCTGTTGTAGTAAGGCGAGCGCTACTGGATGATCAGGCATTCGAATGCCAACTGTTGATAACCCAGCTGTGACACTTTTAGCTAATACATCTGGCTTCGCTGGCATCACCAGTGTTAATGGTCCTGGCCAAAATAAATCCATGCATTGTTTAGCTATGTCAGAAATATGGTCGATATAGATCGCTACTTCCTCTTTTGTACCAACATGGACAATTAAAGGATTATCTGAAGGTCGACCTTTTGCTTCAAATATCTTTTTAACTGCCAGATCATTTGTGGCAATCGCTCCTAAGCCATAAACCGTCTCTGTTGGAAATGCGACTACCTCTCCTGCATTTAAGATATCCACAGCTTGTGTATAATTAATCTGACTATTCACATTACTGTCCACAACCTTACAAACAGTTTTCATGATTAATACCTACCTTCAATTATTCGTTTTTACTGAATTATCCACATATTGTTTATAACTTAATAAAAAATGTGTATAAGTTGTCTGAATTTGTGCACAATTCATTCAAAAAGTCCTTTAATCCATTCCCATATAAAGAATGTAACTTGTTCTTTTTCTTCTACTTCTACTTCTTCTTTTACCTCTTCTTTATCAGGCTCACATATCGATGGGAAAATACTGCACCACCAGTTATCTCCACGGGCATCACCAATCTTTACAACAATTGATTGATAGACATTTTGTGGATAAAGTACAGCACCTTGTCTTTTTGGTGGGAATAAATTATCCCCAACAACAACCTGTGCATCCAATTGTGGATAATTTTCGCTCAGTTCAGCTTCAATTTGTTGTTTTAACGAAAGAATTTGCTCATTCCCAGCAAATCCAGCCGTACCCAGTTGTAGAAAGTATGGCTTTAAATCTTGGACAAGCTGCTGTTTCTCTAGCTGATCTTGTGCAGTATTACTGTTTGCGATAACACGTATACGAAAATCTTTTTCTTGCACATCACCGGAAGATTCCTTCGCCAAACCTACTAATGTTGGAATATATAAAACACATAACTGTAAAACAATCGCAATTAATACTAGTCTAGCAAAAGCTAGAAAGATATTTTGTTTAGGTAATCTAATAATCTTGTATTCGTTCAACATAAAAATCCCTCCTTGCTCAACATTGTTGGCAAGAATAAGAAACTTTATACATGTAGCTCACAAAAAATCATTCGAGGTTTACCGTTAATATCTTTTTCTACTGAAACTGTCGCCTGTGGAAAACTATCTTGAAAGAATTTGGCTACTTTCTCCCCCTGTGTATAACCGATTTCTAATCCAATCAACGCTGGCCTATTCATATAAGCTGGTAATTGTTCGGCTAATTTTCTATATAAAATAAGACCATCTTCCTCGGCAAAGAGGGCACTATGCGGCTCATGCTCTAGCACAACGCTTGACATTGCTTGTGCCTCATCAAATGCGATATACGGTGGGTTCGATAAAACAATATCAAATTTTTCTCCTGCAAGTGGAGCAGCTAAATCTCCCAATCTAAAATCAATATCTGCCTCTAATTGCTTTGCATTTTTTTGAGCAGTTGCTAGTGCAGCTTCTGATAAATCGGTAGCTATGACCGTTAATGCTGGGCATTCCAGCTTCATTGAAATAGCAATGGCTCCACTACCTGTACCGATATCAGCCAGCTTCAATGTTTGCTTTGTAAATAATTTAGGTAGTCGATTAATTGTTCCAAGCACCAATTCCTCTGTTTCAGGTCGTGGTATTAAGACAGATTCATCGACTAAGAATGAACGGCCATAAAACTCCTCATACCCAACACAGTATTGGACAGGGCGTCCATTGACATGTTCTTCTATGAGCTCATTAAATCTCATTTGCTGCGCTGCTGTTAATTCATCTTGCAAATGCAACATAACTTCTCCATAACTAGTACCAAGCACATGTTGCATAACAATCCGCGCTGCTGTTTGTTCACAACCATTATCCACTAAAAAAGAAGAAGCCCACTCAAGGGCCTCCATCACATTTTTATAAGTCATCATTTAAACGCTCTAACTTCGATGCTTGTTCTTCTAAAATAAGAGCATCGATAATCTCATCTAGTCTGCCTTCAACGATTTGATCTAGCTTTTGAATCGTTAAGCCGATACGGTGGTCGGTTACGCGGTTTTGTGGATAATTGTATGTGCGAATTCGCTCAGAGCGGTCACCAGATCCAACAGCTGATTTACGTGTAGCATCAATCTCTTTTTGCGCTTCCTGCATATACATATCTGCAACACGAGCACGAAGAATTTTCATTGCTTTTTCACGGTTTTTAATTTGTGAACGTTCATCCTGCATCGAAACCACAACACCTGTCGGTAAATGGGTCATACGAACAGCAGACATTGTTGTATTTACAGATTGACCACCCGCACCAGAAGATGCGAATGTATCTACACGGATATCTTTTTCATGGATTTCAACATCTACTTCCTCAACCTCGGGTAAGCAAGCAACTGTTGCTGTTGATGTATGAATTCGGCCTTGTGATTCTGTAGCAGGGACACGTTGTACACGGTGTGCGCCATTTTCAAATTTGAATTTTGAATAGGCTCCTTGTCCATTAATCATAAAGATTACCTCTTTATAGCCGCCCATTGGGTTTGGTGTAGCTTCCATAATATCAATTTTCCAACCTTGCGTTTCTGCATAGCGAGAATACATACGGAACAAGTCACCTGCAAAAATATTAGCCTCGTCACCACCAGCTGCCCCACGGATTTCCATAATAACGTTTTTATTATCATTCGGATCTTTTGGAATTAATAAAATACGTAATCGCTCTTCTAGCTCTTCCTGCTGTGCTTTTAATAGGTTAAATTCTTCCTTTACCATTTCGTGCATATCAGGATCTTTTTCGCTATCTAACATTTCTCGTGTATCTACTAGCTGTTCTTTAACACTTTTATATTCACGATAAGTATCTACTGTCTCTTGGATATCTGATTGTTCCTTAGAATATTCGCGTAATTTCTTACTATCATTAACAATATCCGGATCGCTCAAAAGCTCAGTAAGCCTTTCATAACGATCTTCCACTGCTTGTAATCGATCAAACATGGATTTCACCTCTATTTAGTTTTTTAAATTGCTCCTTTTTTACAGAGAAGCCGCTTTCATCAAAATTACGCTAAGGCGTAATGGTTTTTTCATTTCTTATTTCCACTACTTAGTATAAGGAAATTTTCACATGTATGCTACTTTTTCTTAGCGCTTTAACAAGCTACTTAGCTTTAAAGCGGTGGATTTGCATGACATTTTCGGCAAACAGGATAATACGAATCATTGCCACCGATTTGAATTTGATCTCCTGTGTAAACTGGCTTTCCACTTTCATCTACACGCAAATTCATTGTTGCTTTTTTATGACAGAACCAGCAAATTGTTTTCATTTCCTCAATTTTATCTGCATATGTAAGCATGTACTGGCTACCTTCAAATAGCTCATTTTGAAAATCATTTTTTAAACCAAAGCCCATTACGGGAATGTCCAATTTATCCACAATGTTAGCTAGCTGTAAAACATGTGCTTTTTTTAGAAA
Organism: Lysinibacillus sp. UBA5994; assembly: GCF_002429725.1. Lineage (NCBI taxonomy): Bacteria > Bacillati > Bacillota > Bacilli > Caryophanales > Bacillaceae > Lysinibacillus > Lysinibacillus sp. UBA5994. Next base: position 18,558 of record NZ_DJAU01000034.1, on the reverse strand, counting down.
TTGAACTTCATCCACAAGCACACAATAAGGTTTGACAGCATTAGTTTTCACTATTTCAAAAATATTTGTATCTTCATAAACAGGAATGGCTTGTTGTCGTAAACCTACTCGACTGGAAACGAAGCCCACCTCATCACGCGTATCTAAACCTGAAGTAAACATCATTACAGGTTTCTGTTGTTCTTCATAATTATGGGCAACTTTTAGAATTTCTATTGACTTCCCACTATTCATTGCACCATGTTTAAAATATAGCTGTGCCATTTTGTCTTCTCCCTTTCTTTGTGTCAATCTGGATTTTGAAAAGACTTGCATCAACGTGTATTATTTACTGAAAAAAATACCTGCCAAGCGCATGCTTGGCAGGTATTAAACTAACATTAGTTTTTAAGACCGTATTTTTTGTTGAAACGATCCACGCGACCATCAGCAGACGCGAATTTTTGACGGCCAGTATAGAATGGGTGACATTCGTTGCAGAACTCGACAACGATGTTTTCTTTTACTGAACCAGTTTTGAAAGTGTTCCCACAAGAGCAAGTTACTGTTGCTTCTTTGTAGTCTGGATGAATTCCTTGTTTCATATTCGTTTTCTCCTCTCGCCCTGAACCATCTGGAACAGAGTATTATCGAACTGTACCTTACATAGCCCGAATATGTCGACTACAAAAGTTGTGTCGAAGTGGAACGTCAGCTACATATGTACACGTTGCATACTTTTGAAGTATAGCATAGACATTTTATCATTTTCAAGTAAAAAATATTAAAAGCAAACCATCCCTAATACCTAACCGCGAACTTCACGATAATCATTGTCTACTAACCCAATTTTCTCATTTCGTTCTTTAAAGCGAATATTATGTGAAGATACATAGGCTACTTTCGGTGCATCTGGCTCCAAGTATAGTTTTGCACTATTTAATGCTAGTATTCCATCAGTAAATGCACCAGCTATTAATCTAACTTTACTAGGATGATCAATAAAATCACCAGCTCCATAGATACCCGCTACGTTCGTTTCACGATTCTCATTAACAATTGCTACGCCATCCTGAATATTTAATCCCCATTCTTCAAGCGCACCATAATCACATTTTAAACCATGATTTACAATGACAGCATCTACCTTTACTCGTTCCAATTCATCGGTATCTTTATTGACAATAGATACATATTGAATTAAATCACCGTCCCCATGCAATTGAACCACTTCATAGGGCGTTTTTACATGAACTAAGGATTCTTTCATACGTAAGACATTTTTTTCATGTCCTCCAAAATCATCTCGCCGATGAACAATCGTGACGCTTGCGGCTATTGACTCTAGCTCATTAGCCCAATCAACCGCAGAATTACCACCACCTGAAATCAACACATGCTTGTCTCGAAAGATTTCTAATTCCTGAACTGTATAATGTAAATTCGTTACTTCGTAGCGATCTGCTCCTTCAATTTCAAGCTTTTGCATAGAAAGGACGCCATAGCCTACTGCTAAAATAACCGTTTTGGAATAATGCTTTTCTCCTGTAGAGGATGTTAAAATAAATGTTCCATCCTGTTGCTTATCTAACTTTTCCACTTTTTGATTTAAGACAATCGTTGGATCAAAGGTTTCAGCTTGCTCCACAAGTTGTTTAATAAGCTGACCACCTAAAATAGGTGTTACTCCACCTACATCCCAAATCATTTTTTCAGGATATATTAACATACGACCACCAAGTTGTGAGCTATACTCGATAATTTTCGTTTTTAAATCTCGCATTCCACTATAAAAGGCAGTATAAAGCCCTGCTGGACCACCGCCAACAATCGTTACATCATATAGTTCCTCTGACATTTCCTCTTCTCCATCCCCTTCTAATCTATTCAAACGTAAATTATTTGACAAGAATTAATCTAATAACCGTCTATTCTTTCCCCTCATGGTAATACTATTCACACACAAAGGAAAAAGTGCCATTTACTCTTTTAATCGTGCTAGTAAATACAAGAAATAAGGTGCTCCTAAAACTGCTACCACAATCCCTGCTGGAATTTCTGAAGGTTCTAAAATGGAACGACCGATTGTATCAGCCATTAACACTAAGAAACCTCCTAATAATGCTGCGGTTGGCAATAAAAACTGGTGTTTAGCCCCAACAAGCTGTCGAGCTAAGTGTGGCGCAACAAGGCCAACGAAACCAATTCCACCACTTACTGAAACACTAGCTCCAGCCAAACCAACAGCAGCAGCCAACAACCAGCGTCGCTCTTTTTCTATCGAGGCACCTAGTCCTACTGCTGTTAATTCACCTAAATTCAATATGTTTAATACACGTGATTTTGAATAGACGAATGGCAATAAGATAACTAACCATGGTAATAACGACAGAACAAATCTCCAATTTGAGCCCCAAATGCTACCTGCTAGCCATGTTGCTACAAATTGATAATTCTCTGGCGATAGACGTAGTGTTAGCACAATCATAGCGGAGCTAATCCCTGCTGCCACAGCTACCCCAGTTAAGATTAAACGCATTGGTGTAATCCCCTCATGGCGTCGATAAGAAAGTGAATAAATCAGTACAGCTGTCAAACCTGCTCCTACAAAAGCCAGTATAGGCAGTAAATAAACAGGTGCTGCTTTCGTAGTTGGGAAAAATGACACATAGAGCATAACCGCTAGTCCTGCTCCCGCATTAATCCCTAAGATTCCTGGGTCTGCTAAGGCATTTTTAGAAATGCCCTGTAAAATAGCGCCTGATATAGCTAACCCCATACCTACTAATACAGCAATCACAATTCTTGGAAGTCTGAATTCATATAAGATAAGCTGCTGTTGTGCATCACCTTGACCAAAAAGAGTCCGAAGAACCTCCATTGGTGTCAGTTTAATGACACCTGTATTCATACTTATGACAAAGGTAATAACGATTAACACAATGAGCGTAGCAAGGATGGAAAAATGTTTCCTTTTCGCCTTTAGCTGACTTGGTGTTAAATAGCTGTTACTCATAGTTCTTTCCCTCCTTTTCGAGCTAAATAAAGGAAGAATGGTACTCCAATAAAGGCTATGAGCGCACCAATGGGTGTTTCATATGGTGGATTAATAACACGTGCTACTAAATCAGCTAACACAACAAGCAATGCTCCATATACCAAAGAACAAGCGATGATCCAGCGATAATCATGACCAACTATGTATCTGGTTAAATGAGGGATAATTAACCCTACAAAACCAACCGCACCGACAACAGAAACTGCTGCACCCGCTAAAACTAAAACAATGATCATTCCCCATACTTTTACCACCGCAGTACGTTGCCCTAGCCCGACTGCAATTTCTTCACCTAAGCTCAGTACGGTGATGGAGCGTGATAGGATTAGAGCTCCTATCATCGCAACAAGTATCCATGGAGATAAGATTTGTAGATGGCTCCATTTTGTGCCCGAAACCCCACCCGCATACCAAAATGCGAGGTCTTGTCCGATACGAAAATAAAGAGCAATTCCTTCTCCGAGCGCCCCAAGTAACGCACTAACAGCAGCTCCTGCTAAAACTAGTCGCATAGGTGTTAAGCCACCTTTAGAAAGCGAACCAATACCATAAACGATGGCCACACCAAGACCTGCACCTACAAAGGACCATAAAATTAAATACATATAAGGCAACCCAGGGAAGAAGGCAAAACATACGGCTAACATAAAGGCAGCTCCTGAGTTCAAGCCTAATAACCCTGAGTCTGCTAAAGGGTTGCGTGTCATCCCCTGCATAATCGCACCCGCTACCGCAAAGCTTGCACCGACTAATGCTGCTCCAAGTACCCGTGGTAAGCGAATATCATGGATAATTTGATGTGTTGTTAATTCTGGTGAAAAATGGGTAACAGCTGTCCAAACAGTACCCAATGAAATATCTGCTGCACCAAAAGAAATTGATAAGCCAATGGCAACTATTAATCCAATTACTCCTACGATTAAAGCCACTACTCCACGGATCGGATGAGATCGCTTCTGTAGCTCTTCTAAATCGTGGAGCTCTCCTACTCCTGTCGACGTAGTCATTTTATTTCCTCCTCATAACTTCCAACTAGCTTTTATTTTTTCATATCGTACAACTGATAAGATAGGCAGATTGGATTTTCACTATAGGGACATACAGCCATTTCTGCATCAATATTAAATACCCTTTGTAAATTTTCTTTTGTCATCACTTCTTTTGGACTGCCATTCACCATTAAATTGCCGTCTCTCATGGCCATCATAAAATGAGAGAACCGTGATGCATGATTTAAATCATGTAAAACCATGATAATTGTTCGTCCTTCTTCCTTATTTAGTTTTTGTAGCAACAATAAAATATCGAGCTGATGTGCTAAATCTAAATAAGTTGTTGGTTCATCCAGTACTAAAATATCCGTGCCTTGCGCCAATGCCATAGCAATCCATACTCTCTGACGCTGACCACCTGATAATGCTTCGATTGGTCGATCACTAAATTCTCTTAGTCCCGTAACATCAATAGCCCAATGGATATATTCATAGTCTTCCTTTTGCAATGTACCAAACCCTACTTGATGAGGAAAACGACCATAGGATACCAGTTCAAAAACCGTTAATCCTCCTGGTGCTGTTGCTGTTTGAGGTAAAATAGCCATTCTTTTGGCCACTTCTTTTGTTTTCAATTGATGTATAGCTTTGCCATCTAAATAGACAGCTCCATTTTGTGTGCGTAATACACGTGCTACAGCCTTTAATAAAGTAGACTTGCCACAACCATTTGGACCAATAATCGTGGAGATCTCCCCTTTTGGAATCTCCACACTTAAATCATTGACGATGAGCGCAGAAGAGTAACCAATCGCAACATGATCTATTTCAAGTACTGACATCTTTAACTTCCTTTCACTTTTGAGAATGCTTTTACTTTTAAATTTGTAAACCAAATTGGGCTGTATACAAGCCATAGTAAGCATTTTGACGTTCCATTAATTGCTCATGTGTGCCTTCTTCAATAATGCCCTTTTTCGATACCACAACAATTCTGTCTGCATCCTTAATCGTTGCTAAACGGTGGGCAATCACTAATGTAGTACGACCGATAGAAAGCTCGTTTAAGGCTTGCTGGATAGCTTGTTCTGTTTCTGTATCCAATGCAGATGTTGCTTCATCTAGTATTAAGATTTTTGGATTTTTCAAGAAAATACGCGCAATTGATAATCTTTGTTTTTGTCCACCTGATAATTTGACACCACGTTCACCTATGAGAGTATCCATGCCTTCTGGTAAAGCATTGATTACATCCGTCAGTTGTGCTCGTTGTGCGGCATACCAAATATCTTCTTCACTGGCATTTAAATCACCATAGGCTATGTTTTCACGAATGGTACCATCGAATAAAAAGACATCTTGCTGGACAATCCCGATATGCGAACGTAAAGATTGCAGTTTAAAGTCTCGTATATCAACACCATCAATCTTAATGGAACCCTCATTCACCTCATAAAAACGTGGCAATAGGCTACAGATCGTAGATTTCCCTGCACCAGAAGGGCCTACTAAGGCAACCGTTTCACCAGGACGTACCTTTAAATTAATTTGATGTAAGGCACGATTATTGGCAGCGTAGCCAAACGATACATTAGAAAAAGTAATTTCACCATCAATTTCATCGATTGTTTTCGCTTCTGGACGGTCCGCAATTTCGGGCTCCGTTTCGAGGAATTCAATATAGCGCCTAAATCCTGCCATGCCCTTAGGATAGCTTTCTATAAACATATTGATTTTGTTAATTGGGCCTAAGAGAATACCTGAAAGTAAAATAAATGCGATAAAATCGCCATTTGTTAAATGCCCATTTAATACAAAATAAGCCCCAACAAATAAAGTAAAGAGTGATAATACCTTCGTGAGTATGCCTGAAATAGCTTCATTCCAAGCCATTACTTTATAGGAAAACAGCTTTGTCATACGGAATCTTTCATTATTTACTTTAAAGCGTTTAATCTCATGATCTTCATTTGTAAAAGCTTGTACAACACGAATACCACTTACATTGTTTTCAACACGTGCATTAAAATCTGCAATATCTCCAAACATTTGACGGAATGCCTTGGACATTAATTTCCCGAAAATAATGGTTAAGATTAAGATAATCGGAACAAGTAAGAAAATAAGAATCGTAAAGGTTGGATCAATATAGTACATGACACCAAATGTTCCAATAATCGTCATCGCTGCAATAAAGATATCCTCTGGACCATGGTGAGCAAGTTCACCAATATCCATCAAATCATTTGTTAAACGAGAAACAAGATGCCCTGTTTTGTTGTTATCAAAATATCTAAAGGATAGCTTTTGTACATGGCTGAAGGATTCTTTTCTCATATCCGTCTCAATATTAATGCCCAGCATATGTCCCCAATATGAAACGATAAAATGAAGAATGGAGTTAAAAATATATAATCCAAACAGCAATAAACTCGCCATAATAATCCATTTCAATTCCCCATCTGGCAGAATATCATCAATTACTTTATTTAAAACAATTGGAAACGCAAGCTCTATTAGTGCCACTAATATGGCACAGCTAAAATCTAAAATAAATAAGCCTTTATAGGGCTTATAATATGAAAAAAATCGCCGTAATAACATGGTGTAGCCTCCTATCGTGATCTCGTTTTACGTATCTATAAATGAGCTATCTACAATAGCTCTCCTGTTATCTCAGTTATTGTTGATGAGCCTTTGTAAATTCAACTATTTTGTCAGCTAGTTCTTCAGCTTGGTGTAAGCCAGAAAGCGGATCAGAAGCAAAATAATATTCAGATGGAAGCTCTAATACTTGATTACTTTTAACGACATCTAAGTTTGTCCATGTTGCTGGCAACTGGCCATCTTTGTTAAAGAAATTAATCATGAAGTTATAGTCACCTACATAGTTACCTACTACCTCATAGGAAATCTCATAGCGTCCATTACTTGCTTCCTTTGTATCAAAAATCTCCTGCACCTTTTCTTGAGGTTTCATGCCCAAAATTTGATAGAGCGCTCTACCGCCCGATACACTTGATTGCCCTACAATCGTTGCATTTTTTTCAAACATTTCATAAATAGTAAATGTGGCTCCCTCTGGAATCACATCCATGATTTTTTCTTTAGCTTTTACGATCCGATCTTCAAATTCTTTTGTAAAGGCCTTAGCCTCTTCTTGTCTTCCTAAGTAATTCCCCATTGCCTTAATCTCCTCAATCGCTGATTGATGTGCATCTTCAGCGAAGACAATTGTCGGGGCAATTTTTTCATATTTCGCTACATCTTCAATATTCCAAGTAATAATCAAGTCTGGCTTTAACTCTAAAACTTTTTCTAATGACACCTTACCATCTGTACCAATATTCGTAATTTCACCATCCTTATAGTGTTGCTTTAAGAAAGCAGCATAATCAAGGTTAGCCGTTACGCCTCCAACTGGTACAACATCTAACGCTAAAATTTGCCCCAGATACCAATCAGTTACGACTCTCTCTGCCTGCATTGGAATCTCTACTTCGCGTCCACTATCATCTGTTACGGTTCTAGTCTCTGCCTTCTCGGGCGAAGTTGGTTCATCAACCTTAGATTGGCTTGTCTCTTCATTACACGCTGCCATTAAAACGAACAGGCTTAATAAAAAAGGTAGCTTTATATGGTGAATCATCTTCTTCATCATGATTTCATTTTCTCCATTCTCAAATCGTTTTGCTTGCGCGAGCTGATTATTATTGTATTGAAAATGATTCTCATTTGTAATGGCAATTTCGGACATATTAAATGCATATTTCAGCCTAAAGCTACTTGGAGCCAGTTTTGTTGCTTTTTTAAAAGCACGGCTAAAATAATATTCATCTTCAAATCCAAGAGATATGGCAATTTCTTTTATGCCATATTGATTGGTTAATAAATACTGCTTAGCCTGCTCTATTCTCAATTGTTGTAAATATATTTGTGGACCTATTTCATAGCGAGCTTTAAAGATGCGTAATAAATGTCGTGTACTAATCTGAAGCATATCTGCTAATGTCTGGATAGATAATGGTTGATGAATGTGTTGCTTTATAAATAATCGTGCGGCTTCTGCCTTATCAATTTCATGTGGTTTCCCTTGTCCTTCTGCTAATTCTCGAAAGACATGATAGATAAGCTCATAGAAGGATGCCCTTACAGATAAATGCTCCTGTATAGAGCCAGATTGCCATTTGCTATACATATCCTGAAGGATGCTGTGAATGACTATCGGATTTGCGGGTACACAAGAGAAATGTATTTGGAATGGTTGATAGTGCATGTGCAAATGCTGCATAAAGGCATCTTTGTACATGACATCTCCTTTATAGCTAATGAGAAAATAGCTAACACTCTGATGTGCCTTAATGTGAAGAGATTGAGATTTACCTAGATGAAAAATACTGAAGCGTTGCACATGATAAGATTGATCATCAATGACAATCTGTGCACCGCCTGCTGTGACAATAAGAAACGAGCTATATGTTAAAACCTTTGACACATGAATGTCTGATTTATTTATGTAATCGATTTGCTTCAACTGGATAAATGCATTTTGCCAAAGAAGCATATAGGCATCATAATTCATCTTCGTCTCCTTCAGAACACATATTTACTTACCATTATATTGATAATGATTATCAATTTCAATATACATTTATAAAATAAACATATACAAAAAAAAATCACCACTGACAATTTGATTGTCAATGGTGATGCCCTTTATAAAAGTCCCTTACCCTTTGTTGCTTTTTTCATATCTTCGTTTAGCTTTTCAAAAAATTCTTCATTTGATTTTGTTGTACGTATTTTTTTCAGGAAGCGCTCTGCAAAATCAGGTGCATCAGAAAACGTTTTACGAATTGCCCATAGCTTTTCAAGTTGTTCTGGTTCCAGAAGAAGCTCTTCTTTACGTGTACCCGAACGACGAATGTCAAGCGCAGGGAATATACGGCGTTCCGCTAACTGACGATCAAGATGAAGCTCTAAGTTCCCTGTTCCCTTAAATTCTTCATAGATAACTTCATCCATACGAGAACCTGTATCTACTAAAGCCGTTGCTAAAATTGTTAAACTGCCGCCTTCTTCAATATTACGAGCCGAACCAAAGAAACGTTTCGGTCTATGGAATGCAGCAGGATCAATACCACCAGATAGTGTACGTCCACTTGGTGGAATTACTAAGTTATAAGCACGAGCTAAACGTGTAATAGAGTCCATTAAAATAATTACATCACGTTTATGTTCCACTAAACGTCGTGCGCGTTCTAATACTATTTCAGCCACTTTGACGTGGTTCTCAGGTACTTCATCAAATGTTGAGCTGACAACATCTGCATTGACAGAACGTTCAATATCTGTCACTTCCTCAGGTCGTTCATCAATCAATAGGACAATTAACTCCGCTTGCGGATGATTGGTTGTAATAGCGTTCGCAATCTCTTTTAATAAAGACGTTTTCCCTGCCTTTGGCGGAGCTACAATTAATCCACGTTGTCCAAAGCCTACTGGTGCCACTAAATCCATTATACGTGTGGATAAATTGCGTTGTGTTGTTTCTAGTTTAATTTGTCGATTTGGATATAAAGGTGTTAGTGCTGGGAAATGAACTCGTTCTTTCGCTACTTCAGGATCTTCGCCATTGACAGCATCTACTTGTAATAGGCCATAATAGCGCTCATTTTCCTTCGGTGGACGCACCTTTCCTGACACCTTGTCCCCATTACGCAAATCAAAGCGACGAATTTGGGATGCAGAAATATAAATATCTTCTTTACTTGGTGAGTAGTTGATTGGTCGAAGGAAGCCGAAGCCCTCTTGCGAAACAATTTCTAGTACGCCTTCCATAAAGAAATAGCCCTCTTGCTCTGAACGCGTTTTCAAAATAGCAAATATTAATTCTTTTTTCGTTAGCTTGCTATAATATGAAATTTTATATTGGCGTGCAAGGGCGTAAAGCTCTTTTAACGTCATGTTTTCTAATTGAGCGATTGTCAATGCAGACATATGCACAACTCCAGTCTTTTTCAAAATATAATTCAATTTAATGGGGTTATCATTGAAGTTTACGATTGGCTCTGCTAACGCTTATATGGTTGCCTTTAATAATATCTATTGAAATACTTCCACCATATAACTAAACATTGCCTTAAAAATATGGGATGGTTATTTAAAGAAGAAGGTACCTAGCACAATAGATGTACTAGGTATATTTTAGAAGAAAATAACATTAATATCTAGGTTTTTTCTCAAGAGCGTGACGGCCTTCAACAAAGCGAACCGTACCAGATTTAGCACGCATAACTACTGAATGAGTTAAGGCATAAGCACCTTTATATTGAACACCCTTTAAAAGCTCGCAATCTGTTACTGCTGTCGCTGCAAAAATAGCATCGTCACCTTTTACTAGGTCATCTAAATAAAGAACTTTTTCAACATCCACACCCATTTTTGTGCAGCGTTCTAATTGCTCTTCATCTTCTGGTACTAGTTTTGCTTGGAAGTCACCACCAAGGCATTTTAAAGCTACTGCTGCTATAACACCCTCAGGTGCACCACCTGTTCCAAACATAATATCAATGCCTGTTTCATCAAAAGCCGTATTGATTGCTGCACCAACATCGCCATCTTGGATAAATTTAATACGTGCACCAGCCTCACGAATTTCATCAACAATCGCTTGGTGACGTGGTCGATCTAAAAGAGTAGCTACAACATCAGAAATATCTTTATTTTTAGCTTTTGCTACTTGTAATAAGTTATAAGTGACGGAAGCATTGATATCCACTTTGCCCGCCGCTTCTGGTCCTACAGCAATTTTCTCCATGTACATATCTGGTGCATTTAACAGATTCCCTTTATCTGCAATAGCAAGAACTGTCATAGCACCATTTGTACCTTTTGCTACAATGTTTGTACCTTCTAAAGGATCTACTGCAATATCTACTTTAGGACCACCATTTCGTAAACCAAGTTCTTCACCAATATAA
>NZ_DJAU01000034.1:4221-7459 GCF_002429725.1 Lysinibacillus sp. UBA5994 | reverse complement strand
ATTGCTGCTGCTTCTGTTACTCGTACTACTTCCATCGATAAACTACGTTCCATTGTTGCTTTGCCTCCCGTTATGGGCACCTTTTCGTGCCAAAACATTCAAATTACCTCTATTGTAACATAATTGGTTGAAAACTTTTAGCTCTCATTATTCCTTTGTCTCAGCTACACGTGCCACAATTGTTTCACGTCGAATATCAGCGCCTAAATCACGTAATTTCTCAATAAGTGAGCTATAGCCACGTTCGATATGATAGATGTCCTGAATCTCAGTTTCTCCTTCTGCTAAGAGTCCAGCTAATACTAAAGCTGCTCCAGCACGAAGATCTGTAGCTGTGACAGTTGAGCCATGTAATCTACTCGGCCCTTTAATAATTGCTGTGTTTCCTTCTACACGAGCATCTGCATTCATACGACGAAGCTCATCAATATGCTTGAAACGAGCTGTGTAAATAGTATCTGTTACTTTTGAGGAACCGAATGCTTGTGACATTAACACGGCAAGCGGTTGTTGAATATCCGTTGGGAATCCAGGGTATACCAATGTTTTGACATCCACTGCCTGTAATGTTGAGAGGTCTGTTTTTGGTACATAAATACTTTCTTCACCAATCTCAATTTTCACACCCATTTCACGAAGCTTGGCGATAATTGCTTCTAAGTGCAGTGGAATAACGTTATCGATTGTTATACCATCACCAACTGCTGCAGCCATAATCAAAAATGTAGAGGCCTCAATGCGATCAGGTATAATCGTATGTTCAGTACCATGTAGCTCTTCTACGCCTTCGATACGAATGACACTTGTACCTGCACCTTTAATATTGGCACCCATATTTGTTAGAAGTGTCGCCACATCAATTATCTCAGGTTCTTTTGCAGCATTTTCAATGACAGTACGTCCCTTAGCAAGGACAGCAGCAAGCATGATATTAATCGTAGCCCCAACACTTGCCACATCTAAATAAATTTTTGCCCCTATCAATTCATCTGCACGTAAATAAATGGCTCCGTGTTCATTAGTAATTTTAGCTCCTAAAGCCTCAAAGCCCTTTATATGTTGATCAATAGGTCGAGGTCCTAAAAAACAGCCTCCAGGTAAACCAATAACTGCTTTTTTGAAACGTCCAAGCATAGCCCCCATTAAATAATAAGAAGCACGTAACTTTTTAACGTTGCCGTTTGGTAAGGGCAATGCAATCATCTCTGTTGGATCGATTGTCATTTTCCCATTCTCAAATGAAACTTCTCCACCAATTTCCTCTAATAGAGCCTTTAACGTCCAAGCATCTGAAATTTCGGGTATCCCTCCAATAGTCACTGGAGAGTTCGCCAAAATTGATGCAGGAATTAAGGCGACTGCACTATTTTTTGCACCACTAACTTTAATTGTACCTTGTAGACGATTTTCGCCAGTAATTTTATAAACATCCATTTTGCGTTCTCCCTCATGATTGGAAAGTAGTATTTTTGCAATTTGCACACTTTATAATCTTATTATTCGCCTTTTCTCTTATTCCAATCCGCTAAAAATCCTTCAATTCCTTTTTCAGTTAATGGATGGTGGAAAAGCTGCTTTAATACTTTAAACGGAGTAGTTGAAATATGTGCGCCTGCTAAAGCCGCTGCTGTAACGTGTTGCGGGTGACGAACAGAGGCAGCGATGATTTGTGTATCGATATTATGAATTGTAAAAATATCTGCAATTGTTTCAATTAACTCAACACCATTTTGACCAATGTCATCTAAACGGCCGATAAATGGTGATACGTATGTAGCACCTGCACGCGCAGCCATTAATGCTTGGTTAGCACTAAAAATTAATGTCACGTTTGTTTTAATTCCTTTGTTTGCAAAGAATCGACATGCCTCTAATCCAGCTGGTGTCATAGGAAGCTTTACTGTGATGTTTGGCGCAATCGCAGCTAATTCCAAACCTTCTTTAATCATACCTTCTGCATCAAGTGCAATAACTTCTCCACTTACAGAGCCATCAACGAGCTCAGCGATTTCGCGAAGACGATCATGGAAAGAAACATTCTCTTCTTTAGCCACTAACGATGGGTTTGTCGTCACTCCTGATAAAATACCCCATGCATGTGCCTCTTTAATCTCTTCAAAGTTTGCTGTATCAATGAAAAATTTCATATTATTTCCTCCTGATCATTTTTCTTATATTATTAAATATTTTCCAAAATTTCTTTATTTCAAAAACAAGAGAAGGTCGATTGAAAGCATCAACACTTCTCTTATTATGTGTATTTATCTATGCTTTTGTAACATATTAAATGCAAAAATTATGCTTTTTGTGCACTTCCAAATTCACGAATTTTACCAATAACCGTAGCTTTGATGGCTTCACGTGCTGGACCAAGGAATTTACGTGGGTCGTAAACAACTTTGTCGTTGTCCAGAATTTCACGAATTACTTTTGTTGCTTCAATTTGATTTTCAGTATTGACGTTAATTTTAGCCGTACCTAACGAAATAGAACGTTGGATATCTTTTGTTGGGATACCTGTACCACCATGTAAAACAAGTGGAAGGTCTGCCAATTTAGAGATCTCCTCCATTTCTTTAAAGCCTAAGTTTGGCTCTCCTTTGTAAGGACCGTGTACAGAACCAAGTGCTGGAGCTAAGCAATCGATGTCTGTTAGTTCAACCATTTTGCGGCATTCTTCTGGATCAGCGTAAATAATACCACCGATTACGCCATCTTCATCTCCACCAACTGTCCCTAATTCTGCTTCCACAGAAACGCCTTTAGCATGTGCGTATTCTACTACTTCTGAAGTAATTTTCACATTTTCCTCAAATGGGTGATGTGATGCATCAATCATCACGGAAGTAAAGCCTGCATCAATTGCTTCTTTACATTTTGCAAAGCTAGAACCATGGTCAAGGTGAATTGCTACAGGAACTGTAGTACCGTAAGATTCCATTAAACCTTTTACCATATGAACAACAGAAATAAATCCGCCCATATATTTACCTGCGCCTTCAGAAACACCAAGAATCACTGGAGATTTTTCTTCTTCAGCTGCTTGTAAAATTGCCTGAGTCCATTCAAGGTTATTAATGTTGAATTGACCAACAGCATAACCTTCTGCTTTTGCTTTAATTAACATCTCTTTCATAGATACTAATGCCATACTAAAAATCCTCCTCATAGGACTATTCTTTCTACATAAACATGCTCCTCAATCATAGCAAAAATAATAGCCCCTGAAAAGCAGGGG
>NZ_DJAU01000034.1:0-3997 GCF_002429725.1 Lysinibacillus sp. UBA5994 | reverse complement strand
CGGAGTGTAACGTAGCGGCAGTGAAGTGTAACGCAACGAAGTCCTCTCACCTGAAAAGCAGGGGCTATTATTTTCTACCCGAAAGCGAAGTGTAACGTAGCGGCAGGGGTGACGAAGTGAAGTGTTGCGTAACGAAGTCCTCGCACCTGAAAAGCAGGAGCTATTAATCAACATAAAAAAACAGGCCGTGTGTCCACTGCCTGCTTTTTAAACTTGTAAAGCTTTATTTACTTCATCACGCACTTCGAAAATATCAAACGGTTTTGTAAAGTAACGAATGGCTCCTAATTCTAACGCTTCTTGCACAACATCCAATTCTCCGTATGCTGTCATCATAAAAACAGGCAGCTTTGGAAACTTCTTTTTTAAACGTCTCAAAATTTCAATACCATCCATTCCTGGAATTTTCATGTCCAGTAAAACACAATCCATCTCTTGTTCGTCTGCATACTTTAATGCCTCTGAACCATTCGCTGCTAAATATGTAATATATCCTTCCTTTTTCAGCACTTCATTTAAAAGTAAACGAATTCCCTGCTGATCATCGACAATTAGTAATCGTTTCACATCGCATTCCGCCCTTTTTAGTTTTATTCTTACACAAAAACTTTCTTTATTATGTATAATTCTCCTTTTTCAGCTTAATACCTTCTAGTATTATAAATTATCTGCTTTTGCTTTCTACCTTTTACCCCCTATAATATGAATAGAGGTGGGAACATGTCAAAAATTCTAACAACACAATTAAGTGGATTATTACAAAGAATTATACAAAATGAAGAAGATGCTATCGAGGAAACAGCAAGGTTATTAGCACAAGCCGCAATCGGCGAAGGAAATGTCTATTTTGCTTGCTTTGGAGAAATGCAGGTTGTGGCATTAAATGCACTTCAAGCAGTCGAACCCTTTAGCAAGTTAGCACCTTGGACTACAGACACAAGCTTAACAGAAGCTGATCGGGTTTGCATTTTTACTCGTAGTGCATATGATGAAGAAGCACTCGTCTTAGCACAAAAATTAAATACGCAATTTATTCCCTTTGCTGCTATAGCTAGTGAAGCAGCTAGTGTAGATAACCCTCTTGCTGATTTAGCCTATACGTATGTTTCTACACGCATTAAAGGCGGTTTAATACCAAATGATCTAGGTCAACGTATTGTTGTACCACATGCACTTGCAGGACTCTTTGTATATGAAGCTGTCAAAATTGCTTATGATGAAATGCTTGGGTTGGATGAAGAAGAATTGTAGTCATCAAATTAAAAAGAGTTGTCTCGTATATCACGAGACAACTCTTTTTGATTATTTAAATGTTGAGCCGATAAAATCGCGGAACAATGGTTGTGGACGATTTGGACGTGACACTAGCTCTGGGTGGAATTGACATGCTACAAAGAAGTTGTTTTCTGGTAGCTCAATAATTTCAACCAATTTGCCATCAGGACTTGTACCTGAGAAGACAAGGCCAGCTGCTTCCATTGCCTCACGATATTCATTGTTAAATTCATAGCGGTGACGATGACGCTCATAAACAAGCTCTTTACCATAGGCTTGGCTAGCTTTTGAACCATCCTTTAATTTACATGGGTATAAACCTAAACGTAAAGTACCACCGATATCTACAGTATCATTTTGATCTGGTAGGAAGTCGATAATTGGATACTCCGTATTTGCATCAAGCTCTGTAGAATGAGCACCTTTTAGGCCAAGTACATTACGTGCAAATTCTACTGTTGCTAATTGCATACCTAAACAAATGCCTAGGAAAGGAACATTATTTTCACGTGCATATTGTGTTGCTAAGATTTTACCTTCAACACCACGATCACCAAAGCCGCCTGGTACTAAAATAGCGTCAGCACCTTTTAATAGCGAGGCCACATTGTTAGCATCAACGTGTTCTGCATTAATCCAGTCAATTTCAATATCAGAATTAAATGCATATCCAGCATGCTTTAATGCCTCAACTACAGAAATGTAAGCATCTTGTAGTTCTACGTATTTCCCTACTAATGCTACCTTTCTTTTATTTGGTAAGTTCTTCACTTTTTCTACAAGGTCACGCCATTCTTCCATATCTGCTTCTGGAGCTTCCATACCAAAATGATCCAAAACGATATCATCTATATCTTGCGCATGTAGGTTTAATGGTACTTCATATAAATGCTCAGCATCACGAGATTCAATAATTTCATGTGGTTGAACATCACAGAATAATGCTAATTTCTCTTTCATCTCTTGTGGTACTTCTTGTTCAGTACGAACTACGATAATATTTGGCTGAATACCTAAAGAGCGTAATTCTTTAACAGAATGCTGTGTAGGTTTTGTTTTAAGTTCACCAGCTGCTTTAATATAAGGAATAAGTGTACAGTGAATATACATTACATTGTTATGCCCTAAATTTGTTTTCATTTGGCGAATGGCTTCTAGGAATGGCAATGATTCAATATCACCTACTGTTCCACCAACCTCTGTGATCACAACATCTGCATTTGTTTCACGACCAGCACGTTGGATACGATCTTTGATTTCGTTTGTAATATGAGGAATTACTTGGACTGTTCCACCATTATAATCTCCACGACGTTCTTTCTGTAATACAGATTGGTAAACACGACCTGAAGTTACTGTAGAATGTTTCCCTAGGTTAATATCAATAAAACGTTCATAGTGTCCTAAGTCTAAATCAGCCTCAGCACCATCATCTGTTACAAAAACCTCACCATGTTGATAAGGACTCATCGTACCTGGGTCAATATTGATATATGGGTCAAATTTTTGAATCGTCACTTCTAACCCACGATTTTTTAATAAACGGCCTAAAGATGCTGCAACAATCCCTTTTCCAAGTGATGATACAACCCCACCTGTTACAAAAATATACTTCGTCATGAATAAATTCCTCCTTATGATGTTCTAAAATATTAGTGCGTTTAGGGGGGATCAGAACCATTTACATTCTAATACCCTAAAAAAAGAAAAGCCGAGAATGTCTACAAAATGTAGTCGATTCGAAGCTGTAATCGGTTCTATCTCTTTTCCACTTTCCTTTAAACCATAAAACTCTAATAACTTTTCAGTCACCGTTTACTATACATCATGAATAATTAAAAACATTTATATTCATATCGGTATTAAAAGTATGGGAGAACTAAAATGATTAAAGTTAAAAACAAAAAAACGCTCCTCCTGCATAGGTTTGCAGGGGGAGCGTATTATATACACGGTCTTTCTCCTTCTTTTAAGGAGCCCAAGTAAAAGATTAAACGTAACCGTGATAGAAGTCAAGATTTTTTGCTTCTAGCTTAAAAGAAAGAAAATTCTAAGAGTACTGTATTAGATCTCTTCCTCTTCTTCCTCAAATTCTTCTTCCTCTTCATCAATAAACTCTTCATCGATTTCTTCATCAATTTCTTCTAGTTCTTCATCGTCAAAGTCGATATCTTCTTTTTCATCATCTTCTTCATCAAGTTCTTCTTCATCAATGAACTCTTCAAAGTCTTCATCAAAGTCGATATCTTCTTCATCTAAGTCTACATCTTCATCAAGATCTTCATCATCAAAGGCAGCTTTAGATTTTTTCTTTTGAGTCTTAACAGAAGGAGCTGTTTCTTCTTCGATTTGCTCAACTTTAAACCATTCACGTAAGCCCCAGCCTGCTTCTTGATTATATAAGAAGCGACCATCAATATTGATATCTGTATAAAATTGTAACAGACGGGATTTCATTTCTGCATCACTATAGCCCACAAGCTCTTGAATTAATTTTAATAAATCATTAAAAGACACTGAGGCACGTTTTTCATTTAAAATTGCATAAGCTAAGTTAATTAACGATTCTTCTGTTAATTGTTCCTTTGTCATTTCACGAAAATTCAATTCGTGCACTTCCTTTCCCTCATCACAATGGACGTTTTAAAATTACATGGTGCTTTATTCTCCAAGCGCAGCAAAAAAGGCCACGCAAAAGGTTCTTTCCATACAATAAGCATAA
>NZ_DJAU01000026.1:0-237167 GCF_002429725.1 Lysinibacillus sp. UBA5994 | reverse complement strand
GAAAAATGGTAAGGATGCAATCGACTATTTAAAAGCTATTTATACAGATAAAGTAGCATTTGAATATGGTCACGTAGTAGCTACTGAAGAACGTGATTGGATTCAAGCGCAAATCGAATCAGGCTCATTCAAACAAGCATTATCTGCGGATGAGAAGAAAGCCTTATTAGATCGTTTAACTCGCGTTGAAAATTTCGAGAAATTTATTCATAAAACTTTTGTAGGACAAAAGCGTTTCTCTGGTGAGGGCTTAGATACGCAAATCGTTCTATTTGATGAAATTATTAAAACGGCAGAAGCAAAAAATGTGGAAAACGTACGTATTGGTATGGCACACCGTGGTCGCTTAAACGTTTTAACACACATTTTAAATAAACCTTATGACATGATGTTCTCTGATTTTGCACATGTTTCCAATGATTTATTTATGCCAGAGCATGGCCGCCTTGAAATTACAAAAGGTTGGACAGGTGATGTGAAATACCACATGGGTGCTTCTTACAACCGTGAATCCGGTATGAATGTGAAATTGGCTTACAACCCATCTCACTTAGAAGTGGGCAATCCAGTAGTACTTGGTGCTACTCGTGCAACACAAGATGATACATCTAAACCAGGGCAACCTATTTTTGACCGTACAAAGGGCTTAGGCATTCTTGTACACGGTGATGCTGCATTCCCAGGTCAAGGGATTGTAACAGAAGTGTTAAACTTTGCTAAAACAGAAGGCTTTACAACAGGTGGAACAATCCATATTATCGCAAACAATATGATTGGATTCACAACAGAACATTATGATTCTCGTTCTTCTGTGTATTCTTCTGACCCTGCAAAAGGCTATGAAGTACCAGTAATCCATGTCAACGCAGATAGCCCAGAGGCAGTAGTGCAAGTTGGACGTTTTGCGGCAAACTACCGTCAAACATTTGGCAAAGACATTATTGTGGACTTAGTAGGTTACCGTCGCCATGGTCATAATGAAACAGATGACCCAACAGTGACAAACCCAGAAACATACAAATTAGTGTCTAAACATGAAACAGTGCGTGCATTATATGGTGCACAATTAGTGGCAGAAGGTCTTGTAACTGCTGATGATGTAGCTGCACTAGATACAGCTATCTATGCAGAAATGCAAGCAGCCTATGACCACGTCAAAGAAATGGCAGAAAAAGATGATCATCATCATTTAGAAATGCCAGAAGAATTAAAAGTAGAGTTCCCACAAATTGATACAGCAGTAGGTGCGGAACGTTTAGAAAAAATCAATGAAGAGCTTTTAGTGTTTGAAGAAAACTTTGAACCACAGAAAAAGCTTGGTAAAATCTTAGAAAAACGCCGTGATGCTTATGCGTCTGCAAAAGTTGACTGGGGTCATGCTGAAACTTTAGCGTATGCAACGATTATTCAAGATGGCACACCAGTACGCTTTACAGGTCAAGATGCACAACGTGGTACATTCTCTCAACGTCACTTAGTACTGCATGATAAAAACAATGGCAATGTCTTCACACCACTACACCATATTTCTGGTGCGAACGCATCCTTTACAGTACACAACTCTCCACTGACTGAAGCTGGGGTGGTAGGCTTTGAGTATGGTTACAACCTAGAAAATAGCCATGTACTAACAGTATGGGAAGCACAATTCGGTGACTTTGCGAATATGGCACAAGTGATGTTTGATAACTTTATTTCAGGGGCACGCTCAAAATGGGGTCAAAAATCTGGTCTAGTTATCCTTTTACCTCATGGTTATGAAGGTCAAGGTCCAGAGCACTCTTCAAGCCGTATGGAACGCTATTTACAAATGTCAGCTGAAAATAACTGGTTTGTAGCGAACTGTTCAAATGCAGGAAACTACTACCACTTATTACGCCGTCAAGCAGCATTATTAGGTACAGAAGGGGTACGTCCACTTGTAGTCGTATCACCAAAATCATTATTACGTCACCCATTAGCTGCGGCGAATGCTGAGCAATTAGCAAATGGTTCATTCCAAGAAGTGATTGAACAACCAGGCTTAGGGGCTAAACCAGAAGCTGTAGAGCGTATCGTTTTAGGTACAGGTAAAGTGATGATCGACTTAGCAGAGCGCGTGAAAGACGGCGAAGGCTTCGATCACCTACACATTATTCGTGTAGAACAACTTTACCCATTCCCAAAAGAGCAAGTAGCTGGTATCATTGCTAAGTATCCTAATGCAAAAGAGATTGTTTGGGTACAAGAAGAACCTAAAAACCAAGGCTCATGGAATTATGCATTAGAAACATTATATGAACTTTCAGAAGGTAAAAAACTTCGCTATGTAGGCCGTCCTGCAATGAGCTCAACTTCTGAAGGGGATGCAGATTCTCATAAAGCAGCACAAGCAGCTCTTATTGAAGAAGCGGTTGCTGAGCCAGTAAAGGTTAAATAATATATATCAATTTTTGAAACCGGGCTACTTGCCCTTAAGCAGTAGCCCTTCTATGTGCGTCATGCACGTTAATCAAAGGAGGAAATGATAGTGGCTGAAATTAAAGTCCCTGAATTAGCAGAATCGATTACAGAAGGTAGTATCGCACAGTGGGTAAAAAAAGTGGGCGATCGCGTTGAAAAAGGTGAATTCATCGTTGAACTTGAAACAGATAAAGTAAACGCTGAGATCATTTCTGAAGAAGCAGGTGTATTAACACAAATTTTAGCTGAAGAAGGCGATACTGTACTAGTTGGTCAAGTTATCGCAGTAGTAGAAGCAGGCGAAGGCGCAGCAGCAGCTCCAGCAGCGGCAGCACCAACTGAGGCAGCACCTGCACCAGCAGCGCCACAAGCAGCACCTGCACCAGTTGCAGCAGCTCCAGTAGTAGAAGAAACTTCTGGTGAGCGTGTAGTTGCATCTCCAGCAGCACGTCGTCTTGCACGTGAAAAAGGTATTGACCTTGCAGCGGTATCTCCAGTAGATCCACAAGGACGTGTACGTGTACAAGATGTAGCAGCTCATGGTACAGCACCAGCTGTAGCACCAGCAGCAGCACCTACATCCGTAGCAACTTCAGGAGGCCCAGTAGTATTCACACCAGCAGCTAATTCTGACCGTGTAACAATTGAAAAAATGAGCCGTCGTCGCCAAACAATTGCAAAACGTTTATTAGAAGTTAAACAATCAACAGCAATGTTAACAACATTCAACGAAATTGACATGACAAACATCATGGCACTTCGTAAACGTAAACAAGAAGAGTTTGTAAAAGCAAACGACATCAAACTTGGTTTCATGTCATTCTTCACTAAAGCTGTTGTTGCAGCACTGAAAAAATACCCATACGTAAACGCTCAAATCTCTGGCGATGAAATTCATTTAAATAACTTCTTTGATATCGGTATTGCTGTATCGACTGAAGAAGGTTTAGTCGTACCAGTTGTACGCGATGCAAATAGCAAAAACTTTGCAGAAATCGAAAAAGATATTGCTAACTTAGCGACAAAAGCTCGTGATAAAAAATTAGGCTTAAATGACATGGCTGGTGGATCATTCACAATCACAAATGGTGGTGTATTCGGTTCATTAATGTCAACACCAATTATGAACGGTACGCAAGCTGGTATTTTAGGTATGCACTCAATTGTAAACCGTCCAGTTGCAGTAAATGGTGAAGTTCAAATCCGTCCAATGATGTATGTAGCACTTTCATACGATCACCGTATCATCGATGGTAAAGATTCTGTAGGATTCTTAAAAACAGTTAAAGAATTAATCGAAAATCCTGAAGATTTATTATTAAATTCATAATTCCATTAAACCCTGCGAACAATGTTCAGCAGGGTTTTTTGTATGACGAAAGGTATTGACCGATTCTATGCTTGAAAGAGTACGAATGTTACATCGTTTAGAGGAGCAAAGAAAGAAAAAAACGCAACTTTTCTCATATGTAGAACATACTCTATAATAAATATTTGTTGTAATTTTCAGAAATATCAACAAAAGTTCAACGATTTAAAGTGGAAGCAGAACGCACAATATCCTAATATTGTCATTAGTCAGAAAAATGTTAAAATCGTCTTGACGAACATATTAGTTTTATAGTAGTATCTAAATATCAATTAAATAAACAAACCTCACGAATTGTTACCAGTGAGGTAGAGGCGCGGTATTTATTAGTTCATTGTTGAGTAAAAGCAAGCGAAGACGCAATGAAGAAGGAAATATCGCCGAAGTATAAAAGGAGCTCGTACTTTTATACTGGGTCTGCAGTGAATAAGTGCAGGACTGTCCTAGTAAATGGATTTCCAGATTTACTAGGTTGTGCTATCTCGGAAACATGGAAATTATAGTGAGGATTTGGGCAACTGTCATAAAAGGTAAGACCTAAGTTCAATAAACTTAGGTCTTTTTTAGTACAGTTGTCTTATTTTTTTACAGAAAAGGGGAGTTTTTCATGAAAAGAAAATGGTTGTTAGTAATGATCTCTATCATGACGGCAATTGTGCTAGCTGCATGTGGCACAAGTGACAAAAAAGAGGGCGGTTCAAGTGATGCTGGAACTGACAAAGAAGAAGGTGGCGGTGAATTCCGAATTGGAATGGAGGCTGGCTACCCACCGTTCAACTGGACACAGCAAGACGATGCAAATGGTGCAGTGAAAATTGCGGATAATGCAGAGTATGCAGGTGGCTATGATGTACAAATGGCAAAGAAAATCGCTGAAGGTCTAGGCAAAGAGTTAGTCATTGTTAAAATGGAGTGGGACGGTTTAGTTCCTGCGCTACAATCAAACAAAATTGATGCAATTATTGCAGGTATGTCACCAACAGAAGAACGTAAGAAAACAATTGATTTTACAGAAAACTATTATACTTCTGATTTTGTTATGGTTATTAAAAAAGGTAGCAAATATGAAGGCGCAAAATCGATTCAAGACTTCTCAGGTGCTAAAATTACATCACAATTAAATACATCAAACTACACAGTTATCGATCAAATTAAAGGCGTAGAAAAGCAAACAGCAATGGAGAGCTTCCCAGCAATGCGTGTGGCGTTAGAAGCAGGTAAAATTGATGGCTATGTAGCTGAACGTCCAGAGGGCATTTCCGCTTCTGCTGCCAACGATAAATTCACATATGTAGCATTTGAAGAAGGCTTTGATACAGACCTATCAAATACTTCAATTGCTGTAGGCTTACGTAAAGATGATGCAAATCGTGAAAAAATCAATGAAATCCTAAAAGGCATTTCAGAAGATGATCGTCAAGCGATTATGGAAGAAGCTATTTCTCAACAACCCGCAGCACAATAATGACATGGCACGGACTAGCAATTAGTCCGTGCATGATCATTTCATCATTATCAAAATGAGAACCTCTCTACATAATGATAATGTCCTAGCGTGACAAATCATAGAATGGTAGAAAGAGCTAGGACACAAAAGAAATAAGCGAGCAAGATGACATTGTTAGGAGGAACATCATGAGTCTTGAATGGATACTTTCAATTATTGAAAACAACTGGCAAATGTTTTTACGAGGTGCGTATTATACGTTACTGATTTCGAGTATTAGTACAATTATTGGTGCATTTATCGGATTTTTCATCGGAATTATGCATACGATTCCAGTTCGTAAAAAAGGTGTGAAATTTTATAGCTTAAAGCTCATTAATTTTATACTAACATGCTATGTTGAATTTTTCCGTGGTACACCAATGATTGTACAAGCTATGGTTGTCTACTACGGATTAGATATCGCATTCGGTATCGATATGCACTTTATTACAGCAGGTATTTTAGTCGTTTCCCTCAATACAGGGGCCTATATGGCAGAAATTGTTCGTGGCGGTATTGTATCCATTGATAATGGTCAATACGAGGCAGCATCAGCAATTGGCATGAACCACTTCCAAATTATGCTTCATGTTGTCTTACCACAAGTAGCGCGTAATGTTTTACCAGCGACAGGTAACCAATTAATCATGAATATTAAAGATACAGCCGTATTAAATGTCATTGGAGTAACGGAATTATTCTTCCAAACAAAATCAATTTCGGGTAACAACTTCCGTTATTTCGAATCATTCTTCGTTGCATGTGTTCTTTATTTCATCATGACATTTACCGCATCTCGCATCCTTCTGTATGTTGAAAAACGTCTAGATGGTCCTGATGCCTATCAAAAAGAACAAAAAGAAGCCGTATAGGGGGACGCACAAATGGCAGTCATTAAAATCGAACATTTAAGTAAATCATTTGGACGTAACCAAGTGTTAAAAGATGTGAATTTCCAAGTGGAAAAAGGGGAGGTAGTTTGTTTAATTGGCTCCTCTGGCTCTGGTAAATCCACATTGCTTCGTTGCATAAATTTATTAGAAACGCCAAGTGGCGGTCAAATTATTTATAAAGGGGAAGACATCCTAGATGAAAAGCACAATATTCAAGAATATCGCACACATTTAGGCATGGTGTTCCAGCAGTTCAATTTATTTAACAACCACAATGTCATAAGTAATTGCACGGTGGGCCAAATCAAAGTGTTAAAACGTTCGAAAAAAGAAGCAGAAGAAACGGCGCTTAAATACTTGAAAATCGTTGGCATGGATCAATATGTGAATGCCAAGCCCCGTCAACTCTCAGGCGGACAAAAGCAGCGTGTGGCCATCGCTCGTGCCTTATCAATGAATCCTGATGTAATGCTATTCGATGAGCCAACATCCGCATTAGACCCAGAAATGGTGGGTGAGGTATTAAAGGTAATGCGTCAGCTAGCAAACGAGGGCAATACGATGCTCATCGTGACACATGAGATGGAATTTGCCAAAGAAGTAGCAGATCGTGTTGTCTTTATGGATAAAGGTGTAATTGTGGAAGAAGGCCCTCCAGCACAAGTATTAGTCAATCCACAACATGAACGTACGAAGGAATTTTTAAAGCGTACATTAAAATAAGCACAAAAAAGTGAGTCCAACCTGTTGGACTCACTTATTTTCTAGAATTCCATTCTGCATAAAGTACAAAGCAGATTGCGAATGCTACAGCAATGATAAAAAACCATTGCGGTACACCACCAAAACTCATCATAACACCTCAAATTTTCATTTTTTTTGGATAGAATAGGTATAGTATTTCTTTTTTCTCCACAAAAGACCAAAAATATTATAAAATAAGCAATAGACATTAGCTTTTGCTAGTAAAGAGAGGTAGAGAGAATATGTTACATTTAAAATGGAAAGATGCGCCAACATTACGAACGGTTACTTGCAAACATACAAATGCATCGAAATACTTAGTATCAAACGTATTAACAGTAGGAAAAGAGTATGAAGTGAAAAATGAAACAGAAGAGTTCGTTTTTATCATCGACAACACAGGTAATGTCGGTGGCTACTATAAAGATTATTTTGAATAAAAACAAACAGGGTGGTTCAGAACATTTGCTGAGCCACCCATTTTTTTGTTAATCTCGCTGATAGCTGCTAGCACCCGCCACATCCTGTAGCTGTTGTTTCTCTTGTTCAGTTGCGGTATGCAGGGCAAAGACATCTTTAATTGCTGTTTGCAGCTCTTGCTGTGTTTCTTTAAACTTCGAAACTTGCTGTTCAAACGTGGGACTTGAGAAGCGATCATGAGCCCTTGATAATCGCTCCTCTAAACGTGCATAATGATGATCCATATGCATCGATAGCATCATCGCCAGTTGGTTTTTCCAGAGCGGAATCAAGGTAACGATAGAAAACTCAATTTTTTCAGCTAATGTTTGATTGGCCTGCTGAATCATACGGATTTGAGGAGCTGTTTGCAGAGCGACTTGCTGTGATACTTGTAAATCATAAATACGTTGATCGAGTCTTTCGATTTGAGCAGCAAAGTCATTTAATTGCTGGATCGCAAGTGGCTGTTTGGTAGCTTGGACACTCGTTATTTGTGCAGGTAGCTCTACCTCAATGGCTTGCTGCTTTTTCATTTGTCCTGCGGCAATCGCCGTTGCCAATTCCTCAAAAAATCCTCGATTATGGGCATAAAGCGCCTCTAAGTTTTCAACATCTTTTATCAGCTGAAGCTGTGCACGTTCTAGCTGAACGCCAATGCGTTCCACCTGTATACTAATACGTTCAAATTCTGTGAGTGTTTGCTTCACATTAGGCTCGGTTTTGCCAAAGATTTTTTTGAAAAAGGTTTGCTTTTTTGGTTCCAAAGCAGTTGGATCTACTCGATCTAACGTCTGCATTAAAGAATCCAGCATTTGACCAATTTTAGTGACATCCTTTTGCTTTACTTGAGCAAGCATGCGGTCGGCAAATTGAGACAGAGCTCGCTGTGAATCTTGCCCAAGGGACAGCAATGATTCAAAATCAGTCAAATCGATTTGACTGGCATACAGTAATGCACGACTTTGTGCAAGAGGCGATAGCGTTTCATAAGTCGCCATCGCCTCGTTTTGCGGAGTTGTTTCTAAATAGGATTGGACTAGTGGAGAAAGCCCTGGTATGGTATTTAGTTGAAATGCGTGTTCGTTTGCTGTCATTTATCATCGCCTCGCCAGTCCAATTGTTCTCTACGTCTAAGATTGGAACGATTTGCGAATTCAATCTCCATTTGCAGATGATCGATATCATTTGCAAGCGCATCCTTCAAATCAATTTGAATTGTGTCATTCAAATCAGTTAGGGTTTCACGTGTTTTGGATAAAGTTAATTGAATTTCCTTATCCTTCACTGGCTGCTTGGAAAGCATTGTATATTTATCCGTTAATTCTACAGCAGAAGGTAAGTGTGCATAGAAAAATGGTTCCACATTATAAAATTTACGTGGGTCTGTCTTGACGATTTTGACGATATTTTTGGAGATACGCGTCATTTCAAGTAGTTGTTTAAACGCTGAAACAGAACGTACACGTAAATAGTTTTGACTCAATGTTTGAATATGCTTATTAGCTGTTAATACTTGTGTTTCAATGTGTTTGAATTCTTCTTTTGTGATGCCTGCTATTTGCATGACTTTCTTTTTTTGTCTATGTTTCAGCAACGCTGTACTCGTCGCATAGGAACCCGCAAACAGTAAACCACCAAGGAAGAATCCAGGATTTGCCGCAATTGCTGCGATAGAAACAGTTGTGAGCGAAATAAGAAAGCTGGCACTATGTCTAGAGAAAAACTGTCCGACACTAAGCATTGTTTCATCCTCCTTGCTTTTCAATATGTCTATCTTCTTATACGAAATAATCGACATAAAGTTTCATTGAAAATTAATCCCTTACATAAATTTTACTGCTATTTGTGAACTTTCTCAATGATAATACATAGAATAAGTGAGTTGTTTCGATGAATAAGTCGGTTTTGTTGTCCTAAGGAGCCATTCTGACATCGGAATGAGCGATTTTTTGCATCTCGGTCACTGAATAGAGGAGCGTAATTTGATTCAAGAGCGGCTTCTGCCTCAAAGCGAGCGGTTAAGTGAGATCCATGGCTCCAACTCGAAAAGGAGCGGTTTATTCTCTAAGAAGAGCATCTTCATCCAAAATGAATGAGTCTTGTATGAAACTTTTTCCAAATGAATTCGTAACTGATACAAAGGGGGATATAGGATGACGAAAATTTTTCTGGTGTCTATTACAAAAAATATGGATGAACCAGTAAGTGAACAGAAAGTGAAAGAAAAAGTCTTTGAGAAAAAATCAAAATTAAAAGCCTATTTAAACAAAGAAGGCTATATGAAGGAATCTAAAAATCAATATGTGAAAATCACTGATGAATCAATATTAGTTGCTGCCATTCAAAAAATAAAAATCAAAAAATGATGATAGGTCATGTTCTTAAGAGCATGACTTTTTTGATTTCAATAACTAGGAGAGGAGGCATCATTCAAAGAACCCATAGCCCAGTGTCAGCTCTCTAGAAAAACGGCTTCCAATTTGAATCTTTTTCGTCTTTTTCGTTTGGTTTTCTTACAAACGCAATACATCGTTCTTCGCATGCACCAAATATATTAAAATTTTTCTGTGCTTGCCTTAAGGATAGCGTATTAGCTCCACCTCCAAAGTCATAATCATAAAATTGAACGCCGTCATCTTCCCAAAAACAAATTTCACATATCTCGTATGTACCTGGTGGTTTTCCTTTCATTGTCTTATATCCGCAACAAGGACAAGTAAATTTCATTATAATCTCCCAAATATTTTTCGATAATTTTATCATACTTCCTTTATGACAAAATGCAGTGTTAAGATTAAAAATTGTTGAACCCCTCTCTAAAACAACACTACAAAAAAGCCAGACATTAAACAATGTCTGACTCCATACGTATATAGCCTTTTAAATCATCGTATAATTCTAAAGAAAATGAATTGGAATCGGCTTGGGGACTAACGCCTTTTTGGACAAAAAGGAGAAATTCATTGAGTGCCTTTTCTGAGCCCTCCACTTCCACTTCAATTTGCTCTGCGTCATTCAATCGACAGTATCCTTTTAACCCTAATTCAATAGCTTTTTGCTTGATGAAGAATCGGTAGCCTGTGCCATAGACATCACCAAAAAATTTTATACTTGCTCGTTTGTTCAAGGGAATACCTCCTACTTAATAGAGGAGAGGGGCGAACCTCTCCTTTTATTGCATGACACGTTCTTTTTCTAAATAGGCAATTAAGTTATTAATGTGATAAAGTACATGTTTAGATGCCTCATCGACTTCTTTTAGATGAATATCAGCTTGTTCGATATGACCCGCTTTATGGGCTTCAGCCGCAAGCTTCGCTGATTCATGGACGCGTAAATGATAGCCATCTAATTCATGATAGTCCTGTAAATGACCGAAACGTTCGACTGTACGAGGCGCAGTGTACCATTTGCCAAGTCGACAGTCTCTATGAGAAGAAACATCGCTTGGATCAACGTTTTCTAGGCCAAGGAACATGTTATAAATGCGCCATTTCCATAAAATATGATCCGCCTTCGATAATTGTAGTAGGGCAATAGATGAAAGCTGTACATTATTGTTAGCAATAAGATCATTACGGAAACGGTTAATTTCTTTCCCTAATAAATGAATATCGCTGGATGTATTATGACTATAATCACGAATATCTTCCTGCAAGCTTGAAATTTCAATCATTCTTGCTGAAACTTCATCAATCGCGGCTGCTTGTTCCTGGGAAATGGCAGCCGTATTTGTCACATCTAAATTAATACCCTCAATCGCTTGAACAATGGCATTTAATAATGGTAACGAATCTTTTGCTTCAACGGTTGCTTCTTTAATAATAGCTGTCGTATCGGTAATCGAGTTAGAAACATCATTCGAATAACTCTTTAAATGATGAACATTTGCGGATACTTCACTTAGCGCAGCTACCGTGTTTTCAGCAAGCTTTCGTACTTCCTGTGCAACGACCGCAAAGCCTTTCCCATGTTCACCTGCACGCGCTGCTTCAATGGAGGCATTAAGTGCGAGTAGATTCGTTTGATCGGCGATTTGATTGATTAATGTGACAACCTGTTCAATATCATTTACCCTTTTTTGTAATTCTGAAAATGAGTCAACAATGGATGTAAAGGTCTCCTCTGTTTTAAAAATCTCCGATAGGGCATGCTCAATAGCGTTTTTACCTTTTGTAGCATGGTCAACAGATTCAGTTGTTTTCTCTGATATATGAGAAGACATGCGTGCAACCTCATTGATAGAAGCTGCAATCTGTTCTGTTGCAGCAGTAGAGGATTGAATCTCTTCATTTTGTTTATCTAGGCTAAAAACTAAATCTTTCATGTACATAATTTTGGCATTGACATCCATTAAAGAAGATACTTCTCCTACCACATTTTCAATAATGCGTTCAGTTAACACTTCCACTAATAATTCTTGATCGACATTGACAGCGGATTGGAAGGATTTCATATATTGAAATGCTTTATTTGGCTTGATACCAAAATTGTATAAAATATATGTAGTAATATAGAAGGCAAATTGGTTGAAGACAACAATTAATTTACCAGGCTCGTATTGATGCTTGCGGAATAGATTGAAAAATTTGACAGTTTCATCTACATAATGATCATCACGAGTTGCTAAGAAAAACTGTGTTAAGTATTGATTAATATTTTCTTCACTAATGGTTAATTGAGAGGTAGGGGATATCTCGCTTAAATAATGATGAAAAATGGCATTCATGGAAGGGGTAATGTCTTTGAGCTTTTGATAGAGTGCCTTTAAGTGCTCCTCATCTTGTGAAGTGAAATGATTGAATGCCAGTGTTTGGTAAAATCGGCCTGTTGCATGTAAATCTGTACCACGTTTGAGTAGTTCTTCTAGCTCTGCTTTAGGTCGAATACTTGAAAACATAAAAATACCTCCAAAAAGTATGTATAATAAGGTAATAATAGCATAATTCAGGTGGTTTTAATAGACATTTCAGTTGTGTTTGCTAAAATGAAACTATCTTATGACAGCAAGGAATGGGCAAATATGTATACAATTATTTACATGAAAGCGGACTATGAGCCTTGGTGGAAATTTGAAGGCTGGGAAGCTTATATTCAAACTGAAGATACATTTGACACGAAGGAGCTCTTTGAACGTGCATTACAGCAAAAATTAGCGCATTTTCGTTCCTCTTACGATAATGAGGCAACGAAAGAGGAGCAGTATTGGGCTTTTTGGTCTGAGGATGAGAGCTTTTACTGTGAGGCTTGCGATGATGATGCACAAGTATATCATGGAATAATTGCGTGTAAAATAGAAGAGAAGTAAAAAAATTTTGAAAAAAAGTAAAAAAGATTTTTTCTTTATTTGACAAAATTATGGATGGCAGTTATACTTAACTTAACAATTTAATTGCTTCACCGGAAACATGAATTCACATATTACAAAAAGTGATCGCGTTAGTTCGGTACTCTTTGTAATATGTGAATTTTTTTCAATCGCTGAAGAAATTACATATTGTTCACTTTTATTTTTTGGAGGTTTTCTTAAATGAAACAAGGTACAGTAAAATGGTTTAACTCAGAAAAAGGTTTTGGATTCATCGAAGTTGAAGGTGAAAACGACGTATTCGTACACTTCTCAGCTATCCAAGGCGAAGGTTTCAAAACTCTTGACGAAGGTCAAAAAGTGGAATTCGAAGTTGTAGATGGCAACCGCGGACCACAAGCTGCTAACGTAACTAAACTTTAATTCTCAGTAATTAAAATTACTTTCGTTAAACCCAAGACATCCTATGCAAATAGGATGTCTTTTTTGTATCATTTGCAAGTTTAAGGATTACAAATCCTATTTTAGGTTAAATATATAGTAGTGGCGGATAGCCATGCAAAAGTAAAGGATAGCGCTATAAAAGTAGCGGATAGCCATGTGAAACTGGAGGATAGCTGCACAAAAGTAGCGGATAACCCCATAAAATGGAGAGGTAGCCCCGCCAAAATAGCGCATCGCTGTAAAGAAGGAGGCAGATGAATGTGAATAATGAAGAAAAATTGCCTGAAGAACAGGAGCAACAGGATTTTTATCAGAAACTACGTACAAAATTAGTAGCTTTCCTTGGGTCGAAAAAGGGAAAAAGTAACAAGTTTACTCCGTATTTAATGTTTGTGCCTGATTTATTTCATTTGTTAATTAAAACAGTAACCGATGCGGGTGTAGATAAAAAGAGTCGTGCATTAATTGGGGCATCCATTGCGTATTTTGTATTACCGATGGATTTAATGCCAGAAGGACTGCTAGGCTTTGGTGGCTATTTAGATGATGTTGTACTAGCAACTTTTGTGGTAAATACCATTATTAATAAGTTGGGTCCAGATGTAGTGGAAAAGCATTGGACAGGGGATGACAAGCTTTTACATGTGCTACAAAAGGTTGCAGAAGTGAGTGATGAGGTTGTCAGTAAAATTCCTGTAAAATCGCCAATTGCTCAGTTCGTCAAGCAAGAAAGTAAAGATAAATAATAATATTATGTAAACCTAAGACACCCTATAAAAATGAACCTGCTTATTACAGGTTCATTTTTTATTGTTCTTCTAATAAATTTCGGAGTAGTTGTACAGGTACAAATAGGCCAACATTTCCAATGGGCTCATATTTCATCGTGGCAAAGATAACCCCAATGACCTCACCATGTAGATCGATTACAGGGCTACCACTATTGCCACGATAAACAGGAGCTTTTAGCATCCTAACTGGCTCCTGCCAATCTTCTAATTGAATGGCTTCTAGCAATGTTCCTTCATTAGCGATGCCGGTGAAAGCAAGTGGATTTCCAATAAAATAGACATGTTCATTAACAGTGTAAGGTGGATCTTCTGCAAGAGGTAGATAGGGAAGTTGCTCAGCTTGCACCTGTACAAAGGCTAAATCTACGGCTGGATAGCTTTCGATTAATGTTGCTTCCATCAGTCCCTCATCAGGAAAGACGACTGATAATGTTGTGGCATGTTCGACAACATGGGCGTTGGTGACAATCAGACCATCTGGTGAGATGGCAAAACCAGTGCCTTTACTGGAGCCTGTTGAAATTTCAACGACTGCCTTTTTATAGGTTTGTATATCCTCTTGTGCAGAGAGCCGCGTTGAAACCTTGATAAATTCAAGCGCGGGTATGGAGTAGATTTGAAAAATGAGGGCAAATGTATTGAAAAACAGCACTAGTGCCATACCCCACACGATCCAGCGTACAAGAGGCTTTTGTTTTTTGGGCTTTTTTCCATAAATGCGTTCTTCTCGCGCCTGTGCTAAGGCTTTTTGCTGTTCCTCGAGTACAAGTTCAATAAATTCTTCTTCCGTTAATTCACCTTGCTTTGGAGTTGTGTTATGTATATCACTCATTGATTGGCCTCCTTTGCTAAAAAACAGACGCCCAAGCAGGACGCCTGTTTTCTTTCAATTATTCTATTTTTTGCAAGGTTGATGTCACAACAAATGGCTCATCTTGCTCTGTTTCCATCGTATCCTCTTTGCGAATTAGACCAATGTCCTTTGCAAAATATTTGGTTGTGGTCATTTGATCTTCAGAGCGACTTAGCTGGATGACATCTTGATAGACCGTTGTACCAGTATCAACAGTAGCGGTCGTTGATTCAATGGTCCAACCTTGAAAGCTTGTCCCGACTTGTAAAGGCTTTTGAAGTACGGTTTCCAGGACAGGATAAGAAGCTGCCTCAGCTGCACTTGGCATGCTTGGATTACTGTCAACAGGTTCTCGATAGACAAGATCAATACTTGTATCCGTTATGCGGTAGATTTTTAATAGTGTCACACCACCATTATCCTCTATTTGTAAGATATGCTGTGTATCGAGGTAGGTAGTTTTTAGTGTGAAGCTAGCAAATTCATTTCCTTCCCCTTGAAAAGAAGCAACAGATCCATCAGGTGGAAAATAGGAGAGAAGTGACGTTTGATCTTGTTCCACTGCTTGCTTGTCTTCCACAGATGGTGTTGGAGCTGGCACAGGCTCTTCCTGAACTTCTTCACGACAGCCAGCCAGTAAAAATACTACAGAAAGTACTAGAACAGGGTATCTCATGGGCACACTCCTTCGCTATTTTCTTTCATTATACGTGAACGAGGCGTGTTATACGAATAATACGAGATTGTATAAATAATATTATTATGTAAACTATTTAATGAAAACTTGTAACAGCATGGAAAATTATCTATGATAGAAATGAAGTGAAAAAATGGGGGGCAAAGACATGTATAGACATGTAGATGATTTCTTACAAGAATGGTCAAATGCATCAAACGGGACACTACAGGTATTACAGGCTTTAACAGATGACAAGCTTCAGCAAAGTATTGTAGAGGGTCATAGTACACTTGGTTGGTTAGGCTGGCATTTAGTTGGAGCAGCAGGTTATTTTAGCTATCTAGCAGGCTTAAAAGTACCAATGATTCGCCAAGAAGATCCTGTGCCAACGACTGCGGCTGAGATCGTGACAGCCTATGAAAGCGTAGCAAATGGTATTAAAGAGGAAGTGGCTAAACTTTCGAATGAAGAGTTACTAGAGGTAGTAACAGGCTTTAAAGCGCCGATGCCAAAAGGGGCTTTATTACGTGTATTAATTGACCATCAAACACATCATCGTGGACAAATGACGGTCCTACTACGTCAAGCAGGTTTACCAGTACCTGGCGTGATGGGACCAACAAAGGAAATGCAATAATCACGCGAGCAGCAGATAAATCGTTTATCTGCTGCATTTTTTAGATTGACACTTACCTACTAGTAAGTTAGTATAAAGCCATGACAAATAGAAAAATGCAAATTATAGAATTAACATTGAAGAATATTCAGGAAAAAGGATTCACATCATTTAGTTATGAGCATTTAGCAAAGGAGCTTAGCGTCACGAAAGCCAGTATTCACTATCATTTCGAGAAGAAGGGAGACTTAGGGATTGCTGTTTGCGAAAGAATTCAACAAGGATTAGAGAGAACTTTTACATTGATGAAGGAGTCCACTTTGCCAGCTGAGGAAAAGCCATTTGCCTTTATTATGCAGCGAATAAAATTTCTAGAGCAAGACGGCATTTGCCCTATATCAGCTTTACAGGCGGATTATCAAGAATTACCGCAACCAATGCAAGAAAAGCTTCAGCAGCTTAGTCAAATGGAAATCGATGTCTTTGTTGAGCTATTGAAAGATGCTAAACAACAGGGCGCACTCCAAGCTACTAATGATTTGGAGGCTCTAGCTGTATTACTTATTTCAAGTACGAAAGGGGCATTACAATATAAACGTGTTGTAGGAGAAGCGTTCTTTCAAAAGATGCTGGAGCAATTAAAGGAACTGTTAAAGTAAGACATGAACGAGAAGGAGCGATGTGCATGGTACGAAGAGTCGTTGTTACTGGATATGGTGTTGTTTCCCCGTTAGGTAATTCGGTATCAGCCTTATGGGAGAATATTAAGGCAGGAGAATCAGGGATTCAAAAAATTCAAGGGGAGGCATTTAGCGGCATTAATACGCAAATTGCTGGGACGAGTACGGATTTCGATGCAACGCTGTATATGGATAAAAAAGAAATCAGTAAATATGATCTATTTGTGCAATATGCTGTTGCCGCTGCCCAGCAAGCTCTGACACAAGCCAATTTAAATATGGAACAGGTAGATAAGGAGCGTTTAGGCGTTTACATTGGCTCTGGCATTGGGGGCATTGAAACGATTTTAGAAAATCATCAAGCGATGCTCAATCAAGGGCCTAGGAAGGTGTCACCATTTATGGTGCCGATGATGATTAGCAATATGGCTGCAGGAATACTAGCAATCAAAACGGGCTTTAAAGGACCAAGCTTTTCACCTGTTTCTGCCTGTGCGACAGGAAACCAGGCGATTGGAGAAGCTTTCTTAGCGATTCGACATGGCTATGCGGATGGCATTTTAGCAGGCGGAGCGGAGGCACCGATTAATCCACTTAGCTTTGCAGGATTCTCCCGCATGAAAGCCATGTCCACTAGGAATGAAGAGCCAACAAAGGCCAGTCGACCATTCGATAGCGAGCGGGATGGCTTTGTCATGTCTGAAGGAGCTGGCATCGTATTCCTAGAGGAGTATGAACACGCCAAACAAAGGGGTGCTACGATTCTGGGTGAGATTGTTGGCTATGGTGTGACAACAGATGCTTATCATATTACAGCTCCTGATTTTACGGGTGCTGCCAATGCCATGAAGCTGGCATTAAAAATGGGTGCTATCGATGGGTCAGCTATCGATTATATCAACGCACACGGCACAAGTACTCCAGAGGGAGATAAATCTGAAACAAAGGCTATTAAACACGTTTTTGGTGATCATGCCTATCAACTAAAGGTTAGCTCCACAAAATCGATGACAGGACATCTCTTTGGCGCGGCCGGTGGAATTGAAGCCATTATTACATTGAAAAGTATAATGGATGGCATTATTCCACCAACCATCAATTATGAAACACCAGATCCCGAATGTGATTTAAACTATGTTCCTAATGAGGCGCTTCATCAAGACGTTAACTTTGCGCTATCGAATGGGTTTGGCTTTGGTGGTCATAATGCTGTGCTAGCATTTAAAAAATTTGAGGAATAAGGCATTAGCTATTAGCTAAAAAGAATGGTATGAATTTAATCGTTCATACCATTTTTTACGTTTGTTTTATCAACTTGAAAAGAGAAGAAGGAACTTAAGCTATTGCAATTCAATAAGTTTTCCTTATGATAAATAGCTAGAAATTCGTATTATAACTTATAGTTAGAGTATGGTAAATTCAAAGGTAAAGGGGGACAAATGATGCGAATCTTTGATGCACACTTTCATATCATTGACTTTAATTTTCCGATTATCGAAAATCAAGGTTATATGCCACCAAGCTATGTAGTAGAGGATTATCAAAAGGACACAGTGAGTCTCCAGATAGCGGGAGGCGCCATTGTATCAGGATCTTTTCAAGGATTTGACCAAGCCTATCTTTTAAAAGCATTGAAACAACTGGGTCCCACGTTTTGTGGGGTAACGCAATTACCTAATACGGTCACGGATGATGAAATTGTACATTTACATAACAATGGGGTACGGGCATTACGCTTTAATAGTAGACGAGGTGGCTCAGAGGATTTATCACAGCTAGAAACCTTTGCACGACGGGTTTATGATTTGGTGGGCTGGCATAGTGAATTATATATCGATGCGAAGGAAATACCGGAGATAGCCTCGACAATTGAAGCATTACCAGCCATCTCCATCGATCATTTAGGGTTGTCGGAAGAAGGGCTGCCACATTTATTAAAGCTTGTTGATAAGGGAGTACGTGTCAAGGCGACTGGCTTTGGTCGTGTGGAGCTGGATGTGAAGCATGCTTTACAAGCGATTTATAATGCTAATCCAGATGCCCTCATGTTTGGAACAGATTGCCCGTCTACAAGAGCTAAACGACCTTTTAATTATGGGGATGTGGAATTGATTCAACAGCTATTTGATCAACAGGCTGCTGATAAAATCCTCTACAAGAATGCGCTACAATGGTATTTTCAGCGTTGAATATAAAAAAGAATCCATGTTGGCATGAAAATGGATTCTTTTTTAATTATGACGGTACTAAGCATTTCGATAGTTGGCAAACATAATTTCATTATAATACTGATCTAATTGAGGCATACCTAGTTCTTTTGCGATCATTAGCTCAGCCTCTCGGTCATATGCTACTCTAATAAATTGGATGGCATTGTTTGACTGTGTTCCATCTAGAATGGCATAGGAAGCAGAAGTTAGGTCAAGTGAATTACCAACACTCCCTACATTACAAAGAATTCCTTGTTTATATGTATGTAAAAAAGTTGTATGGATATCGCCATAGAACACAATATCAGGATGTTTCTTGTAATGGCTTGAATTGGTTACTGCAGTATTATCAAACATAGATAAACGCTTTTCAAGTGGATGATTTGGTAGGATACGTTCAAATTCACTTCTTGGAGACGCATGGAAAAATCTTATGAGCTGTTCATTTAATTCAAGATCAATATGGAAGGGTAATGACCCGAGATATTGATAGTCTTTTGCTGTTAATCGATCTTTAAACCATTGGAGAAAATCATTGTCAGTAGGGGATTGAATAAATACGTCCCAATTGCCTCGTACGACTTGTTCACAATTCTGTTGGATAAGTTCTATACAGGCAGAACCTTGAGGGCCCTTGCCGATTAAATCACCTAAACAAAAAATTCTGTCAATCTTTCTTAAGCGAATGTCTTTTAATACGGCCTCTAATGCCGTTTTATTCCCATGAATATCTGATATAATTGCAATTTTCTTCACGAAGATTACCCCCTCATTAATGCTATACTATATCATTCAATAAAAATCCTTTTAATCCTTTAAAAACCATATAAACACAAAAGACAAAAAAATCCTCTACCCACTATGGGTAGAGGATTTTTGTAAAGCTTAGCTTAAGCCTTGGCTATCTTTCCACTCTAGGAATTCATCATATGTTAACTGCTTATCTAAAATAGAGCCGTCTTCACGGATTTCGATGACACGGTTAGCAATTGTTTGGATGAACTGATGGTCATGTGATGTGAAAATCATTGCGCCTTTGAAACGAATTAAGCCTTCGTTCAATGCTTGAATAGATTCAAGGTCAAGGTGGTTCGTAGGTTCATCTAATAAAATAACATTTGCTGTCGCAAGCATCATTTTCGATAGCATACAACGTACCTTTTCGCCCCCAGAAAGAACAGCAGGGGATTTCTTCACTTCTTCACCAGAGAACAGCATGCGTCCTAGGAAACCACGTAGGAAGCTTTCTGTTTCATCGTCTGGAGAATATTGACGTAACCATTCTACTAATGTTTTTTCAGAACCTTCGAAGTACTTGTCATGATCGTTTTCGAAGTAGCTTTGAGATGTCGTTACACCCCATTTAAATGTGCCAGCATCCGCTTCTTTTTCTTCCATTAAAATATCAAGAAGTGCTGTTTTCGCCATTGGGCTACCAAGTAAAACAATTTTATCTTCTTTGTTCATCGAGAAGCGCATGTCCTTGAATAGCGTTTCGCCTTCATGACTTGCTGTTAGACCGTCTACTGTTAGGACATCGTTCCCAATTTCACGGCCGATTTGGAAGTTGATGAATGGATATTTACGGCTTGATGGCTTAATATCATCCAGCTCAATTTTATCCAGCATTTTTTTACGAGATGTTGCTTGCTTCGATTTAGAAGCATTGGCAGAGAAACGTGCGATAAACGCTTGTAATTCTTTAATTTTCTCTTCTTTTTTCGCATTTTGATCTTGTGCCATTTTTTGTGCTAATTGAGAAGATTCATACCAGAAATCATAGTTCCCTACATATAATTGGATTTTAGAGAAGTCCAAATCCGCAATATGTGTACATACTTTATTTAAGAAGTGACGGTCATGGGATACAACAATAACTGTATTCTCAAAGTTAATCAGGAACTCTTCCAGCCACTGAATTGCCTTTAAGTCAAGGTGGTTGGTAGGCTCATCGAGTAATAGTACATCAGGCTGACCAAACAGTGCCTGTGCCAGTAATACTTTAACTTTGTCAGAACCTTCAAGATCGCCCATTAGCATGTAATGAAGATCATCGGAGATACCTAAACCGTTTAATAGTGTAGCCGCTTCTGAATCAGCTTCCCAACCGTTTAGCTCTGCAAATTCACCTTCTAACTCTGCAGCACGCATGCCATCCTCATCGGAGAAATCTTCCTTTGCATAGATAGCATCTTTTTCTGTTTTCACGTCATATAGGCGTTTATTCCCCATAATAACTGTGTCGAGCACTGTATGCTCATCATATTCGAAGTGGTTTTGTTTCAGGACAGATAAACGTTCGTCCTTACCCATCGATACATTTCCTTCCTGCGCTTCAATTTCACCAGAAAGGATTTTTAAAAATGTTGATTTACCAGCACCATTTGCCCCAATTAAACCGTAGCAATTGCCTGGTGTGAATTTTATATTTACGTCTTCAAATAGTTTACGATCGCCATAGCGAAGACCTACATTACTAACTTGAATCATGCAAGTTCCTCCTTTTTTCACAATGGCTCTAGTATAGCATGAAATATGTTCCATAGTCTATAAACATTATTAAATCAAGGTTTGGCGTTCTTTCCACATTTTTTGTTAAACATAAACTGAATAAAGATACAATAAAAAATCTAAATTTGGTGTAACTTTCTTTGAGAGTGAGGCGTCTATATTGTAGTGTGATTAACTATTTTTGAAAAAGAATAGAAAAATGACATCATTTACCACGGGGATTTTAGTTGCTTATTCACAAAGGTTTCGTCTAAAATGATTCTGACTGTTTATATATCAAGTAAATCATCACTGGTGCCCACAAGCCCATCCCCGTTTTGAATGCCAGCTATTCGTGGCTCTTTCATTTATACTAGATAGATGTTGCTAAAGTTAGACTAAAAACATCACAATCCT
Source organism: Lysinibacillus sp. UBA5994 (assembly GCF_002429725.1). Classification (NCBI taxonomy): domain Bacteria; kingdom Bacillati; phylum Bacillota; class Bacilli; order Caryophanales; family Bacillaceae; genus Lysinibacillus; species Lysinibacillus sp. UBA5994. The sequence continues at coordinate 215,280 of NZ_DJAU01000026.1, read as the reverse complement.
CATAAATGATTTCATTCATTTATCTTGATGATAATTTCATATAAGAATGCTGTAAGCTAAAGAATTATTCGTTTGTGGTAATGATATGCTATGCCTGCGTTCAACTAGGACATTCAGCCCTTGTGGCGGGAATGATGATTAAATAAACACATCGATGGAAATTTTAACAATTGGAGGTATATTATGGGTAAGGGCTTATTATGGACAGCCACTTGTGTAATAGTAGTTTTAGTTGGGTTTGGTAGCTACTATTTTATTAAAGAAATAACAAACTCTATGGCATACAATAAATTAGTAGATGAGTATAAAAAGCCAGAACCAATTGAACATATAGAGGAAGAATATGATGTTATTGTCATCGGTGGTGAGCCAGAGGGAGTGGCTGCGGCTGTGGCTGCTGCTCGAAATGGTGCGAAAACATTGCTGGTCGAAAAACGACAAGAGTTAGGTGGATTATTTACATATGGTATGCTGAATTTCCTCGACATTCCTCGTGATGGCCATAACAACTCGATTAGTGAGGGAATATTTAAGGAATGGCATGAGCTTGTTAGAGGGAATGACGCTTTTGGCATTGTAGGTGCTAAGGCAGCCTTTAAAAAGCTAATCGATGAAGAGCCCAACTTAACGTTATCCGTGCAAACCGAGGTTGTGAAAGCAAATGTCAAACAACAACAATTAACGTCTGTGGAATTAAAAAATGAGTACGGTACATATGTTGTGACGGGGAAATCATTCATAGATGCTACACAGGATGCTGATTTTGCTGCCTTGTCGGGCGTTCCTTTCTTTGTGGGCGGAGAAGATATTGGCATAAAGGATAAGCGTATGGCTGTGACTTTAATGCTACATTTAAAAAATGTCAATTGGGATGAAGTCAAAAAAGCGGCTAATTCCGGTGTATTTGGCGGTGCTAATTTAAATCATACGGTGATGTGGGGCTTTACAAAGCTACATGATGAATACAAGCCATTACAAGAGGGTACAAGATTACGAGGGTTAAACTTAGCTCGTGTAGATGATGAATATTTCATCAATGCCTTACAGATTTTTGGTATTGATGGCTTGAATGAATCCTCAAAACAAGCGGCGATTGTCGCTGGGAAGAAAGAAACGTTACACATTCTAAAATATTTACAAACAAACTTCCCAGGGTTTGAAAAGGCTGAAATTGTCAGCTATCCAGAAGAACTCTACGTCCGAGAAACGAGACATATTTGGGCAGAGTATCAATTACCAATGGCAGACCTGTGGAAAAATAGTGATCAGTGGGATAGCATTGGCATTGCTTCTTATCCAGTCGATGTGCAAGCGCAAACGCCTCATGATTATGGCTATGTGATCGCTGCACCAAAGCAATATGCTATTCCTTTCCGGTCTTTAGTACCGAAGGATATTGATGGCTTACTGGTTGTCGGACGCTCTGCTGGTTATTCATCACTTGCAGCTGGTAGTGCACGTATTGTTCCAACAGGGATGGTGACAGGTGAAGCGGCTGGGACTGCGGCTGCTCTTGCACAGAAGCACGATGTAACCTTTAGAGACATGAGTAAGGATAAATCATTAATCGCTACATTACGAAAGCAATTAGCTAAACAAGGTGCCTATGTTGATTCATTTTCAATTGAGTATCCATATCAAGGAGAATGGTATGATGAAGCCATTCAAACCCTCATTAATTACGGCCTTGTTGTGGGCGGCTATGATAATGACCTAAAAGTAGACAGTAAGGCGACGAAAATAAAGTTTGCTAAAATGTTAAAAGAGAGCATGCTACGTGCTGGTGGAGAAAGTGCAGCAGGAATGAAGGACCAGCTCGAAATTGTCATCAATAAAGTTTATAATCAAGGCGATGAAGCTATTGAGCGAGATGAGTTAGCTCAATATTTGGCTGACGTCCTCATCGGTGAATCCAATGCGACTAGCTGGGATACATTGGTAGAAAAAGGAATTGTCACGGAGAAAGTAGCGAAGAAAGTCTCTGATAATAAGAAATTAAAATTAAAAGAGATGTATGCGATTATGGCTGATGTGATTCATTATGTAGAAAAAAAACGTTCCTCCTTGTGAGGAGCGTTTTTTGCTGAAACGGCAACGTAAAAAAGGGTTGACGCCAATTAGAAAGTCCTGTAATATATGTCAAAATCATAAAAAAATTCGATGAAAAAGAGAGTAATTGATGGAATGACTGGCTAGCGAGTTAGGGATGGTGGGAGCCTAATGCAGGAACCATGAATGAAGCGCACTTTGGAGAAGATTCTCGAACAAATAGTAGAGAATAGCGGGGCGTCACCTCGTTAACAACGGAAAGTGGTCATGTGACATGGCAACTAGAGTGGTACCACGGGATTATCATGCTCTCGTCTCTAATTATAGAGGCGAGGGCTTTTTTATTTGAACAGGAGGAGGAGCAAAATGAATCAACAAATCGCCGACAGTATAGCAGTCGCATTAAAGCAGCAAATAATAGGAGAGGACATATTGTCATTATTAGAAAAACCCAAAAGCTTGGAGCTAGGGGACGTAGCCTTTCCATGCTTTACTCTAGCAAAAGTGTTGAAAAAATCACCGCAAAGTATCGCAGCACAGATAGCAAGTCAATTAAATCATGACAGTATCGAGCGTGTGCAAGCTGTTGGTGGCTATGTCAATATTTTTCTTGATCAACAAAAGGTGACGCAACAGGTGTTACGCAAGATTCTGCGCGACAAGCAACAATATGGTACTACGCCAACAAAGATGGGAACGGTCGTCTTGGATTTTTCCTCTCCTAATATCGCCAAGCCTTTCTCGATGGGACATTTACGTTCAACGGTCATCGGTAATGCCTTAGCAAATATTGCAGAAAAAAATGGCTATCAAGCCATTCGTATCAATCATTTAGGGGACTGGGGTACACAATTTGGCAAGCTTATTGTTGCTTATCAGCTTTGGGGTGATAAACAAGCTATTTCGGCTTCCCCGATAGAGGAGTTATTAAAGATTTATGTGAAGTTTCATGAAGAGGCCGAGCAAGACCCAACGCTCAATGAACAGGCTCGTGCCGCCTTTAAAGCATTGGAGGACGGTAATGAAGAGGCGCAGGCATTATGGCAATGGTTCCGAGATGTGTCATTCATAGAATTTCAAACAATATATGAGCTATTAGGAATTCATTTTGATGCCTTTATAGGTGAAGCCTTTTACAATGACAAAATGCCGTCCGTTGTAACAGAATTAAAAGAAAAAGGGCTCCTTGTGGAATCAGAAGGTGCGTATGTTGTGGAGATGGAGGAGATGCCTCCATGTTTAATAACGAAAACGGATGGAGCCACGCTTTATGCGACGCGTGATTTAGCAGCAGCCCTGTATCGCCAACAGCACTACCAGCCCCAAAAGATGTTCTACGTTGTTGGCAATGAGCAGTCCCTCCACTTTAAACAACTTTTTCAGGTCATCGAAAAAATGGGCTATCCTTGGGCAAAGAATCTGCAACATGTGTCATTTGGCATGATGCTGAAGGATGGCAAAAAAATGTCGACTCGTAAAGGTAAAGTGGTGTTATTAGCTGATGTACTAGCAGAAGCTATAACGACGGCACAGCGTAATATGGAGCAGAAAAACCCTTCTCTACCTAACAAAGAGCAAGTCGCAAAGCAAGTGGGGGTTGGAGCGGTAATTTTTAATGATTTAAAATCCCATCGTCTCAACGATATTGAATTTTCAATCGAGCAAATGATGAATTTTGAAGGCGAAACAGGGCCATATGTACAGTATACATATGCACGTATTTGCTCTATTTTAGATAAAAAGAAAGCTCCGACTCAAGATATGCTATTCAAATCTTTAGGAGAGCAGGCTTGGCCGATTATTTTATTACTAGAACAGTTTCCTAAAACGGTAGCTATGGCTTTTGAGCAGGCTGATCCGTCCCAAATAGCGAAATATGCCTTACAACTGGCACGTTTATTTAATAAATATTATGCACAGTACAAAATATTAGTAGAAGATGAACAGCAAGCATCCCGTCTTGCATTATGTCAGAGTGTTGCTATTGTTTTAAAAGAGTCATTAGCCTTATTAGGTATCGAATCACCTGAAAATATGTAAGAAGCATTATCCATGTAAAGGTAAACTGTCCAATCATTGACCAACCATCGTAAAACATGATAAAAGGATAGAGGAATCCATGCAAGCTTTTCATAAATGAAGGCTGCGTAATAACAGAGGGGATCAAACAATTGGCTAAAAAACATTGGACATTATCACTCACCTTCGTGGTCATTAGTATATTTTTTGTCGCTCTTAATATGAGGCCAGCTGTCACGGGAATAGGACCGCTTTTTAATGTCCTCATGACATCCTTACAAGTCTCGAATACAAGCATGAGCTTTCTCACAGCTATCCCCGTTTTTTGTATGGGATTATTCGCACCTTTGGCTGTCCCGCTTCAGCGAAAAATGGGCACGAAATCAGCTATCACCCTTTTAGTGGCCATCCTTGTCGTCGCGAATGGGCTACGCTTTTTCCAAGCAAGCTATCTCTTGCTCATCGTGACAAGCTTTGCGGCAGGCTTAGCGATTGCAATGATTGGTCCTATCCTAAATGCTTATATTAAGAAAAAGTTTCCAGAACGCTTTACGACAATAGTCGGTATCTATTCATTCGGTATAGGCGTAGGGGCTACTTTAAGTGCAGCCTTAACCGTGACTTTTTATCAGAGTTTTAGTAATAGCTGGACAATCGCCCTTGGTATGTGGTCAATCCTTGCTATAGTTGCTCTCGTTATCTGGCTAGCGGCAATTCCATCCGAACACAACGAGCAGCTCCAACAAGTAACTACGTCAGAAGAAGTCCGTAATCCGTGGACATCTAGACGTGCCTGGGTAATTTTACTGTACTTTGGTTTACAAACATCACTCTTTTTCTCAATCATGTCATGGCTTACGCCGCTATTGCAGGACAAAGGCCTGTCATTAGAGGCATCCAGTGCTATGCTAACAATTATGTCTATTGTACAAATGATAGGGAATATGGCGGTACCAATTCTCATGGAAAAATGGCCAAGTCGAATGGCCTGGCTACTAGTGTTTAGCTTTGTCGGCGTGATTGGATTTATGCTACTCTGGCTGACAGCGGGTATTTACCTATGGCTGGCTGTTTTATTAATTGGTATTGTGCTAAGCGGGCTATTTCCAATAGGACTACTGTTGCCTCTTGATGAAGCCAAAAATGATCAGGAGGCCACTAGTTGGTCATCTATGGTGCTGGCAGGTGGCTTTATGGTAAGTGCCATTATCCCCATTCTAATAGGCGTGTGCTATGACCTAACGGGCAACCATACATGGACGTATCTGATCTTTGTATTATTAATGCTCGGCATTCTAGTAACGACAGGACTATTAAGAAAAAAATGATTGTAAGAGACATGTGTCAGGTTGCACATGTCTTTTTATGTGAAAATTATTTTGAGGGTATAATATCCTTCCATCCTCACAGCAAATTTTGTCTTCCATCAATATTAATGGGTAGAAAGAAATGACTTTAGGGAAGTTGCTGCATTTTTCTAATATTAATTTTCCAATAATAATATTATGTAAACTTGAAACATTACTAGTCCTTGATTATGATAGAGAAGAGAGAATGTAGAATAGAAAGTTTTGGTGAAGGTATGTATAAAAAAGTGCTCATTTTAGGAGCGGCAGCTTTTCTGGTAGCAGGCTGTGACAGTCAAATAGGGACAGGATGGTTTCAAAATAAAAAGGCAGAGGTGGAAACAGAGGGAGCTGTGACGAAGCAACAGGAAAAAATTGTCCCAGAGGTCAAAGTAATTGGAGAGTATGGTGTTGGAGCAGGCATTATTATCAGGCAGCAGGATGATCAACTGTATATTTTAACGAATGGCGCACTAGTGGCTTCCAAACCAACTGCCCTCGTTCAATTTGGTCAGGACAAGCTGGTAGCAGCGACTATTCATGTCATGTCAACAGCCTATAATATGGCCCTGCTACGAGTAACCTATCAAGCGGATGTGCAAGTGCCTAATTTATATGAAGGTGAGCTAAATCAGCTAGCTGTTTATGTGAATGGCTTACCCTATACGATTCAAAAATACCAAGATAAAGTAGCGGCTTATTATATAAAAGCGGAACAATCGATACCTTTAGGAAGCCCTGTCATGGAGGCTGAAAACGGAGCCATTGTCGGATTATATTTTAATCGACAACAGCAAGGAGCGTCGCAGCCATACATATTGCCTATAAAGGAATTCCAAGCATCCATCGATGAATGGATTGAGGAGGGCATGACAGCCAGTGTACGACTTTCCCAATCGAAAAACTTATACCCCTATATTGAACAAGGGGATAAAGAAGCTGTACAGCAAGCAATCGAACAATATGGAGAAAATATATTTGCGTATAATACCGATGAAATTATGCTATTTTTAGATACGTTTCACAAGTATTTAAAGGGGGCTGTGACAACCCAGGATGCAAGTGTTTTGAAACCGATTGTCGGGACAGAGGCTATACAGGAAACCTTGGCTAGTATGGTTGCCTATTATGCTTCCAAGCAAGCCAAAATTCATTTCTCAAACACGGATATTCAGGCAATTCGTGTAGAGGGACAGCGTCTTATCGTACAGGCTAAAACGGAATATATCCTGACGAATGCTGCTGGACAGGAGGCACTTGCCTACTCCAACATGTTGTATGAGTTAGAAAAAAATGAACAGGGCGAGTACAAGCTACTTGGTCTCACAAACAAGGAGTGAATTTTGCATGGAGCAAGCTAGACAAATGCTACAGCATCATTTTGGCTATGATACCTTTCGGCAAGGACAAGCCCAGATTATTGAACAAACATTACGAGGGCAGTCAAGTCTTTGTGTCATGCCAACAGGTGGAGGGAAATCCATTTGCTATCAAATTCCAGCGCTAATGCTTGAGGGGTTAACCATCGTGATTTCGCCACTGATTTCACTGATGCAAGATCAGGTGGAGGCTTTACGTACAGCAAATATTCCAGCAGCCTATATTAATAGTACGCTGACGGCACAGGAAGTGGATGAAACCATGCAGCTTGCTAGTGCGGGTTATTTAAAGCTCCTCTATATTGCACCTGAACGACTGGAAAGTACTACGTTTCTTCAAGCATTGTCGTATTTATCTGTCCCATTACTTGCGATTGACGAGGCTCATTGTATATCGCAATGGGGGCATGATTTTAGACCAAGCTATCGTTCGATCCACAAGCTTTTTACGCTATGGCCCCAAAAACCCACTGTTTTAGCGCTGACAGCTACTGCAACGCCAACGGTTTGTGATGATATTCGTCAATTGTTAGCGATTGATGAGCAGGCAACGGTCATGACAGGCTTTTCACGTGAGAATTTGGCACTTTCGGTGTTAATTGGTGAAAATAAAGAACGTTATGTAAAAAATTATGTACAACAAAATAAACAGGAAGTGGGCATCATTTATGCAGCTACTCGAAAAGCTGTGGATGCCATTTATGATGTGCTGAGTCGCTCTGGTGAAGACGTTGCGAAATATCATGCAGGTCTATCAGAGAACTTACGAATGGCTGAGCAGGAGCGGTTTTTAAAAGATGAGGCACGTATCATGGTGGCAACGAATGCTTTTGGTATGGGTATTGATAAAAGTAATGTGCGCTTTGTGTTGCATTATCAAATGCCTCGTAATATGGAGAGCTATTACCAGGAAGCGGGCCGTGCTGGCCGAGATGGTCTGCCAAGTGCTTGTATTTTATTGTATGCTTCAGGGGACGTTCAAACACAGCGTTTTCTTATCGAACAGTCACAGGATGAGGCTCGTATTACACAGGAGCTAGCTAAACTACAAACAATGGTCGATTATTGCCATACTGAGGGCTGCCTACAGAATGCGATTTTAGCGTATTTTGGAGAAGTTGAGGAGGAGCCATGTGGGCGTTGTAGTAACTGTATTGACGGGCGAGCAGTGACAGATGTGACAGAGGATGCGCAAAAGGTGCTGGCCTGTGTTGTGCGTATGGGACAAAAATTCGGGAAGACCATGGTGGCACAGGTGCTAATTGGCTCTAAAAATCAAAAGATCGCTGAATTTGGCTTTGCCCGTTTATCGACCTATGGCATTTTAAAAGGACAATATACCTCAAAGGATGTCTCCAACTTTATCGAATTTTTAATTGCAGAGGGCTTGCTGGCCGTGAAGCACGGTACATTCCCTACAATTTATGTATCTGCTGAAGGCAAGGAAGTGCTGCTTGGCAATCGACAGGTCATGCGTAAGGAAGCTGTCACAGTGAAGAAGCTGGTGGATAATGATCCATTATTTGAACACTTACGGGTATTACGCAAAGAGATTGCCGACGAAGAAAAGGTCCCACCATTTGTTGTATTTTCTGATAAAACGTTACGTGAATTATGTGATAAGAGACCAACTGTACTGGAGGATTTACGACAGGTGAGTGGTATAGGCGAAGTAAAATATGAGAAGTATGGTCAACGCTTCTTTGACGCACTACAATCGTTTTTGGAAGCCTCTGTTTAATAAATTTGTTGCTATTGTATAAAAGAGAGGTGTCCCACAAGCTGGAGACACCTCTTTTATATTATTTTTCCCAATGCTTCGCAATGAACGTATCACGCCCAGAAACGGCACGGTCTTGCTGATAGTGTGCTGTCTCTTTTTTATAATAATCCTGGTGATAATCCTCTGCTGGATAAAAGCGTTCAGCATCGCGAATTTTGGTTACAATAGGTTTATCAAAGCGTCCGCTATTGGCAAGCTTTTCTTTCGATGCCTCTGCGATTTGCTTTTGCTCATCTGTATAGGTAAAGATTGCTGTAGTATAGGATTCACCACGGTCATGGAACTGTCCATACGCATCCGTCGGGTCAATTTGCATCCAATAAATATCAAGGAGCTGCTCATAACTAAAAATAGCAGGGTCGAATTCGATTTCGACTACTTCTAAATGACCTGACGTTCCTTTTTTGACATCTTCATAGGTTGGGTTTTCTAAGTGGCCACCCATATAGCCTGAAGTGACTTTATGTATACCGTCCCACTCGACAAATGGCTTGACCATACACCAAAAACAGCCGCCAGCAAATGTCGCTTTTTCTATCATTTGAATCATCCTTTCTTTTGTGAAAATATTATAGCATTGTTTTACGCCAAACTGTGCAAATGGGTGTAAAATAACGTTTAGATAGAAAAACATGGAATAGATCCTTTTTATAATGAAACTTTCTAGCTAATCAATCGTTACATTAACTATATCAAAATAGAGGAGTTAGTTGTTATGGAAGAGCAAGATTATACGAGACGCTCCCAACGTCCTAAAAAGCGTCGATTACGTAAAGGGAGAGCATTTTTTACACTATTACTATTGTGTATTATTGTGATTGTGGGCTATTCGGTCATGCAATATCGCAGCGGACTTGAATTAGCCAACGACACCAAAGTTGCACAGGAGGATTTTACGGGTGATAGCATCAAAGGGGATATCGAAAACTATTTGATTTTAGGGGTCGATACACGTGGAGAGGAAAAATCACGGACTGATACAATGATGGTATTATCCTGGAATAAAGCAAACAACGACATTAAACTCGTATCCTTTATGCGCGATATTTACGCGGATATTCCAGGCTATCAATCCTATAAGCTTAATACAGCTTACTACCTAGACGGTGTTCAGCTATTAAAGGATACATTGACAAATATGTTTGGCCTACCGATTCATCACTATGCACTAATTGATTTTAAAAACTTTGAATCCTTAGTGGATATTTTAGCGCCAAATGGTGTGGAAATGGATGTTGAAAAGGACATGTCTGAAAATATTGGGGTAGAGTTAAAGCAAGGTGTTCATCGTTTAAATGGACAGGAGTTACTAGGTTATGCGCGTTTCCGTCATGATGCAGAAGGAGATTTTGGGCGTGTTGCACGTCAGCAAAAAGTGATTGAGGCATTAAAAACAGAGTTATTAACGCCTACGAATATGTTGCATTTACCAAAATTTGTTGGTGCGGCACAGGGCTATATCACAACAGATTATTCATCTACTGAGGAAATGCAGCAAGTACTTAAATTGCTATCAAAGGGCAAGGTAAACATTGAGAAAGCAACCATCCCTATCGAGGGTAGCTATCAATTCCAAAACTTTAGCCATGCGGGCGATTCAATTGTCATCGATGTGGAGCAAAACAAAGCCTTTTTAAGTGATTTTTTAGGTATTTCACTAGAGTGATGTTTCGCAAAAACCAGCATTATCCTGTAATATAAAGGTAGAGCATTTGGATTGGGGTGGATATATGGAAAAAGAGAGACCAAAAGAGCGTTCAAGCCTGTTAGCAACCAAGTTTATTCGTTTTTTAGGTGGTAGAAACCTATTATTTACACTGGTAATTTTATTACTGGTGGCATGTGTTATTTTTATGTTTAATCAAGTTTCCTTTATCTTTACCCCGCTACAAGTTTTATTTGAAGTAGTCATTTTACCAGGGGTACTAGCCGTCATTGGTTACTATTTATTACGCCCATTGCTGGCGATTCTAGTACGATGGCGCATTCCAAGAATATGGGGTATTTTAATCCTCTATATTGCGGTCATTGGTGTCATTACGTTACTTGTGGTGCTAGTCTATCCGTTTTTACGCGATCAGTTCACGAATTTAGCACAGGAATTCCCAGAGTACTTCATGGCATTTACACAAAACATTGTAGAATTCCTAAATCATTCACGTTTTAATGAGTACTTAGATAAAATTAGTTTTAATTTTGATGAAGTTTTGAATAACTTCACAACGGATATGGTAAAAACAGTGAAGGATATGGCGACCAATGTAGCACAGGGTGTGGCATCTGGTATTACCGGCTTCCTTTCAACGTTAACAGGTATTGTGCTATCACTTGTAACGGTGCCATTCATCCTGTTTTATTTACTAAAAGAGGGCGAAAAATTACCGAAATTTATGCTGAAAGTGTGCCCACCACGTATGCGTAAAGAGGTAACTGACATTTTCCATGACATGGACAAGCAAATTAGTTCGTACATACAGGGACAGATTTTAGTATCCATGTGTATTGGGGCAATGGTAACGATTGGCTTCTTAATTATTGGCATGAAGTATGCTTTATTGCTCGGCTTCCTTGCCATGATTACAAGTGTGGTGCCCTATTTAGGACCCGTTATTGCGATCACACCAGCAGTCATTATCGCTCTTGTTACATCCCCATTGATGCTGATTAAGCTGGCAATTGTATGGACAATCGTTCAGTTAATCGAAGGAAAGTTCATTTCACCGCAAATTATGGGGAAATCACTCAGTATTCACCCGATTACGATTATCTTTGTACTATTAACGGCAGGCTCGTTATTTGGTGTCCCAGGCGTTATTTTAGGGATTCCGGGCTATGCAATCTTTAAGGTACTTGTCACGCATTTATTCAAGCTCTTTAAGCAGCGCTATAATCGCTACGAAGATGACGTTCATCAAAAATATGATATCTAATAAACGACCAGCTACTGCTAGCAACGCAGTAGCTGGTTTTTGCTGTAGAAAACGGCATTATGCTATTCTAGTAGTAGAGTCAAAGCAAGGGGGAAAAGGAAATGGCATACATACCGATTAATTTTCAAGAGAAACTGGCTAAATTTCAAGAGCATTGGTCTCCAAAGGTTATTGCTGAAATGAATGATTATCAATTCAAACTCGTCAAAGTTCAGGGGGATTTTGTTTGGCATAAGCATGAGGATACGGATGAGGTATTTATCGTCCTTGAGGGGCAATTAATCATCGAATTCCGAGATGGCCAGGTAAGCTTGCGTGCAGGAGAGATGTTTGTTGTCCCACGCAATGTGGAACATAAACCCTTTGCAGCTTCGGAGTGTAAAATTCTGCTTGTAGAGCCAATGGGTGTCGTGAATACAGGTGAGGAGCAATCAGAGCTTACCGCTGAAAATGATGTATGGATTTAACCATCATAGAAAAACCCTTCCAACAAAATGTTAGAAGGGTTTTTACATTGACTAATTATTGCTTTGCTAATAATTGTACTTTTGCTAAGCGATCCACGGCTTCTTGCAGAAGTTCCTTTGGTTGAACTAATGCTAAACGTAAATAGCCTTGTCCAGCTGTACCAAATACGGTTCCTGGAACTGTGACAACGCCTACTTGTTCAATCAATTGAAAGGCTAATTCTGTGCAATCGATAGCATAGGGATATTTAGCCCATACGAACATTCCACCATCAGAGGGTGCGGCTTCCCAGCCTAAAGCTTGTAAGCCATTCATCAGCGTTTTATGGCGCTCTGAGAAAGTAGCACGTAAGCTTTCCGTAATTTCCTCTGCGTTATCCAGTGCTACGACAGCCGCATCCTGGATAGGCTCGAAAATACCAAAATCTAAATTTGATTTTAATTGCTTAATAACAGCGATCATTTCTGCATTTCCTGCGATATAGGCAATACGTGTTCCAGCAAGGCTAAAGCTTTTAGAGAGGGAGTTAATCTCCATACCGACCTCTTTTGCTCCTGGTGCAGCTAGGAAGCTAATAGGGCCATCTCCCGTAAAATAGAACTCTGAATAGGCAGCATCATGGAGGACGATGATATTATACTTTTTAGCAAAGGCGATGACTTTTTCAAAGTATGCTAATGACGGCATCGCTGGTACAGGATTTCCTGGTAAGTTTAAAATCAATAACTTTGCTTTCTGTGCAATTTCTTCTGGTACAGCGTCTAAATCAGGTAAATAATCGTTGTCGGCTGTTTGAGGCATGTAATAAGGTGTTGCGCCAGCTAAGTGAATCCCTGCGTCATACGCTACATAAGCTGGGTTTGTGGATAAGACGATGTCTCCTGGATCACAAAAGGCAATTGGTAAATGCACTAAGCCTTCTTGCGAACCAATTGTTTGAATAATTTCTGTCGCGGGATCTAGATCAACATTACTACGACGCTTATAGTAGCGACTCACCGCGTCATAAAAACGCTGTGTGCCAGTCAGTGTATAGCCATAAGACTCGGCTAAACCTGCACGATAGGAAAGATGCTCACGTATTTTGGCATGCGGAGGAAGATCAGGGCTGCCTAAGCTTAAGTCAATTAAGGTCATGCCCTTTGCTTGCTGCTCTCGAGCAAAATTTTTCAAATCTCCGAAAATTGCTGGTGTAAATAAAGACATTTTTTTAGATGGTACGATTTTCAAGACTAGTACACTCCTTGTAGTTGTATAACAGAATAGTAGTTCACATTTTATCATACTGAAGCGCAGAAAGGGACAGATATTCTGAAAAAAGAAAATATTTATATAATGGAGAGGATGTGTGCATAGACTAGCGAAAAAAGATTTTCTGCCATTGGGAGAAGCTACTATAAATTCCTTCAAAGAGGAAAGTGTATTATACTGAGTATAAAGCTTTTCAGGTGGGGTGAGTCTTATGAGAACAGAGCAAGAAATGTATGATTTAATCCTAGCCACTGCACAACAGGACACTAGAATTCGTGCTGTTTACCTAAATGGCTCAAGAGCAAATCCGAATGTACCAAGGGATATGTTTCAGGATTTTGATGTTGTGTATGTCGTAACAGATACAGCCTCTTTCTTACAAGATGATAAATGGATTCAAGTATTTGGTGAGCAGCTGATGGTGCAGGAGCCTGATCGATTGGATAAGGGGCTTGGCTTGGACAAAGACTTTTCTTATAGCTATACATATTTAATGTTATTAAAGGATGGGCATCGCATTGACCTTCGCTTATTATCGACACAAGCTATGCTGGATGAATATGGACAAGACAAGCTGACAGTCCCTTTACTCGATAAGGATCAGCTTTTGCCATCTATCTCTCCATCTTCAGATTGTGGCTATCATATTAGTCCACCGACTGTGGGGCAATTTGCCAGCTGTACCAATGATTTTTGGTGGTGCTTACAAAATATAGCCAAGGGCATTTGGCGAGACGAACTCCCATATGCCAAGCAAATGTTTGAGGAAACGACAAGGCAGTCCTTACATCAAATGCTTAATTGGTGGATTGGTCAGCATCATCATTTTCAGATATCTACAGGCAAAATGGGAAAGTATTTAAAAAACTATGTGCCAGCTAATTATTGGGCATTGTACGTAAAAACCTATGCGGACGCTGATTATGCTAACATGTGGAATGCCCTGTTTGCGGCATGTACACTCTTTCGAAGCATCGCAAAGGAGGTTGCCCATCACTTCCAGTTCTCGTACCCTCACGAGGATGATGCTCGTATGTCAGCCTATTTGAAGCATGTACGTACATTACCACCAGATGCGAAAACGATTTTGTAAGGGGGAAGAGGGCATTGAAGGTTTATTCATTAAGTGGACCAAGCGGCACAGGCAAAAGTACAAGTGCGCTGGCCTTTGCCCATAAATTAGGGGTGGAGGCCATTGTTGATGATGGATTACTCATTGTGAATGGCGTCAGAGTGGCAGGTCTTTCTGCTAAATTCGAAAAGAATACAATTACTGCTGTACGACGTGCCATTTTTACAGATCCAGCTCATCGTGAGGCTGTCCAAAAGGCGCTAGCTCATCATCAGGTACAATCTATTTTACTGATAGGTACATCAACTAAAATGACGAATAGTATTGCCAAGCAGCTAGAGCTGGGTCCGATTGAACACTATTATAATGTAGAAGATGTCCGTTCATTGAAAGAAATTCAAAAAGCACGCTTTATCCGTCAAACACAGGGCAAGCATGTTATGCCGATTCCATATAGACAAGTGGAGCAGAATTTCTTTAAACGATTGGTGCAAAAGGGCATGGAGATTTTTTCTTCGAAACGAGAAAAAATCGGGGAAACGACGATTGTACGTCCTGATTTTCAGCGGGAATATATAGAAATCAGCAAGCATGTTTATGTACAGCTACTGACATACTGCTGTAGCCAACAGGCAATTGTACAAAAGGTCGAGCAAGCACAATTTGTGCTAGGGGATCAGGTTCAAGCTATCCTCACTATTCAAGTAAAGCTGCCGATCGATTATCCATTAGCAGCGCGTTTAGTGGAATTACAACAAGCTGTGCAACAAGATTTTTATCTACATTTTGGCTATGAATTAGATGCTATTCATGTACATGTAAAAACGGCTTTGCAAAAGAAAAAAGCGTAAAAAACAGGTACTCCGCTCGCACGTTGGCGTTAAGAGTACCTGTTTTTTATTTAGGCTGGCGAGTGAACTGTGGCTGGCGTTTTTCCACAAAGGCACGACAACCCTCTGCGAAATCACTGCCTACAAATGGTGAAGAGCCTTGCCATAAGGTCGGCGCACTATCGAGACATTCTTGAACAGATTGCTTCACGGCAAGTAAGGATTCAGGCGACATTCCTGCAACCAGCTTACCCATTCGAATCATGTATTTATTTAAATCTTTTTCAGCTACTAGGTAGTTAAGCATTCCAAGCTTGAAGGCTTCCTCTGCTTTAAACATTCGTCCTGTAAAGACTAAATCCTTGGTTGTGGCAGGGCCAACAAGCTGAACTAAACGCTGTGCAAATTTGTTATTTAAGGTGATTCCTAATTTACCGACAGGAATGCCGAGCTTGGCCTTTTCAGAGCCAATGCGGATATCGCAGGCTAAGGCTAATTCCAAGCCAGCGCCCATCGCAGGCCCATTGATGACGCCAATCGTTGGAATCGGGAGGCGCTCAATGGTAGAAATGGTTTTTTCCATATGTACAAAGGCTTCTTCAGCTTGTTCAAGAGAAATGGCATTGAACTCTTTAATATCGGAGCCCGCTGTAAAGTTTTGGCCAGAGCCTCGTAAAATTAGTACTTTATTTTTCGGATTATCTAATACTTGTAGGGCAATTTTGGCTAATTGATCCCACATGTTTGCGGTTAATGCATTTTTTGCTTGTGGTCGATGAATCGTAATAATCGCTAGTCCAGCTGTTTCTTGATAAATAATTTTCGCATCTTCTGCTTCCAGTCGAGTCGTTTTTACTTGCATATCGGAAAGCCTCCTACATGTTAGTGTCTATCTTTATTATATAACACAATTAACCATAAACACGAAATGATACGAATTTTCACATAAAATTGCATTGTTATACAAGAATGTAGGGAATAGTAAGCATTTATTGTACTACAACAGGGGAGCGGAATTTACTATTGTAAGAAAGCAAAAATTATGAGAAACTACTTTAAGAACATATGTTTCTTCATTACGTAAAGGGCATTTGAATGGTAGAAGCGGGTTCCTGTTATAGAAATACAGATTATCCGACATTACAATATGTTAAAATGCAGTTGAACCCTACGCACCCAAAATATAGTAAAATATAAATAACTTACGCAAAGTAGACAAGGAGGGACAATTTGATTACACTCAGGGACGCATGGAATAGCTACTATTTATTGCTACAATCTTTGAAAAAAAGTGCTGCTACAAAAAAACAATACAATATGGACGGGCAGCAATTTTTAACTTTCGCCCATAAGCAAAACTACTTGTATGTAGATCATCAATTGAAAAGTTTATTACAGCTCTACTGCGAGTATTTAAAGGAAACCTACAGTAATATCAATACTTTTAACCATAAAATAGCGACATTACGAGGCTTTGTAGACTTTATTTTTTTACGAGAATGGGTGGAGCCTTTTGATTATCAGCATCTTTTACAGCCGAAAAAAAGACAAAAAGAAGCACTGCAAGCACTGACAAATAAGCAGATCATGCAAATTGCAAACGTATGGCCCACCTATTTTCAATATGCTAAGACAAAGGAGCATGCATGGCTGGCAAGACGCAATGGCTGTATCGTTCAAGTGTTGATGGAAACAGGTTGTAAGCCTGCCGAGCTCGTTCGCATGAAATGGACACACTTTAATGAAGAAAAAGCGACTCTTTTTATAGCCAACCGAAATGGACGTCGAGAAATAAAGTGTTCACCGATCCTCATGGACATGCTCGCACAGTATACCAATTTACATGAGCAAGAGGTAGGGGAATGGGTTTGGGTAAGCGAGGCAAGTTTAGCGAAGCCGATTACTACGAAAACAGTTGAACGCATTTTTCAAACGATGTCACAAGATATAGGGAAGAATGTAAGAGCCACTGACTTGCGTTATACTGTGATGCAACGGGCGTTTCAACAGGAAAAAACGCTGGAGCACATTCAACAAGAAATGGGCTATGTACGGAAATGGGTGCTAACAGAAAGACAGCAGCGCCTAGAATAAAAGCGTGCAGTAATCGCGATTTATCACCATTACTGCACGCCTTTTATAAATGATTCAATGCTTTGACATTTACTTTGACTGTTAAATCATGCTTACCTCCTGTATATACCCCTTCCACAGGGCTAATGTCACTATAATCGCGTCCAATACATAAAATAATATGGTTTTCTAATACTTCCACATTATTTGTGGGATCAAGACCGATCCAGCCAATACCTGGAATCATGACTTCTACCCAGGCATGTGTAGCGATATCTCCGATGAGGGCTGAGTTTTCATCGACATATAGATAGCCACTGACATAGCGAGCTGGTATTTCTTTCGCCCGTAAAACAGCAAGCATGACATGGGTGAAATCCTGACAAACACCCCGTTTTAATGCAAATGCCTCACTTGCTATTGTAGTTACATCGGTCACTGTCGGGTCATACTCAAAGCTAGAATATAAATACTGCATTAAATTAAGCGAAAAGAGCACAGGATTTTCAGCATGACCGATCGCATGATAAACTTCCTCTAATTGCTGCTCTGTCATAAATGTAAAATGTGTTGCTTTTAAATACGGTAAATAATGCTCATAGAATAGCTGTGAGTGAAAGATGGTCTGCATTTCGGGCGAATATTGAATACGATGAATAAATGGTGCACGCTGAATACTTACAATTGAAGATGTATGAATTTCTAGTATTTGATGTTGCTCTGGTATATAAAAGGAACCAACAGTATTGCCCCAAATATCCGTATGCTCACGGGTTAGGGAGGATGGCGTAATGGCAATTCGATAAGATAATAATCGCTGACGCTCATCGCTACGCGGCTTTAAACGAATAGTATTCAAGCTTTGATCGACTTCAGACTCATATTGAAAAATATTTGTATGCTGAATTTCAAATTTCATCGTGTCCGCTTCCTTCTGCTTACTGACTTGCCTGTTGAAAGGGAGCTGTGCTGAATTCCTTTCAAGGTTGTACGCTGGGTTCATATAAATGATAGATTGTCGAAAAGGCATCACTAAAAGCCATACATTGAGACAATCTTTCCTCCATCATTTTTAGGGTTTCCTCAATAGTCATTTGCCAAAAATCGATATGATCGATTGCAAGAACCAGGCTACTAATATCCGACTGAAGCGTTAAAAATCGTGGGGATAAAGAATCATGTTCAATAGCCGTTATGGCTTCTTCTATTTTCTTTACACAGAACATCACAGAACATGGGAAATGCGCATCTTGGACTAAATACCGAATGACCGTTAGTAAATTGGTCTGGCGATGCTTCCGCATGAAAGATTCTCTTGCTGCGGAAAGATCCAATAAAAAGGTACCATCATCCTCTAACAGTGACGTACCTGTTCGCTTCTGTTGTTCTACGATTATCACGATCATCCGAATGGTTTTTTCTGCTCGTTCAAGCCATTTGCCGACCTGCATAAAATAGAAAGGAAGATCGCGATCCATCGAGCCCTCAATTAACCCTGTCTCCATCCATAAAGTCTTTCGTACATCCTGTAAAAAATCTTGAAGGGCAATGAGTGGAATCGGTCGTTCTCTTTTTAGTATGGACTGTTGCTTTGTTAAATAAAAGGAATTTTGAATTTCCCAAAGTTCCGTTGGCATACTATCACGTGTAACTCGTGCATTTTCCCGAATAGCACGCAATGTGGCATGAAGGGCATTGCCATTTTTCTCAGAAAACAGAAGATAATCAATCAAAGGGTTAACACGAATCGTTGTGTAATTTGCTAAATACTCCTCCTTAGAGGCACAGATATTTAAAACAGCCTCCCAATGATCAATATAATCATGTTCTTGCCCAGATTGCTCCAACATATTCAACAGTTGTACCTGTAATATATGTGCATTTGTTTGTGTACGTTCACTATAACGTGCCATCCAGTACAACGCGTCGGCTACTCGACTTAGCATGCTGCAATTCCTCCTTTAAAATCCACGTATCCTTTGCACCGCCCCCTTGAGAGGAATTCACCACAAGAGACCCTTCTTGTAGTGCCACTCTGGATAAACCACCAGGCAACACATAGCAATCCTCACCTTTCATGACATAGACACGTAAATCAACATGGCAAGGATAAAATCGCCCATTCTGGAAGGCAGGTGCTCTGGACAATTTAATCGTTGGTTGTGCAATGTATTGATAGGGCTGTTCAACAATTTTTTGCTTAAATAAAGCAATCTCTTCCTTACTCGCATGTGGACCAATTAACATGTCATAGCCACCAGAGGCTCCTACGTTTTTAATAACGAGCTCGTGTATATGCTCTAGCACCCATTCACGCTGACTGTCATCTCCTAGATGATAGGTTTTCACATTCGGTAGAATAGGTTCTTCCTGTAAATAATAGCGAATCATCTCAGGCACATAGGCATACATTGCTTTATCATCTGCCACTCCATTCCCAACGGCATTCAAGATGGATACATGGCCTGCTTGATAAGCAGCCATTAAATGTGGAACACCTAATAAAGAATCCTCACGAAAGACAGTAGGATCTAGAAAGTCATCATCAATCCGCCGATAAATAATATCGATTTGCTGTAGGCCATAAATGGTTTTCATATAGACCTTCAAATCCTGTACAACTAAATCACGGCCCTCGACGAGCTGGATGTTTAAATGCTGGGCTAAAAAAACATGATCGTAATAAGCAGAATTGTACATGCCTGCTGTTAGAAGTACAGCTTTAGGCTCTCTTTCTGCTTGCATGGAAGGTGGACGATGGGCAAGAAGTGCTTTTTTCATATAAGCCATTTGTTTATCAAGAGGTCGAATCGTATGCTTGGAGAAAAATTCAGGGTATACTTCCTTCATCACATCCCGATTTTCAAAGACATAGGAAATGCCGGAAGGGTTGCGTAAATTATCTTCGAGTACATGATAATCACCTTTTTCATCCCGAATTAAATCAATCCCTGCTAAAAATATATGATTCGCAATTGGTACTTGAAATCCTCTCATGGTTGGTTTGAAATAAGGATTATTTTCAACAAGCTGCCTCGGAATAAGACCGTCCTGAAAGATCTTTTGCTGTCCATAAACATCCTGTAAAAATTTGTTGAGTGCCTCCACGCGCTGCTTGACACCTGCTTCAATCATGGCCCATTTGGTTTGAGGAATAATAATTGGGACACAATCAAAAGGCATGGTACGTTCTGTTCCATCTTGTGCACCATATACCGTAAAAGTAATTCCTTGTCTGAGAAAGCTCGCCTGCGCTTGTCGGTATTTTTCTTCAAGTTGCTCCCGCGAAAAAAAGGTTAGCTTATGATGAAAAGATCGATAATGAGGCTTTGGCTTATTGCCATCAAACATTTCATCGAAAAACAGACTAGAATCATATAAATTCATCATATGGAACGCCTCCGAATTCAAGTAGTAGTGAAAACATGTTACACTGTGAATAAATACATAAAAGGAGCTAACAACCATGACCATCATTAATTTAATGCAAGCGTATGAATTAGATAAACTATCCAAATTAAATTTATCAGACGAGGAAATTTTACGAGCTTTGCGTTCGGGGGATGTATCAGCTTGGCAAGAACAAGTGCCAAACTATGAATTTAGCGAGACAATGGCTCTATATCAGGAAGGGGAACAACAGTTCTTAAATGCATACCATGGCCATTATCGAATCAAGTATGTAACATTACCAGGCATCCAACGTTTATTGCAGCTACGCTTTCAATTAGAAGAAGGGAAGGATTACCAACTATTAGAAACAGGTATCCAGCATTTAACGTGTGATGAGGAAACAGTCACAAGACTTCAGCAAATGTTATCGACAAACTGGTCACTAACAAAACAAGAGGATGGGAATTATTCAGTTTTTGTAAAATAATCCCATGTGCGTTGTGAGACGAATCGACATGGACAGTTACCCATCTATTGTTTTTTCGAAGCGTCTCACACAGCAAATAAAGTCTACTAGATTTTAATATTCATTTACCGAGAACTTTATGCCTAAAATCCTATAACTGTCACAAAATAGTTGTAACAAAAATCCTCTTTTTAAAAAGGGTTTTTTTTATTACCTTCGAACAGAACATTTGTTCTGACGTGCGAAAAAGGGCATTTTTTTTCAATAAAGTTCCCAAATTTATATTTGGGAACGTTTTTTCATGGTAAAATAGAGCAAATAGAGGTGATGAGCATGCAAAAAACAAAACAACCAAAATTCATGAAGGATTTTCTTGTCTATTTAACAACCATCAAAGGAAAGTCTCAGCGCACAAGAAAAGAATATGAATATGACCTGACCTTATTTTTCCGCTTCCACAAAGCTGTCCAGGAGGATTTGGATATAGAGAATTTATCCGCCATTGATATTGGCACTATTACAATAGAAGAAATACGCGAAATGACATTAGAGGATCTTTATTTATTCATGGAATATTGCGAAGTACAGCGAGGCAATTCAGCTGCTGCACGAGCACGAAAAGTGGCCACATTAAAATCCTTTTTTAAATACTTAAAAGGCAAACGTCGACTTATCGAGGAAAATCCTGCAGATGAATTAGAGACACCAAAGATAGGCAGAAAACGACCCATTTATATGAACCTACAAGAAGCTACACAATTTATAGATGGGATTAAAAGCAATCAGGCATCCCCGAGAAATTATTGCATGATGATGTTTTTCTTAAATTTAGGAATACGTGTCACCGAGCTATGTCAGCTTAATAAGACATCCATTCAAGGACGTTATTTAACCGTAATTGGGAAGGGCAACAAAGAGCGCACCGTCTATTTAAATGATAGCTGTATGCAGGCACTTGCTGACTATGAAAACAGTGGGAAGACACCCTATAAAGGCGAAGGCGAGGAGCCCCTATTTGTGTCTCAGAAGGGAACACGCTTTACACGTCAAACCGTTGCCAAAATCGTTAAACGCATTAATCAGCAGTCAGGTCTTCAAAAAGAACGACTTACACCACACAAGCTACGCCATACATCCGCAACGATGATGTATAAAGCAGGGGCAGATATCCGTAGTTTGCAGCACATTTTAGGGCATTCTAGCGTCGCAACCACGCAAATTTATACACATATTGAAGATGAGCAGCTACAGCATGTTTTAGAGAATAATCCATTTAATATTGTTCGTGAAAGATGATTTTCCCCTCTCCATATCGAATATATAGTAGAAGACCTAATGAAAGGGGAGCCAAGGATGTCAAACGTCAAAGAACATCTCGATACCACAAGAACACAATTGCTTCAGGAAATTCACTTATTGGACGATACAACCTTTAATAAGAAACCAGATGCACAAAGCTGGAGTGTGGCACAAATCTGTCATCATCTCGTATTAGTAGAGGAAGCAACAAAGAAAGCCATTACATGGGGATTAAAGGCAGAGGAACAGTCAACACCCGCTCGAAAAAATGTTCAGCTCATCTTAGATCGAACAAGAAAGTTCCAAGCACCGCCTATTGTAGAGCCAGCAGAAGAGCCTTTCACTGTTCAAGCGATGCTGGATTTACTAGCTACAACAAGAAAGAACCTCCTCGCCTTTTTGCAAACAATCGAGGAACCTGAAGCATTAACTAAGCGCGCTGTGAAGCACCCAGCCTTAGGAGAATTACCACTCGACCAATGGATTGAAATGGTCTATATGCACGAGCAGCGTCATATCAAGCAATTACAAGAAATCGTTAGAGAATAACATATATGAAAGGAATTTGGCACAGGAGACGAGCTAAATTCCTTTTATTGTTATTCAATTTTTCTGTTATAATCTCTTGACGTGCTACATAATCTGTTATATATTAAATAAAAATAATAACAACTGTTATAAAACAGATTTAGTTAGAGGAGGAAATTTAAATGTCAAAGTATCGTGATGGTTATGAATTTTATTGTGAAATGTGTGAGCGCTATGGATTGGAGCCAATTTCTTTCCGTTACTATGTATTACAATTATCACAGCAACAACTTTCGGCTTACAATATGCAAGCAAAACAATTAGGAATTTAAAAGGAGTGATTATGACGGAAGCCGCCGTGAATATTTTATGAAAAGCCCAGCCATACTAAATAAAATGGTCTGGGCTTTCGTGATTTCAGCAAGAAATTTCAGATAATTCATTGACAAGTACAGTAGTCTGTTATATATTTTTAAACAAATAATATTTCTGTTATATAACAAAAAATCAGACGTAAAATAGGGAATGTGAAAGGAAGTTATGAGGATGACAGATTATCGAGAAGGTTATGAATTTTATCGTCAAGTATGTGAGGAGCATGGGCTAGAGCCTATTAATTTTCACTATTACATTTCAAGTTTATCCCAAGAGCAATTAGATGCCTACAACATGCAGGCGAAATCAATAGGGGGTTCAATAGAATATGAGGTCTCTTAACATATAAAATGCCTTACTTCCTATGTGGGACAGTAAGGCATTTTACTTTAACAAAAATTTTACAAGACACTCAAACATATTATATAAAACTTTTATATTTTGTATTAAAAAGATAAATAGCCTAAATAAACTATTTAATATAGTTCAAAAGTATTGAATAACAATATATTTAGACAATTACAAGGAGGTTATATCCACTAATTTTTGTCTATTTTATTAAAAACTATCAAATGCAGCTTTGAATGTTTTTGAGATTTGGGTTGAATTAACTGCTTTTCTAAGACTATAATATAATTACAGAAAAAAGGGCGATATACCACAACTTTATACCTCGCTGTAAGATAAAGCAAAAGTACCAAACCCTTCATATTTTAATGAATGGAGAATGAAAATGATGAATATCACGCCTAGTAGTGTTAATCAAATGAACTACAGTCTAAAAGAATTACAAGATATCTTTTCCGCCATGAATAGTTCCATCATTGTAGCGATTACAGATCGTACCGGAAAAATTACTTTTGTTAATGATCATTTTTGTAAAATTTCGAAGTATACGCGTGAAGAATTAGTTGGTCAAGATCACCGTTTACTAAATTCAGGCTTTCATCCCAAATCTTTCTTTAGAGAGATGTGGAAAACAATCGGTAATGGCGATATGTGGAATGGCGAGGTGTGCAATCGTGCAAAGGATGGCAGTTTATATTGGGTGAAAACAACGATTTTTCCGTTCCTAGATGAACGAGGAAAGCCTTATCAATATATTGCCATTCGCGTAGATATTACAGCGCAAAAGGACATTAAAAAAATTACTCATATTGCCTATCACGATGAACTAACAGGGCTACCAAATCGTCGCAAATTAGAACAGCGTTTAGAAAATGAATTTCATCAATCTCGACGTACAGGAGAGAAGTTTGCGTTATTTTTCATTGATGTGAATCGTTTCAAACACATTAACGACGGACTTGGTCATATTATTGGTGATATGTTTTTAGTGGAAATGTCCAATCGTCTGCGCAATATTGATCATACTTCGAATTCTTTTTATCGCCACAATAGCGATGAATTTGTCATGATTCTAAATGATGTCAATCGCATTGATGAAATGGCTAAGGAAATTATTGGCGTCTTCAATGAAAGCTTTATTGTCGATACCTATGAATTTTATGCGAGTATTAGTATCGGCATCAGTGTATTCCCAGATCATGCAAACTCTGTGGAAGAATTATTGAAAAATGCGGATATTGCTATGTATGCTGCAAAATCTACACGAGGTAATCAATATCGACTATATCGTGATAATATGGACGAGGCCAATGATAAATGGCTTTTGCTGGAAACGAAATTACATCAAGCATTAAAGCAAGATCGTCTAGAATTACATTATCAGCCTAAGATCGACTTAAAAACGGATTCTGTTATTGGTATGGAGGCATTGCTACGCTGGTATGATCCTGAATTAGGTCATATTCCGCCAGATCGTTTTATTCCATTTGCAGAGGATTGTGGATTGATTAATGATATTGGTGTATGGGTTTTACGTAAAGCCTGTGCTCAAGCTCGTCAGTGGAATGAATCACATGATTTATCATTGCGGGTAGCTGTAAATATTTCACCAATTCATATTAGTACAGGTGGCTTTGTAGATATGGTGCGTAGTGTCATTGCAGAAACAGGCATTGACCCTAATTTATTAGAAATTGAAATTACCGAGATGAGTATGCTTGATTATACGGAAGATTTAATTGATACTATCAAGCAATTACGAGAACTAGGTATAACTATTTCATTAGATGATTTTGGGACAGGCTATTCATCGTTAAATTATTTAAAAAAATTCCCAGTGGATGTACTTAAAATTGATCGTGCCTTTGTCCGTGATATCGTACCTGAGAAGTCTGGAATCGCTATGATTTCAGCCATGATTTCATTAGCACATGCCTTAAATCTCCAAGTAGTAGCTGAAGGTGTAGAGGAGGAAGCTGAATTAAATGTTCTGCGTGAGCATGGATGTGAGTATGTGCAGGGCTATTATTTTAGTAAGCCTTTATCTGTAGAAGATTTTACGAATCTTATTGTTAATACTGTCACAAATAAATCCAGTTATTAATTGCTATTCCTGAATGATTTTGCTAAAGTGGGATAAAGTAAAACTGTTAACATGATAAACCATTTGATGATGTGGCCAAGTAAGTAAGAATTGTGAAACAGAAAATATAGCACCTGCTGAGAGCTATATCACCGCTTCTTGACTGAACACCTACCACGGAGATGTTATGCAAACATAACCGAGTCGTTTTCGTTACCAAACGTGAGAGGGCTTTATAATCTACGTAAAGCTAAATCAAGGTGGTACCACGTCATTCCAGCACAAAGACGTCCTTATTCAGAGGACAGCTTTGTGCTTTTTTTCTTGCTTCAGCTAAATCTTTATACGGGTTGAACAAGTATTCATTTAACAAAATTGGAGGAGAACACATGTCAAAACAACTAGAAGATTTTTCGAAATGGTATATCGAGACCATCCAAAAAGCCGATTTAATGGATTATACACCTGTTCGAGGCTGTATCGCCTTTAAGCCAGATGGCTATGAAATTTGGGAGCATATTCAGGAGGAAATGGATCGTCGCTTTAAAGAGACAGGACATCGTAATGCCTATTTCCCAATGCTTATCCCTGAATCCTTCTTTCAAAAGGAAAAGGATCATATCGAAGGTTTCTCACCTGAGCTTCCTTGGGTAACCGAGGCAGCAGGGGAACAATTAGAAGAACGGCTAGCCCTTCGTCCAACATCTGAGACGATGATTGGTCATCTTTACTCTAATTGGATTAAAAGCTACCGTGACCTACCAGTGCTAATCAACCAATGGGCTAATGTCTTCCGTTGGGAAAAGAAAACACTGCCTTTTATCCGGACATCAGAATTTTTATGGCAAGAAGGGCATACAGCGCACGTGGATGAAGCAGATGCTCGGCAGGAAACAATGCAAATGCTAGACATTTATAAAGAAGTAGTAGAACAGGTGCTAGCAATTCCTGTCTATGATGGACAAAAAACACCTTCTGAACGTTTCGCAGGGGCTGTCGATACGTACTCTATTGAGGCAATGATGAAAAATGGCAAGGCTGTGCAAGCAGGAACATCCCATTATTTAGGAACAAAATTTGCTGAAGCCTTTAATATCAAGTATTTAAATAAAGCGAACCAGCACGAATACGTACACACAACATCTTGGGGTACATCTACACGCTTAATTGGTTCAGTTATTATGGTGCATGGTGATGAGCAGGGACTTGTTTTACCTCCACGCATCGCACCAACGCAAGTCGTTTTAATTCCAGTAGGACCATGGAAAAAGAACCCTCAAATCATGGAGCATTTAGATGAGATTTTTGCAGCCTTAAAAGCGAAGGGTATTCGAGTACGTTTGGATGATTCAGACCAATCGCCAGGCTATAAGTTCAATGAATGGGAGCTAAAAGGCGTGCCTGTGCGTGTTGAATTAGGGCCACGTGACCTAGAAAACAAGCAAGCTTTACTGAAAGCGCGTGATGAAGAAGAAAAACGAACTGTTGATTTAGCTACAATCATTACAGCTATTGAAGAAGAATTAACAACCATGCAAACGCGCTTATTAGAAAAAGCTCGTCAATTCCGTGAAGCAAATGCTCACACAACAATTGACACACTTCCACAATTACAGCAGCACATTGACACAGCAAAAGACAATGGCACAATCCCAGGCTGGGTGCTTGCTGGCTGGTGTGGCGAGGATGCATGTGAGGAAAAAGTAAAGGAAGAAACGAAATACACATCTCGCAATATTCCTTTCAATCCACCAACAACGAAAACCACATGTATTGGCTGTGGAAATGAAGCAAAACATACAGTTTGGTTTGCACAAGCTTATTAATTAACAAAGCATGAACAGAACGCCCGAACAATTATGAAGCACACTAGGTTGTTTTATAATTTAGTTCGGGCTTTTGATGTTCTGCTAAAAAGACTTTATTTCCATTTAGATAGTCAAAATTCTCACTCTTGTTTCTCCATGGCTCCTCCAGATAACCTCCAAATAGGCATTGATCCAACGAGCTGTCTTAATCACTCATAATGGTGTTCCACCTTAGCATCTATCGCCAAGTTCTCATCATGATTGTGATAAAATGAAGGGACGTTCTGAAAAATCCTAAAGAAATGGGGATATGAATGACAGTATTACAAGAAGTATTTGATCACTACCTAAATATCAAGTTTAATCGGGGATTACCAGCTCTTCAAATGAAGGACTTCGAATATGTTTTATTAGAAGATACTAGCGCAGAGCTCTTTTTTATTGATCACGAACAGGGGACATTTTTGGAATGGGCAGAGGCATTTCAACCACAAAATCCACATTATGTTCAAAAGCCAGACTGGCAGCCTATGCTTACATCTTGTTTCAAGCAGCTAGATGTTTATGATGAGCAAGTTTGCTATTATTTGCTCTACACAATAAATGCAACGACTAGAATAATTCCACGGAACCCGTATAACAAAATGAATGATTTTATGAAAAACTATTGCTTCTTTCAACTTGCTCAATTAGAGCATGTTACGATACTCAGCAAAGAGCAGAAACAACAGTTAAAGGACTTTTTATTCTTTTTCTATCTGTATAGCCATCCAGTGAACGAGGAAACGCTTTATGCTTTTTCGTTCAAAGAAGGAACATTAATTCATGCTAAAACGAATATCAATATGGAGCAATATTTTTCTCATTATCATGATTATATTTGTCAGCATAAGCATGACAGAGCATTGTTAACACCACATGAGATAAATGCTTGCAAGAAGCTGACAATCGAACTTTTGAGAAGCATCGAAGGAAAATCAAAAAGACTCGTTATGCCTTTTGAAGATGGCATAGAGTACCTACATCTAATTAATAATGTAGATGATTTTTTACATATGTTTAATCAAAATAATAAGGCATTCTATCAATTGCTTCATAGCTTTTTATTCGATCATCAATCGAATCCTTATCGTGAGCATTGCTTTAGTATGCTATTACAGAATTATGTCACTTATATTTTGACTTTTCACTTTGATGACCTTATTCAGTTAATAGCGTATTTCCATGACTTACCATCAATATGTAGGATGATTATCAATAAAATTTTTGTCGATACCATCTTTATGCAAAAGATATTGAAAGAGGCCAATATTAACCTTAATAATTATCCAACGATTATAGAGTTTTTTGACGAGGATGCTAGAAGCATATATCTTGATGAACAGTAAAAGGAGACAAGGAAATGACCAACACAACAGGCTGGAAACAGAATGCACAAAATCGCACATTTATTGCTTCATTTAGTGGTGGCAAGGATAGTGTTTTAGCTTTATATAAAGCATCACAGGTGGGCCAAGCAATGGGGCTCATAGTGATGCTAGAGGAAGAAGGGAAACGTTCAAGGTCCCACGGGATGCCACCTGCGCTTATCCAGGCACAAGCTGACTCTATTGGGCTGCCAGTCTATACTGCTGCAGCAAGCTGGGCGGATTATGAAGAAGTATTTGTAGGTTTATTAGTAAATGCAAAGCAACAGGGAGCTGAAGTATTAGTAACAGGAGACTTAGATATGCCTGCACATGGCTGCTGGCACGATAAAGTCACTAAAAAGGTAGGTTTAAAGCTAGGCATGCCATTGTGGGAGATGAACCATCGTGAGGCTGTCGATGAATTTATTCACTTAGGATTTATTACAATGATTGTCACGGTCAACCTATCCTTGGGCATGACGGAGGACGATTTAGGGCGAGTGCTTACCCCTGAATATGTTAAGGAGCTTGAAGCCCGTAGCATTGACCCATGCGGAGAAGGCGGCGAATTCCATACGACCGTCATTGATGGCCCTCTATTCAAGCAGTCAATTGCGGTGCGTAAAGGTTCCGTTATAAGAGATGGAGACTACGCCTTTTTACCCTTAGAGCTAGCATAAATCCACATCAGAAAACCTTTATTGGGATGCGCAATTCATGACAATAAGGGTTTTTCTTTTGAGGCATATTGTTACATGTCTCCATAACAACTGAAGTTAACAAATGAATAATTACCCGAAAGTACATAGGCTCCTCCTCTGTACTTTTTTGTATTTTAGCTAGTTTTCCTTGTAGGTATAGAACTCCTACCACTTTGACCAAAATATTATTTGACTGGACACTATTTGGTGTCATATAATTAAGACACCAATCAGTGTCCTATTAGAAAGGGTGGTGGTTTTGAATAACAATCATCAAGAGCGTGACGTTTATGTAGCCATTGCTGACCCAACAAGACGAAAGTTGATCCGTTTATTGGCAGAGGTAGATGAGTTACCGCTTCACGAATTAACCGCTCAATTTGATATGGGGCGTACTGCTGTCTCGAAACATTTAGGCATTCTAAAAGATGCAGGCCTTGTTCTTGCACGCAAGGAAGGTAGAGAGACGAGATATCGATTGAATGCAGCTCCATTGAAAGAAATACAAGATTGGGTATCGTTTTATGAAGGTTTTTGGAAAGAAAGAATCGCGAAATTACATCTATTATTGGAGGAAAAAAAATGAAACCAGATGTATCATTAGATTTTAAATTTACAAGTTCCATCGAACAAGTATGGCATGCTTTAACAGACTCAGATACACTAGCAAAATGGATCTGGAACAATGACTTCCAACCAATCGTAGGACATAAATTCCAATTCCGTGCTGAACCAAATGAATGGTGG
This sequence comes from Lysinibacillus sp. UBA5994, assembly GCF_002429725.1. Taxonomy (NCBI): domain Bacteria; kingdom Bacillati; phylum Bacillota; class Bacilli; order Caryophanales; family Bacillaceae; genus Lysinibacillus; species Lysinibacillus sp. UBA5994. The sequence continues at coordinate 184,923 of NZ_DJAU01000026.1, read as the reverse complement.
GACGGTATTGTAGACTGTGAGGTACTTGAAGTGGAAGAGCCTCACAAATTATCTTATACTTGGACAAGTGCTGGCGAAACAACAACAGTTACATGGACATTAACACAGGTAGCAGATGGTATGACTCAGCTTCATCTTGATCAAGGTGGCTTCAGCGAAGAAACAAAGGCACGTCAAGGTGCAATCGAGGGAGCAAAATATGCTTGGACAAATATGAGTGCACAGCTTGAAAAAGTATTAGCGTAGTATAAATTAAATAACAGCAAGAAGAGCGCAATTCCGTAGCAAGAATTGTGTTCTTTCATGTTCAGTCTCATCTTTTAATTTTCTTAAATGGAAGGATAACTAAATGAAAATTAATGAACTAATTGCCAATAATATTAACCGTCTAGATGTCGTTTTATCCGACGATCAATCTTTAGCCATAGCAGGTTTGTCTGGCTCAGGGAAGACGACATTTTGTCAAACGATTGGAGAAGAATCCAAAAAACGTCTTGTTTCTTTATTGCCAAAGGCTGAATATCAATATTTGTTTCCAAACATTATGGAAACGAACTTCAGTGCCATCAAAATGGAGGACATGCCCCTTGTACTTTTTCTAGGAAAATCCTCAATCTCTAGCAATCCACGTTCCACAATTGGTACACATACAGGTGTTTTTAAAGAAATTCGTAATCGACTGGCAGATGAGTTTCAGCTATCGCCAGAGATGTTTTCCTTTAACAATGCGTTAGGCTGGTGTCCTGCATGTAAGGGGCGAGGCACGACAAAAAATGTAGAATGTAAAAAATGTTTGGGTAAGCGCTATAGTCCAGATGTGGAGCAGTATAAAATCCCTTTATGGAATGAACTCTATAGTATTTCTGATATTCATCATTTAAGTATAGAGGCCATCTATTCCTTATCAAAAGAATTAAATATCAGTGAAGAAAAACAGCATATTCTGCATAATATTATGCAAATGAATATTGGCTACTTAACCTTAAATCGTATTATGGGGACTTTATCAGGTGGAGAATTAACAAGGCTGTACTTAGCAGAATTCATGGCAACAAGCGAAAACACCGTGATTATTGTTGATGAAATTTCTGTGGGTCTGGACCATAACACCTTACTAAAAATTTTAGAGCAAATACAACAGCTAGGCGCTAAAAACCAAATTTGGTTGATTGATCATTCTGATACTGTGTTAGACACGGCAGACGAGCATCTATTCTTTGGACCAGGTAGTGGAAAATACGGAGGAAAAATCGTTGAAGAATCTCCACGACCAAAGCCTATTTATTGGGAACGAAATCCAGCAGCACCAACATCCTATTATCAATTCGGAGATTTATATTGCCGTAATATCCAAATGGATGCAATAGACATTCCACAAAATCGACTTGTTACCTTTACAGGAGAGTCTGGTTGTGGGAAATCAACGCTTGTTAATGAGTGTATTGCTAAAGATTTTATCAAACGCTATCCCAAGGACAAACTCGTGATGGTTGGGCAAGATCGTAACCAATCCATTACGAGTCGTTCCACTGTCGCTACATTCCTTGATATTAAAAAGAAACTAACAAAATATAGTGAGGACATTGATGATATTTTCCAACGCTCGATTGAAGATATAATCGATGAACTACCTAATGAGGATATCGCACATAAACGCTTAAGCTTATTGATTAAGCTTGGACTAGGCTACTTAACGCTTGAGAGAAAAACGCAATCTCTATCGACTGGTGAATTCCAATGTGTGCATCTAGTCTCAGAGTTATTTGCCAACGCTCGTAATCCCCATACATTATTTATTTTTGATGAGCCTTCTAAAGGGCTATCTCAGAACATTTTAAACCAATTCATCGATAGTGTCAGGGACATCCTAGAGGATGAATCTATCTCCATCATCATGATTGAGCATAATGCCTATATGCTGGAAAGCTCTGATTTTGTTGTTGACTTCGGTAAAAGACAGCAGGAGCCTGTAACACATCTAAATGTAGTTAGCCATGAAGATTATTTTAATCAGGATAATCATTCAATGGGTTCAACTCCATTACAAATCACATCTACACTCGCATTAAGGCAGGGCATTCAATACTTAGAAGACAACCATATTAGCTATTTCAAAAATGCGGAAAATATATATAAGGGTGGCATCTTAAAAAGCTTATCTTCCATGGCTCGTCTGATTTACGGTGAATATGAATCGAACAAAATTGCCCCAGTTGTTGCCATTGATTTGGAAAGACATTTATATAGCCAATATAGCTTCCTGTATGAAATAGGTGGTCTAATCAATCATATTGTGGCTGCTCATCCAACAAATAAGGATACGAGAAGCTTCGATTTTTATAGCCAAGAAAATCATTGCCCTAGCTGCTCTGGTCGATTGGAAATTGAAAAATTCGATTTTGATCTTGTGGTACAAGACAAAAACGTGCCATTTTGGGACGGCCTACTACATCCCGATATAATGGAGGTTTTAAAATACTATCAACATTCTAAATTAGAATTTCTCTTTGAGCAGATTAAAATAGAGCTGGGTCAGGACATTAGTAAAAGCTATCATGATATGACTGAGGAAGAAAAGCATACATTTTTATATGGTTATTGGGACAAGTCCTTTTATGATAAGGCAACAAAATCCTCGAAAAAGTGGGAGGGCTTTAATTTTATCATTGGTCGTTATATCGTGATTTCAAAATCCATTATTAAAGAGCAAATGAAGGAAACAAGAGAAATGGTACCATGCCCAATTTGTCATGGGACTGTGCTCAACCACCAAAAGAAATTACGATTTGGGGACACAGATATTCGTGACTTAATTCGCCAGCCGCTTGATGAAGTCATCAACATTGTAGGCAACTTACCACAATTAGAAAAAATCAAAGCCATCGTGGGCGGAGACATGTCACTGCTACAGGATGTTTCCTTATTGCCAAGGGAAACACAGGTATCCCTAAAAATGCTGGAATTAGAGCTAGCAAGCTTTGTCGGCTATGAAATCGTACTACAAAACGCTTTTCCTTTTTGGGCCAAAATCAAAGATAATCTAGAGCGCATCAGCCATAAAAATCAAGTGACCATCTGTGATTTTGCCAATATACAGGAGACAAGAGAAACCATCATCGATCAATATTTTACGAATGGTAAATATAAAAAACTAACATATGTATATGAAGCATTTGGCTACAAGAAAATCGTAACCCAAATCAATAAAGTCAAAGCCAGTCATTCCTGTCCATTCTGTAAAGGGAAAAAGGTGCTCTCTGAAGATGGACTGCATGATGGAGTCCATAAATTAACCGTGCCCTGTGTAAGCTGTGGCGCAAGTGGCATTAATGAGGAGGGACGCCAGCAAATCGTTGATGGCATTGATGTGGAAACATGGCTAACTGGTACTGTAAGCGATGTTGTTACAGAGGGCTCCCATCTTGAAGCCGTTGCCAATATTCCTATTTTTAATCGTATACGCGAATTGAATAAGCAGGAAATGATGGCAGTCTATCAGTTCCTCCAATCAAATCACTAAATCATCAAACCCATGTGCTTCGGCATATGGGTTTCTTTCGTTGGACTAGAATTACTCACTCATTTTTCCACAAAAATTCATAATTCGTGTCATCTTTGATTACTATAAAGATAACAGTAATGGTAGTAAAAGGGAGGACATGGTTTGGTAAAAAAAGTGCTGTTATTCGGGGATATTGGCATTGATGATACGGTGGCATTGATCTATGCACGGCTTAATCAAGAAATAGAAATTGTGGGACTCGTTGCAGATTATGGCAATGTATCGCGAGAGGATGCGGTATCCAATATTTATTATGTCATGAAATTGTTCGACTTCCCTCAAGGAATTCCTGTGATTTTAGGAGCAGAAGTACCCTTAACAGGAGAGCAGCCGACCTATTACCCAGAAATTCATGGTAAACGAGGACTTGGACCCATCATTCCAAATGATAATCACGAATTAAAAATTGAGAACTTTTTTGAAATCGTCAACATTATTGAAAGGTATAAGCATGATGAGCTAATTATTGTCAATATTGGGCGATTAACTTCACTAGCCACGATGTTTATCCTTTATAAAGAGCTTATGAAAAATATCAAGGAATTTTATATTATGGGTGGAGCATTTTGGGTGCCAGGTAATGTAACGACAGTGGCTGAAGCGAATTTCCATGGTGATCCCTTTGCCGTTAATATTGTGCTTACCTATGCAACGAATGTGACAATCATCCCTTTAAATGCGACACAAAAGGCCATTGTCACACCTGGGATGGTGGACTATATTGACTCCTTTGGCAAAACAAAAATTCTAAAGCCCTTAATGGAATACTATACACGTTTTTATAAAGAACGGGACCCCTCACTTCTAGGAAGTCCCGTGCATGATGCGTTAACACTAATGGCAGTTATTTATCCTGACATGTTTATTTATGAGTCCTATCCTGTAACCGTTGTCGACAAGTTAGAAGGACCTGCAAGGGGGCAAAGTATTGCCGAGACAAGACCTTATGAAAATAATAATGGCGAAAAAAAGCATCGTATTGCCTTTGATATTCATTATGAACATTTTTTCCAAAACTTTTTATCGGTTATGACAGGGCAACCATTTCACTAGTTATTCAAAAACACCATCTCTTAAAATTGTAAAATCAACATGGACATTTACCTTCATGTCTTTATATATTTTTTGCCATTTATCCTTTGTTAGCTTAGAATGTCTTACTTCGCTTCGATATTTCTCACCAAAGCCAAAGATATCAGACTCAACTTCCTGACTATGAGCAATCACTCTACGTATTTCCTTTGACAATTTTTTCTCGATTGCTTTTTCCAGTGCCGCCACACTTTTTGGGTCCCCTTGATTGATATCAGGGTACACCTCTAATACTCTCGATTTGATTTTGATGTTCAGGTCAAATGTAGGCGTATCCGCATCAACTAACATCATTTCTCGTTTCGACTGGATTGCATCAAAAGCTACCGTTATTTTATTGGCAGGCTTTTGAAGAATTTCGGAAGGTACATCTTCGTTTTCCAGAACGGTTTCATATAAACCTACTTTAAAGGTATCTCTGACAATCTTTACGTAAAAGCTATCTTTTGCTGGAAGGGTACTGACCATTTTGCTGCCTTTAAAAAGTGCTATCCCACTTAATTCCACCAGCTCGTCATCTCTTTTAATAATAGGCATGGCAAATTCTTTTCCAGATGAATAATAATCATGGGCAATTTGATGAAGTGTAGAGGAAATCATATATTCCTGCTTGACATTTTGTTCAATCAACCTAAAAATATGCTGCCCAATATCCTCAATATTTTGATATTCGTATTTCAGTAATGTTTCTGTTTCACCTTCCACAATAGCCATAATGATTCCATTGCTGACACTAGCATTTTCTAGGTTTGTATCAATATAATAGCGAAGGTCTTTTTTTGCCAATTCCTCTCCAAATAGGATGACTCTCATTTGACCAACCATGATTTTTTTCGAAAGCTTACGATTGGCTTCCATCCGATTTCCTTTACTCGTATCGTTTTCTGTAGACAGAACTTCCACATTGCTTTGAAATTCGGGGTTTACTTCACGAATAACAGCTGTTGTCTTTATTTTATCCTCTGTTCCTACATCATAGCCGACTAAAGTAGTTAATCCAACTTTATCCAAAATATTGGTTTGTGCACATCCATATAAAAAAACAAAGGATAGAAGAATCATCCATCTTACTCTAAGTTTATTCATTCTTTTTCACCTTCTTTGATGCGAAGTTCTTCTTTAGTCGTGCTATTGGCCAAAGTAAAATAGGGTAGACAAAGATTACGTAAAATGCAATCTGTCCAAACACCGTGTTAATTGTATTAATCTGTGTCCGTGTTTGAACCAATAATGTTCCAATTAAAACGATGAATGAAAAGAGCCAAACAAATGTCTTTTCACTTATCGGGAATAAACGAATTGCTCCGCGGTACGCAGCCCATAAGTATAGACATAGATTCGGTAAAATGATTAGCATCCAAAAACAAACCGCTACAAATTCAAAGCGTTCCATAAAGGGGAAGCTAATAAAACTAAATAATGTCAAGGTTGCCCATATCGTTTTCAATAGCTTGCCCTCACTATAATAAGCAATGGACACCAGCATCACGGCTAAATAGATGATGGTTGTAACTAATAGTCCTAAATGGACAGGTTTTCTGATTTTTTTCTTGTCTTTTACAAAGGGGTAAATCACGTTTAGAATTTCAAAGCCGATAATCGTAAAGGTCATTGATTGTGCCCCTTTTAAAATGGAGCGAATATCATTTTCTAAAATAGGGAGAAGACTATCTACTGTAGCGTATTCCATCGGAAATACTAGCATTGGGAAAATCCATAAGGAGAGAATGATACTAAAAAAAGACACGCCTACAATGACACGAAGCCCTCCCGTAAAGGCATAAATAATAATAATTAATAAAGTTGCGGACAGGAACCAGGTCTCGATGCTAGGAAAAATCCATGCTTGTATAACTTCAATATAATTTCGTAAAACAGAAAAGAACGCCACGGAGCAATAGATGACATAAATTGCGTTTAAAAAATTGCCAATCCATTTGCCAAAAATTTCAATTTGAATTCCGTAAAGATCATCAGAGCCGTAAATTTCTAACGTTTTAATCATACAAAACGTAACAAGATGTGTGGCAATCCCAGCCAGTAGAACAGAAATCCAAGCATCCTGTCTAGCATCCTGATAGATAATGCGTTGAAATCCCTGTATACCAACCCCAATTTGAGCACCGTGTACCACAAAAAAAAGCAAATAAGCATTAATCATATCTTTAGGGCTAAGTTGTATAGGTTTTGCCATTTATTTCACCTTCAGTTCAACTTTTATCAGGTTTCACTGGCTCTGGCACAAATTTATGTTCATCCTTTGGTCTTGTCAAAGCAGGTCTTTTTGATGTTAATGGGACAGGCATTCTAATAATACTATCCCGCATTTCCTTCAACCTCGGTGGATAGAAGGGAGACATATACGGAGCACCCAAGCTTGACTGACGTAACAAATGAATCAGAATAAAACAAAAAGCCAACATGATACCATAAAAACCCCAAAATCCTGCAAGTATAATAATAGGGAAGCGAATAAGACGAATCACATTGCCCATCATATAACTTGGCGACGTAAAAGAGGCTAGGGCACTTAACGCAATGATAATCAGCAATATATTACTGGTAATCCCTGCCTGTACAGCTGCTGTTCCAATAACGATACCACCAACGATACCGATTGTTTGTCCAATTTTAGTTGGTAATCTGGCTCCTGCTTCTCTCAGTAGTTCAATAATAAATTCCAGCAGCAAAGCCTCAAATATGGGCGGGAAAGGAACTAAAGCCCTTGATTCACTTAATGGTACGAGAAAGGCTTGTGGAATCACTTCATAATGAAAGGTAAGAGCTGCCACATAAAATGGTGTTAAATAAACAGATAAAAAGAAGGCAGCCAGTCGTAATAAACGAAGAAAAGTAGCAATTTGCCATCTTAAATTTTGATCTTCTTGACTTTGAAAAAACTCAGTAAATCCTTGAGGGGAAACGATAGCCATTGAACTACCATCTACGAGAACCCCAATTTTCCCATCTAAAATGCCATCACAAAATCTGTCAGGTCTTTCTGTCAATAGCATTTGTGGAAAGACAGATAGTGAATTATCATCAATCATTTCAGCTAATACGGCACTATCGATAAGCTCATCGATATAAAGATCTTTGATTCGTTGACGCATTGTTTGAACCATTTGATCATTGGCAATGCCACGCATATATAAAAGAGAAACAGAGGTACTTGTCCGTGTACCAATTTTTAATTTTTCATTACAAAGATTAGGACTCACTATGTAGCGACGAATCAAGGAAATATTGGTAGATAGACTCTCATTAAATCCAACCTGTGTACCAATTACCTGCGATTCATTCTCAGGCGCTGACAATGCTCTAGACTCTCTGCTAGCGATATTGGCTAAAATAGTCTGCGGGAAGCCACCTATGTGAATCACAACATGACCATTGACCATCAATTCTACGGTTTCCCTTAGTAGACTGGATTGACTGACTTCTGCAATAGAAAGGGCCATCTCAATTGCCTCGGGTGTATCGTGAGGCTTGCTCTGTAAATTAGCAATAATATCATTATTTAAAGTCTGATCATCGATCAAATTATCGATGTAAATAAGGGTGACGTTTGGTGGAAGAGATTTAATAATTAAATCTGCCGGATTATTAGTAGCATTTTTAATCGATTGAATAAAATGATCTGTGGCATGTGCAACTCTCACAAGATTTTCTTTAGGCGCCTCTTGAACTGGTTGTTGTTGTTGTTTGTTGAAAGGTAGTTTAAATTTCATAGTAAATGGTAGGCTCCCTTCATTGCTAACTTCGTTTATAGAATAGGCTTTAAAGGGGCATTCTATACTTATTTCAGTTATTTCCATCGTGTAGACATATCTAACAAATAACGGTAATATAATAGTATTCTTAAAAACAGAAGGGAGATTAGCTTTTTTATGCTAAAACTAATTATCGCAAATTAAATTCAATGAATTTAATAAAGGGGTTATTCTATAATTTTTTTAAAAATTATAGGGTCTATTTAGTAATGCCCTTTTGCGATAAAAGAGAAGCATAATGATGTCTAATCCACAGTTATATTTTAAATAACAAAGGACTCTATGAGCTTGTTCTCATAGGGTCTTTTTCTGTTTTTAGGAGGTGATGATTCCCACAAAAATTAGCGATTGAAACATAAAATAGGAGGGAATAGACGTGGCAAAATATGAATTAGTTAGTGATTATCGTCACAATGAAAAATTAAAGGCAAGTTTTAATGATTTAGCTATGAAAACATTTGGTTTGGACTTTCGAGGCTGGTATAACAAAGGCTATTGGAATGACCAATATATTCCTTACTCATTTGTACAAGCAGGAAAAGTAATTGCGAATGCTTCTATTTATAAGATGTCGATTCGCGTAAATGATGAGCGATTAAAGGGAATTCAGATTGGTACAGTGATGACGGATGAACATTATCGTCATCAAGGCTTGGCAAAGCAGTTGATGCTGCATCTCATGAAAGAGTACGAAGATGCCTGTGATTTCATGTATCTCTTTGCCAATGAAACAGTACTAGATTTTTATCCGAAGTTTGGCTTTACGCGAATCCATGAAAGTGAATACAGCTTAGATCTTACCACAAGACCTATTCAACCAAAGCAGACCAGCGTCCAACAGCTGACAATTGAGCAGGATCTAGCACTTCTTGAAGAGTATGCAAAAAATCGTTATATCCATTCTAGTATGATTGCTGTTGAGGAAAATGAAAGTTTATTAATGTTTTATTTTACGTTAGTTTTCCCTCATGCTATTTACTATTTAGAAGAATTTGACACAATAGTATTAATGGAGGAGGAAGAAGGGGTATTAAATATTTATGATATCATCTCTTTACAGGCAACCAATGCAGAGACTGTATTAGCAAGCATTATTAAGGATACAACAAAAAAAGTAGTATTCTATTTTACACCTGACTTTACAATCGAAGGCTTGATAGCCACCATCACCACAAATGATGACGATGCCTTATTTATTCTCTCGAAAAAGCCCTTCTTTAAAGGGCACTTTATGTTTCCTTTAACATCCCATTGCTAGGTTGGGTTTCAGAAGGCTGTATCAGAGCGTTGTGAATTAAAGAATGGGCGCGCTTTTGAATAAAATATGAGCGACTCCTGTCCCCTTGTCCTTTACCAAAACAGACTTTTTTAATTGACACTATAAATATTGGGCAATTCTCTATAGAATGGTATATATAAAGTAATTTTACTAGGAGGAAAAAATGTATACAGTTGGAGTCATTGGCCCTAATTCATCTGTAGAGCGCATCATTCAATTAGGCAAAGAATACGAAATGACTATGAATTTCGTAGCATTTCCCTATCATGATTTTCATGAAACCGTAAATATCGTAAAGGATAATCATCACGCTGTTGATGCATGGTTTTTTTCTGGCCAAATTTCGTATATGGTTGCGAAAAATACGTTACAATCAGGTGAAAACTTAGTTTATATTCAACATACTGAATCGGGCATTTATAAATGTCTATTGCATATGGGCTTTTATCAGGGAGAATTTTTGAACAAGGTAAGCATTGATGAAATCACGACTTCACACTTGGAGCAAGCCGTCAAACAGCTAGATTTTGCGCCTAAAGAAATCTATGTGAAAACCTTTGATGTAAATACCAGTACAAAAGAATTAATGGATTTTCATATCGACTTATGGAATCAACAAAAAACAGCAGGTGCTTTGACTTGCTTTGAAGCTGTTTATCGCGGGTTGAAAGAGGTAGGTGTCCCTGCTTATCACATTTCCACTACAGATATGGAAATCCGCCAAACATTACGAATACTGGAAGAAAAACTTAGAGCCTTCTATTTTAAGGATACACAGATCGGTGTGCAAATTATCGAAATCGAACATTTTGATAAAATCTCTGAAAAAGCGAAGAGCTCCTATCACTTACAGTATTTGGAATTAAAATTAAAGGAAACGTTATTGCGATTTTGTGAGCAACTAGATGGCTCCTTATTAGAAAAAGGAAATGGCCGCTATATCATTTTTAGTTCGAGAGGAGCCATTGAACGTAAAATCAAGGATTTACAGGATACCATCTATCAGCTATCACATGAATCCCATACAACAGTCACTGTCGGAATTGGCTATGGGGTAACCGTTCACTCTGCGGAAATCAATGCGCAGCGAGCCATCCAGCTCTCCAAGGAGAAATCGGAGCAACCAATTGTGATTGTCCAAGAAAATGGAACGATTACTGAATCGGCTGGTGAAGAAGATGAAGTGAGCTTTTCATACCGTATTAATGATGACATTTTATTAGAGAAATTAAAAAAAGCAAAAATTAGTTTAAAAAATTACAGTAAATTATACACACTTATTAAAAAAATGAATTGGCAGGAATTCACCATTAAAGATTTAGCAGCACATCTCTATTGGGATGAAAGTAATGCTAGACGCATTTTAGCCAGTTTATGTGAGGTTGATCTCGTCGAATACACAGGGAAAGACGCACAAATATCCAGAGGACGACCAAGTAAAATTTATCGTTTGAAATAACCATCTAAGTGAGATGGTTATTTTTTTTTGTAAAATGTGTTGAAAAATTCAAACGATTAAAATAAAATCATTTTAAGGTAAACACCTTTTAATAACCTTTAATTAATGGTACATGAAAAATGTGTGCAATGTTTCATCATCTAGAAAGGAGCACAATCTATATTAGTCACCTACACTACATTGCACTGCAGAGTAAAATATGTAAATTTTTTCTGTCAAAACGTCATTTTATTGAAGCGTCCAAATTAAAAGGGTCATACCAATATTCTCTTTTCAGAGAGGGGAACATTCATGAGTCAAGAACAATATTTGAAAAAGAAAATGGGGTTTTGGTCACTTACAACATTATCTCTAGGGGGAATAATAGGATCTAGTTGGCTCTTTGGACCATGGGTAGCTGCTAAATTAGCAGGCCCGGCAGCCATACTTTCTTGGATTATTGGTGCGTTTGTTATCACACTCATAGCGCTTGTTTATGCTGAATTAGGTAGAGTAAAACCTGAAACAGGAGGCCTAGCAAGATATCCGCTTTATTCTCACGGAAAAATGCTTGCTACCGTTACTAGTTATTCAATCTGGTTTGGCTATTGTGCTACAGCTCCCGTAGAATCATCAGGTGTTATTCAATATGCCAATCAGTTTTGGCCAGGGTTATATGATGTAGGAAAAGAACAACTGACAACATCAGGTATTCTTGCAGCGATGGTTTTAATGATATTCTTTGTTGTTTTCAATTATTTTGGGGTGAAATTATTCGCAGTCACGAACAATATCATTACAACAATTAAGTTTATAGTCCCTGTACTAACAATCATTGCATTTTTTATGACAGGCTTTCATCCAGAGAATTTTTCAAGCCAAGGATTTGCACCAAATGGCTATAGCGCTGGTTTAAGTGCCATTTTAACAACCGGAATATTTTTTGCTTATACTGGGTTTGGCAACGTCATCATGATGAGTGGGGAAGTTGTCAACCCTAGAAGAAATATTCCACTTGCCCTCATTACATCATTAGGTGTTGCGGCAGTATTATATGTGTTACTTCAAATTACATTTATCGGCGCAGTTCCAACAGAAATGTTAGCGAATGGTTGGAGTGGCATTAAATTTGATTCACCATTTGCTAATTTAGCAATGATGGCTAATATGGTTTGGCTATCTTGGATTATTACAGCTGATGCGATGGTTTCGCCAACAGGTTCAGCTCTTACTTATACAGCTGGTACGTCAAGACATGTATTTGGTATGGCGAAAAGTGGATTCCTACCATCTTATTTTGGAACAATTAATAAAAAATTCGGTGTTCCAACACGTGCACTTGCACTCAATTTCCTAGTAGGATTATTATTTTTATTCCCACTGAAAAGCTGGACAGCTATCGTTGCGATTGTAGGAGCTATCGGTATTTTTAAATATGCTTCAGCATGTGTAACGGTTATGGTTTTCCGTAGAGTAGGTCTGACAAAAAATAATGGGCTACCTGGTATGCAATTCATTGCACCAATGGCATTCGTTTTTGCCACACTGCTTATTTATTGGACAAATTGGAGTAAGGTACAGCTAGCCATTACTGGATTAATAATAGGTATTGTTTGTTATTTAGTAATTTTCTTTATTCAAAAACACCAATCAGTTGAATTTTTTGGTGGTATCTACATTATTATTTATATTTTAATGCTTGTATTGATGTCTTTCTTAGGGAATTTCGGTGGGAAAGGTATCATTCCTGACCCTTATATGTCCGTAATTGTCGCTATATTTGGCTTAGCCTTTTACTATTTTGCTGTTTACAATGGTGTCTGGTATATGCGTAAAAGAGGAAATATTGAGGAATTACAGGAAAGCATTTCTGAAATATCATAACGTTTAATAGATTGATTGAAGGAGAATGAATGATGAAGCTTTGGGGCGGTCGCTTTAGAAAAGAAGAAAACAAATTAATGGAAGATTTCAATAGTTCATTAAAGGTGGATCAAAGACTTTACAAAGAAGATATTAAAGGCAGTATTGCCCATGTCCATATGCTAGTACAATGCAATTTATTGACTGAGAGGGAAGGACAAGATATTGAGAATGCACTTCTTTCCATTTTAGAGGATATTGATAATGGCACATTACAAATTGAAGGAAATTATGAAGATATTCATAGTTTCGTAGAGTCGAATTTGACTCAACGGATCGGTGACACAGGGAAAAAACTTCATACAGCGAGAAGTCGTAATGACCAAGTAGCAACAGATATTAGACTTTATGCAAAAAACAGGGCGTTTGAGGTGATTGCCTCAATTGAAGCGTTACAACAGAGCTTAGAACAAAAAGCAAAAGACAATAACGTTATGATGCCAGGATACACACATCTTCAACGTGCGCAGGTTGTAACGTTTCAACATCATTTGATGGCTTATTATCATATGTTAAACCGCGATAAAAAAAGAATTGTGAAAGCGATAGAAATTATGAATGAAAGCCCGCTTGGATGTGGAGCATTAGCAGGAACTACTCATGCGATTAACCGTGAGATGACAACTAATGAGCTAGGCTTCTCTAAGCCTGTAGATAATTTCTTAGATGGAGTAAGTGATCGCGACTATTTATTAGAGTTAATGTCAGATTTTTCAATCATTATGATGCATTTAAGTAGATTAAGCGAAGAGCTCATTTTGTGGAGTAGTCAAGAGTTTAGATTTATTACGATTGATGATGCCTATTCTACTGGCAGCAGTATTATGCCACAGAAGAAAAACCCTGATGCCGCTGAGCTGATACGAGGCAAAACAGGACGTGTATATGGTTCACTGACTTCACTTTTAACAACAATGAAGGGCTTACCACTTGCTTACAATAAAGATATGCAAGAAGATAAGGAGCCATTTTTCGATGCATTGGACACCGTATTATCTTGTCTACAAATTATGTCAAAAATGATTGCTACGATGAAGGTGAACAGTGAAAACATGAAAAAAGCAGTCAAAGGAGGTTTTCTGAATGCAACAGAGGTCGCTGATTATTTAGTGAGCAAAGGCGTTGCGTTCAGAGATGCACACAGCATCGTAGGTTCCATCGTAATTTATTGTGAAGATCATGACAAAGCCATTGAAGATTTAACAATGGATGAATTGAAAGAATTAAGTTCGTTCATCGATGACGATCTCTATGACTATATTGACTATCAAAATATTTTAAATAAAGGGATTAAAGTAGGTTTATTATTATAATGAAGCAGAGAAAACGACTTAGTTGAAATGCATGACGGGCTTCTAGGGTGGAAAAAAGGCAAGGCATTCATTGAGGATGTGCCACTTGAGCAATGGAAACGAATCGATTATGTCTCACAAGCTCATAAAAGGTAGCAGATATTGAAGACAAACACATTGTTCAATTATAAAAATGTGTTTGTCTTTTTATCTATTTTTCTATTTTTAAATTAAAATTCAAAAAATCTACAGTCTGAGGTTGAGAAATTAATTGTTCACACCATATCTTCTACATTTAAATATTTTGTTTCACAGTAATAGCCTTTGCCGCCAACATAAACTTTTTCTATTTCATTCTTGCTATTGGTTGCTAATTTCACTAATATTTCGGAAGGAGAGTGTAAAGAATAACCTTGTTCAAATATATAGACTTCCTTTTGTAAGTGGTGCTGTTCATAAAGGTAGCAAGCTAATGCACCGTTAGAAGTTCCAGTCGCTGCTTCTTCATTGATGTCGTATAGTGGAGCAAAATTTCTACATATTATTCGATTGTCATTAAACGTATACAGATGCGTCCCAACAACATGATAATACTCGCTGATTTCTTTTATTTTTTCAAAATTAGGTTGCAGTGCATGTAATTGTGTTTCGCTTGTTATCGGAATTAAAATATCTTTTAAGCCAGTGGAAACAATTTGTATTGGGTATTTATTGTCTATATCTTTAATGTCAAAACAATCGATAAAGTCGTTTGGAGAAATAATATCATAGAATATCGGTTTGTTTTGTTCCATGAAAATGATGTCATCTTTTATGGTAATAGTAAGAACACCGCTGTTTGTTTCAATCGTATAGCGATCCTTGAAAAGTTTATTTAAATGCATCAGTATCGTGAAAGCGCCAATTGTGGCATGACCACATAAATCAACCTCTTCTTTTGGTGTAAAATACTCTAATTTATAATCAGCCATTTCAGATGCTGATATAAATGCGGTTTCCGCATAGCCCAATTCTTTAGCTATCGCCATTTTTTGAGTAGTGGTCAATGTATGCTCATGCTCATTAAATACCACTCCTGCTTTATTCCCGCCTTGATAATCCTTGCTAAATGCACTTGCAACATAAACGGATATTTTCATAAAACATCTTCCTTCCTCATTTATAGTGAATTGTAGCATAAAAAGAACTACGTAAAAATGTTGTTGGATAAATCTGCTATAAAGCAAGAGACAAACTATTTTAGCAACTTAAATCTCCAAAAGTAGATTGTCTACTGTCTGAAAAGACGCCTTACTTCATCTACTAGGAAGAACGCGAATAGTAGCTGATTCCGTCTTTGTTTTAACCTTTAACGTCAGCCCCATGATAACGATGATTATAAATAATAAGGTGAAAAGGGCAACGTCAAATGTATTCGTCATATCCTTGATGACACCAACAAGCATTGGAATGATGCCGCTAATGATATAGCCACCAAATTGAATCATCGCTGTCCATTCACTTGCCTCTTTTGGTGTAGTCGTAGCATCTAAAGGTAAAATCATTGCTAATGGGAACAAACCACCAGCACCGATCCCAGTTAACGTCGCACAGAAAATAGGCGAGATGCCGCCCATAATTAACATCAAAATGCCAATAAAGGAGCTTGAAGCACAAAGTAGCATCCAAGGCTTTCTCTTGAAACTATTATTTATTAAGATTGGGATGATAAAGCTACAAATCATTTGCATGACAGAAAAAATAGTGACCGTTGTTGCGGCGTAAGCGTCACTATATCCCATATCCTGTACTTTTGGAGCGAGCCATGTCGCGAGGGAATAATAAACGCCAGATTGTAAACCGAACATGACCATAAGGAGCCAAACATATCGGTTTCCCCAAGGTAGTCGACTTTTTTGACCTGTAGATTTCTCTAATGACTCTTGAGATTGTTTGGATTTTTTGATAATTGGAATCCAAACAATAATACCCATAAAAGCAAATACCGACCATATCGCTAAAGCTGCATTCCAGGATTGATGAAAAGCATGCATAGCAGGTACAACTAAACCAGCACTTAAAGACGCTCCAATTCCCATACCCGCAGAATATACACCGATCATCGTAGAAGAATATTTAGGAAATTCCTTTTTGATATAGCCTGAAATCAGTGGACCTGTAATAGCAATACCTATCCCACTAAGAATAGCTGTTACTAATAAAAATAAAGGAAAAGTTGCCACTAGCCGTAAAGCTGTTGATACACCAATTAATAAAACGGATAACCCAATCGTCCATTCGATACCCCATCGTTCACTTAGCTTGCCAGCCAATGGTGCAAAAATCCCCATACAAAATACGGGAAGTGCTGTTAATAAACTTACAACAACACTTGTCATCTGCAAATCCATTTGAATATTTTTCAATACCGGCGAGATAGATGTGATCGAAGCTCGTAAATTCATAGATAGTATAAACAAAGAAAAAACGCTCCAAATAATCGGAAAGTTTTTTGATTTCGCCATCACTGAAAACACCTCTTTTAGTTATTATTTGATATACTATAGTTAACTTTTAAATTTAAAAATAAACTATAATTAATCGACTCGTATACTATAATATACTATTTATACAAAGTCAATGGGAGGGGTGCGCAGAATGCAGGAGGAAAATATCGACTTATCTGGACAAGTTGGAGGAAATTTACGGGAAATTCGAAAAAGCAAAAGGATGAGTTTAGAGGAGCTGGCGAATGTCAGCAATGTTAGTAAATTGACGTTAGGGAAAATTGAACGAGGGGAAACGAATCCGACTGTCAATATTCTTTGGAAAATTTGTAGAGGGCTTAATATTCCGCTTGTCACTTTACTATCTTTTGAAGAAAATATAGAGGTTCATCGTTTTGGCTCAGACTACCAATTCGCAGGTCATAATAACGACTGGTTTGTTGATCCATTATTCAAAACAAATGGGACTGAGTGGTTTAGAGGTCGTCTTGAACCGAATAGTGAATACAGCGAGTGTCACCTAGCAGGCTCCGAGGAAATTGTGCTTGTATTAAATGGGCAATTGGAGCTAAAGGTCGGAGAGAAAACCCATCAGCTAAACCAATGGGATGTCATTAAATTCAAGGGTGAAGAACTTCACACGTACATCAATCACTCGGATGAAAAAGTACATTTAATGCTGTCATTAACGTATACAACCCCATGATTGTTCCACAATAATCAAGCAGAAGATGATCCTATTTTGGGGAGGAAAAAATAATTCTGATTATCGATTTCATCATTGTTTATTATTTTCATGAATATCAATAAAAGCTTGTAAAGGATGTGCTACACGCCAATCATTTAAACGAGGAAATCGATAAAATTGGCGTTATAAAAATAAACATTGATAAAGGCAATCCTATATTTATCCCATTCAACCAATCTCAACAATGATTACTTGATATCACAATGAATGAAAGTGTGGACTCTTACTTTGATGGAGAAAATTTCAAAGAATTGTTGTTTATCCTCATTGTCTTTTGACTATATATCATGCGTTTCCATACAAAAATCGTCCTTACTAAGATAAGTAAGGACGATTTTTTTCTATTTAGATATAACCCCAAATCATACATAATAATGTTCCGAAAATGGTCACAAGCGCAATGATTAAGCCATAATAAATATTGGTATAGATGGCTGGTTTATCATTTGTTTCACCAGCATGCATAAAGACAACTAACTGCAAGCCTGCCTGAATAAATGCTGTGACTAATAAAATAGTCATGGTAATTGGAAAAGATAGATTGAAAAAATATACACATGCCGCAATGATCGTAAGGATTATGGACACACCAAACCCCATGACTTGTTTCATCGGGAATAAATCACTCATGTTACACCATTCCTTTCAAGTAAATGAAGCTGAAAATAAAAATCCAGACCACATCTAAAAAGTGCCAGTATAAAGAGAAGATAAACGATTTATTGGCTGTTTCTGGTGTTAAACCACGTTGGATGAGCTGATAGACGATGAACATTCCCCAAAATACCCCAAAGGTAACGTGTGCACCATGTGTTCCTAATGTTGTTAAAAGGGCAGCCGTAAAGGCACTCGTCTGTAAGCTCGCACCAACATGAATATAGTGCATAAACTCGTAAACTTCAAAACTAATAAATACGACACCGAGTACTAATGTCAAAACATAAAACCATATCATTGCTTTCGTATAGCCCTTACGCATAGCATGTATACCTAAGCCAATGGTAAAGCTACTTGTTAAAAGAATAAACGTTTCAAATAAAACAGGTGTAATTTCAAAAATCTCCGCTCCTGTTGGACCATTCCCAGTACGGTCTACTAAAACAAAATAACCTGCAAATAATGTGCCGAAAAGCATAATTTCAGCACCAATAAACACCCAGAAGCCTAATATATTCAATTGATTTTGCTGAGTACTATATTCTAAAGGAAGTGATTGATCGATTTTCATAATTGACTACCTCGCAATTTCGATTCCGTTGCTTTCACTTTTTCGACAGGTACATAGTGTCCTGGATCTTTTTCCAATGAACGGTGAGCCATGCAGATAAAAATACCAATAGTTGTGAGAATTGTTGGTATCCACATACCAAAAACAAAGGAGAAGCCCCATGCAAAGAAAATACAGCCTAATATGAAAGGTACACCGCTATTATTCGGCATATGAATCTTTTTATATGGCTCTGGGAACAGTTCATGCTGATGATATTTTGCATCCCATAACGCTTCTGTTGAAATCACGTGTGGAACCTTGGCAAAATTATAATAAGGCACAGGGCTTGGTGTAGCCCACTCTAATGTGCGAGCGTCCCATGGATCCGACCCAACATTCCTTGGTGAATAACGAATACTGTAAATAACATTGCAAACAATTAAGATAAAACCAATTGTTAAGCCAATTGCACCGATAAACGAAATCATATTCCACAGCCCGAAACCAGTAGAAGCAGAATAAGTGTACATACGGCGTGCTTGTCCATCTAAGCCAGAGACAAACATTGGCATAAAGGCTAGCAGCGTACTGACGGCAATAATCCAAGCCGTCCACTTGCCGATTTTTTCATTCAACATAAAGCCAAACATTTTTGGCCAATAGTAATGTAAGCCAGCTAGCATAGCAAAGACAACACCAGGAATAATCACCATATGGAAGTGGGCAACCAAGAACAT
Source organism: Lysinibacillus sp. UBA5994 (assembly GCF_002429725.1). Taxonomy (NCBI): domain Bacteria; kingdom Bacillati; phylum Bacillota; class Bacilli; order Caryophanales; family Bacillaceae; genus Lysinibacillus; species Lysinibacillus sp. UBA5994. The sequence continues at coordinate 165,383 of NZ_DJAU01000026.1, read as the reverse complement.
TGTGTTATGGTATTGATAGTCAGCGGCTGACATGCCAAGCATTACACCCGTTACGCCACCTATTGTAAAGGTAGGAATAAATAACATGGAGTAAAGCATTGGCGTTGTAAAAACAATTTTTCCTTTCCAAAGGGTGAATAACCAGTTAAAAATTTTAACCCCAGTTGGGACGGCAATAGCCATCGTTGTAATCGAGAAAATACTATTTGTTAAAGCACCTTGTCCCATCGTAAAGAAATGATGTGTCCATACTAAAAACGAAAGGAAGGAAATGATTACCATGGAGCCGACCATTGATTTATAGCCATAGAGATTGCGTCCTGAAAAAGTAGAAATAATCTCACTGTAGATCCCAAACGCAGGTAAAATCAGGATATAAACCTCAGGATGCCCCCAGACCCAGAAAAAGTTTGCCCACAGCATATCCATACCACCATCGGATGTTGTGAAAAAATTAGTAGCAAATAGTCGGTCAAAAGTTCCCATCGTTAAAGCTACCGTTAAAACTGGAAAAGCAAAAACGATAATCACGTTTGCTACTAATGAAGACCACGTAAACATCGGCATTTTCATAAGTGTCATGCCTGGTGCTCTCATTTTAAGTATCGTCACAATCATATTAATACCAGTAATTAATGTGCCAAGACCTGAAATCTGTAAGGCAAATAAATAATAGTTTGTTCCTACAGATTGACTAAATTCATTATTTGCTAGAGGGAAATAATTCGTCCAGCCAGCATCAGGGGAGCCACCTATAACAAAGGATATATTTAGTAACATGGCCCCCATGAAAAATAGCCAAAAGCTTAATGCATTCAATCGCGGGAAAGCAACGTCTCTTGCACCGATTTGTAAGGGCACAATATAATTCATAAAGGCCATAATAAAAGGCATGGCCATAAAAATAATCATGACTGTTCCATGTGTTGTGAAGATTTCATTATAATGCTGCGCATCAAGTAATGTATTGTCAGGTACAGCCATTTGGGCGCGCATCATAATAGCATCTGCTCCACCACGGAAAAGCATCAGAAGGGCAGAAATTAGATACATAATACCAATACGTTTATGATCAACGGTTGTTAACCATTCACGCCAAAGGTAGCCCCATTTTTTAAAGTAGGTTAAGCCAACTATAATTGCTATCACCGTCAGTCCAATCGCAACCATCGATGCATAGATAGCTGGGCTTGGATGGGGTATAGCAAATCGTTCGAAGTACTCCATATGACTATGTCTCCTTTTAATTAATGATCGTTTTGTTGAGAAGCATGATCTTTAATGTGTGATGTACCATGCTGATGTCCACCATTCTCACCCTCAGGGGCTGGCAGGAATGTTAAATGTGTACCAGTGTAGGTTGATTGGCCAACGTGTCCTGGTTCTAGCAACGTATTAAATTTTTCTTCTGTTAATGGTTCAGCTGTTGCTTTTACTTCCTTCACCCAATCATCAAACTCATCCTGAGTCACTGCTGTTACGTTAAACGTATTTTCAGCGAACCCTTTACCATTAAAGTTTGCATTTCTCCCCATATACTCCCCAGGTAGATCCGCAGCCAGATGCAATGTATTCACCATATCGGCCATTGCATATTTTTGACCACCCAGTTGAGGAATCCAGAAACTTGTAATTGGTCCGTAAGAATAAAGTTTAAATTCGATAGGACGCTCTGCAGGAATATACAAATAATTCACCGTTTCAATATCTTCCTCTGGATAGCTAAAATGCCATTTCCAGTTCGATGTTGAAGCATAAATGATTAACGGCTCTTCCTGTTTGTATTTCTCTGGTGTAGATTCCACCTTATAGTTACTTTCAACAGAAATAAAGGATAGGTACGCTACAATTAAAACGGGTATACCTACACAAATGATTTCCACCTTTGTACTCCCTTTAATGTGGGGAGGCTTATAGTCAGGGCTTTGCTTAGATGCACGAAATTTCACTAACATATAAGCTAACAACACAAAAACAATGAGTACGATAAAGGACATAATCCCTATCGAAAGCATAATATCTTTGGCTTGCACTTGAGCTTGAGGTCCTTTTGGATCTAATACTAACAATGGGTCACAGCCTGTTAGCATAGTGACAATAGTGGAAAGACCAATTAATCTGAGCCAACTTTTTTTCATAAACAAACCCCTTTAACTGTTTCATTGAAGTGCTATAGGCTACTACGGGTTTGTATGGAATTCGATTCACAATTGATTTTTATAATAGGGGGACTTCTTTTGAAAGACAAGGCGTTTTCCAAGATAACACAGAATGTTCTCAAACGAGAAAAATAATTTCAGTATAATTTTATAGAGGGAAATGCGCATCAAATAAGGGCTTTTATCAAAAAAATGGATTGAAATTGAAAGTGGATGGTGAAATTAATAAGGAAATGGATGGTTAGTTTCAAATATTGTTATAGTATGATTGTCTTTTTAGCTTATTTACTAGAGCTAAGAAAGGATAAGGCATAACTGAGGTGAGTAAACATGGATTGGAAACCTGATCGAACAGTAAAAAAAGCGATTTATAAGCAGCTCGCAGAATACATTGAAAAGGGGATTGCAGATGGGACATTCCCGCCCGATAAACCCTTACCATCTGAGCGCTATTTAGCAAACGCTTTGAGTGTAAACAGAAGTACGGTAGTTAATGCATACGATGAATTGGAAGCAATGGGGCTGATTGAACGAAATCGTGGAAGTGGCACAACCATTAGCAAAGACATCTGGGGCATTACGAGGAAACGAATTCCTAGCTGGAATCGCTATATTGAGGCAGGTTCCTTTTTACCGAACCTTCCTGTTACCCAAAAAATTAGAAAAGAGGCTATTGAACATAAATTAATTAATCTAGCTACTGGCGAATTATCCGAGGATCTTTTTCCCAAAAGCGCCTTGAGAGAAATTACCGCAACGCGTTCATTTATCGGTAGCCTTGGGTATGACCATCCTTTAGGGAGTGACATATTACGGACAACTCTTTCACGGCATATTAAAAAAAGCAGAGGAATTGAGACAAAGCCTTCCTCCATACTGATTACTTCAGGAGCACAGCAAGCCCTACATTTGATTGTCCAATGCCTGTTAAAGCCTGGAGATGCAGTCGCCATAGAAGATCCTTCTTACAACTTTAATCTGCCTATATTTAAAACAGCAGGCTTACAAATCCATTATCTTCCTGTCAATAAGGATGGCATTAACCCGGATGATTTGCAAGTATTATATAAAAAACATCGAATTAAAATGATTTTTCTAAATCCTGATTTTCATAATCCTACGGGATCTTCCTTAGATTTAAAGAAAAGAGAAGCTATTCTAGACATATCCTCTAAACTAGGTATACCAGTAGTAGAAGATGACCCCTATAGCCTAACAGCTTTTTCGGGGGATAAAATGCCTACGCTTAAATCGCTCGATAAGAACGGGAATGTTTTATATATTAGCTCTTTGTCCAAAATTGTAGCCTCAGGCTTACGAATAGGATGGATTGTTGGTCCTACATCTGTAATCGAACGACTATCCGATGCCAAGCAACAAATTGACTTTGGGCATTCTAGTTTCACGCAATGGATTGCCAATGATTTTTTAGAATCTCCTAATTTTAATTTGCATATTAAGCATTTAGTGAAGGAATTAGAAACACGACGAGATACCATTGTACAGAGCCTCGATATGTATTTAAAGGACGAAGTGACGTTTTCCATTCCTCAAGGTGGGATACATTTATGGTGTCATGTTCTCAAGGAATATAACGAAACGCAATTACTTGAGGAATCCATTAAGCGAGGCGTCATTTATGTTCCTGGATCTACGATGGGCTCCAAAAAGGGTTTTGTACGCTTCACTTATGCGAGGGAGGATGTTCATTCAATCAATGAGGGGATTAAAAGGTTTGCACAAGCTCTAAATAGCTTCTAGTAATTTTGTAAATTATAGCCAAGTGGATGGCTGAGAAAGTGCTTAAGTGGATGGTTTAAATTCGCTAGAAAGTATTTAAGATAGAGTCATGGATAACAACTATCCATTAAGGCTAACTACTATCATGGCAGTGTGGATGGATTCACAATTATTCACACAAGTAATGAAATTTTTTATGATCTGGAAGGTGATAGGACAAACCTGTTAGTAGCAAGAGAAAGATATCAGTGAAGAGGTAGTTCACTTGATTCGCTATAAAAATAGGCAAACACTTTAATCAAGAGATTTAAAAAATTCACAACAAGTATCGTTGGTTTTCTCAGTTTTACCTGTTCAAACAGTCTCAATCGTTAGCTTTAGGCTGCTGATGAGAAAACATCAAGGCAGTCACACCTTATTATATTTTAATTCCCACAAAGGTATAGTGGGGAAATAGGCACCCCTTCTATACGGACACTTAAATCTTAGTTAAAAAAACACCATCCAGCCACTTAGTCTCGATATTCAATCGATGCTAGGTGGCTGCTTTTTTTCATTAAAAGTAGTTGAGTAGTGCAAGAAGACAATTTGGTGGAGCTATCATTAGTGTTTTGCATAATCGCCGCTACACTTACAAGAAGCCACCACTACATTATGAATTAACACTAGGGAAGGAATATTTAAAAAATAACGACAACAAAAAAAGTCGCATTCCTGTAGTTCAGGGATCGACTTTTTGGGAAAAAATTTATGAGAAATACATTGAAATATGTATAGTCTTGTGATAAATTTATAGAGATAGACACTGTATAATTATTATACCGCGCATTACCCCTATTTTAATTATACAATACAATCTATTGTGTCGTCAACAATTTTAATTTTAATTTTTTTGAGGGGTGGTTGCGATGAAATCAGCAGGGGCAAAACAGCAGATTGGGGGAACAAACACACGAAGAAGCTCCATTGTTTGAGACAATCAAATGGCTTCCTAAACATGTGAATGAAATTGAAAAAGATAAAGAAAGTAGGACTGATACTATATGTCAGAGAAAACCATTTCAGTTGAGACAAAAGCGCCTTATGGCATGATTGCCATTTTATTTATCGGGGCCTTTGTTGCTATTTTAAATGAGACCTTACTCAACATTGCACTACCAGCCATTATGGACGAATTCGATGTGAAAGCCACTGCAGTACAATGGCTTTCAACAGGCTATATGCTAATTAACGGTATTTTAATTCCTGCCAGTGCATTCTTCATTCAACGATTTACAGATAAAAAATTATTTATTACAGCGATGGCTCTGTTTACATTAGGTACATTTCTAGCTAGTATTGCACCTGCATTTGGTGTGTTATTAGCAGCACGTATGATTCAAGCTGCAGGCTCAGCAATCATGATGCCTTTATTAATGAATGTGATGCTAACTGCATTTCCAGTTGAAAAGCGAGGAGCTGCAATGGGGATGTTCGGTCTTGTCATGATTACAGCTCCAGCGATCGGGCCGACGCTTTCTGGTTGGATAATCGAGCATTATAGCTGGAGAATGTTATTTGATCTTGTGCTACCAATTGCCATTTTAACTTTAATTTTTGCAGCCTTTAAATTAAAGGATGTGACACCACAACGTGCCATTAAGCTCGATGTGATTTCTCTTATTCTATCAAGCATTGGATTTGGCGGCTTGCTTTATGGCTTTAGTTCCGCAGGTGAAAAAGGATGGGATCATATCCTTGTATATGGAACAATTATTATTGGGACAATTGCTTTAATTACATTTACCCTTCGTCAGCTACGAATGGATGAGCCCATGCTTGAGTTTCGGATTTTCAAATATCCAATGTTTGCCTTATCCTCAGCCATCTCCATCGTTATTTCGGTGGCGATGTTCTCGGCTATGATTTTAATGCCTATTTACGTACAAACCATTCGTGGTATTTCCCCAATGGATTCAGGTCTACTCATGCTGCCTGGTGCCATAGTGATGGGAATTATGTCTCCGATTACAGGGAAGCTCTTTGATAAATACGGGGCAAGAAGCTTGGCTGTATTTGGCTTGATCATTACCATTGTTACGACATATTACTTCAGTAAAATTAGCATGGATACAGCTTATTCTACATTGGTGCTGCTGTATACATTACGTATGTTTGGGATGTCTATGGTAATGATGCCCGTGATGACAAATGGTTTAAATCAGCTACCAGCACACAATAATCCACACGGTACAGCTATGAACAACACATTACAACAGGTTTCTGGTGCGATTGGTTCTGCGGTGCTGATTACGATTATGAACAATAAAACAACTGCCAAGGCAGAGGAATTGGCTACAGGTGCGATGAACAATATGAGTGCCAATGCAGCACAGGCTACGACACAGTCTGCCAGCGAAGTAAAACAGCAAATCTTAAACGAAGCCATGCTACATGGCATCAATTATACGTTCTTCCTTTCCACATTGATTGCGGCCATCGCACTCATACTTGCCTTCTTTATAAAGCGAGTTAAGCCTAACTATGATAATCACACAGGTGGGGAAGTTGCTGGAAAACAGGTAGAGGAATAATAGTAGACGGGTGTTGCTTCAGTTTAGCAACGCCCGTTTTTTCTTAAGAAATTTTATATAGAGGTGGGGAAACCTAGTAAGACTAAAAAAAGGCATTTCATCTATAGATGAAATACCTATTCTAGTAGTTATTGAGCTAATCGTTGGATAAAGGCTTCTAATTGGACCAATGTGACATTGTCGTTCACACCGAATGTGCCGTCACCTTTACCTACGGTTACTTTATTCGAAGCAAGGATCCCTACATAATTATTTGCCCAATGTGAGCCTGGAACATCAATAAATTGTTCAGCTGTCCCTTGTTGTGTTAAATGAAATGCTTCCACTAAGACTTTAGATAGTTGTCCACGTGTCATTGGAGAACCAGGATTGAACTTTCCATTATCATCACCCGTAAAAACGCCAATTTTTTTAAGTGCCTCTGCAGCACCTGCATATTTAGACGAAGGCTTAATATCTGGGAAACTTGAATTCGTATTACTCGTATCTAAATGTAATTTATTAGCTAATCGAAGAGCTACCTCACCACGCGATGCATATATGCTAAAGTCAATTTCCGCATCTTTTACTTCTCCATAATCTGAGAAGTTGGCAATACGTTTTGCCCCTACATAACGTGAACCCCAATAGTATGGGTCATTCACTGTATCTACCTTAACCCCAGAACTTGTAGTAGCTGAGATAAAATTATTGTCACCTATGTATATACCAACGTGTGAAACACCGCTTCCAGATGTATTAAAAAATACGAGATCACCCGTTTTTAAATTGTCTTTTGCGATCGAAGTACCTTGTTGGTATTGAGCTTTAGATGTACGCTCTAATGAAATGCCTAGCTTAGAAAAAACTAACTGTGTATATGCAGAGCAATCCACACCTGTCTTAATATCCGTTCCTCCATATTTATAAGGAGCTCCAATATATGCTTTGGCTGTATTTGTTATATCTGCTATTGTTGCCGCTTTCGCATCATGAATACCCATACCTGTAAAGAACATAAACGATGCGAAAATGGGTAGTAACCATTTTTTCTTCAAATCAATCTTACTCCTCTCAAAAAGCTTTCGCCTTTGAACTAAAGTAAGAATAGCATGAAATAGGGCAGAGTTATTTTTCAATAATATTACCAATTACCCCTAATCACCAAAATTGAAACCTTAATTTTAATTGTGTAAAACTTTTGCAATAATAATGGGCAATTTTACTAAAAATATATGAAATTAATGGATTTATAGGGACATAAGTGTTAATTTAAACGTTTTATCCAATTGAAAAATCGTTATTGTAATAGTGGCTTTCCAACATAACGGTTATTTAAACATTATTATTTTTAGGTGATACTACGTTATGACACTAAGGATGGTGGTAGAAAATTCTGCTTTTATGTAGCTCCCGTAACTGCAAAGTCGTTTACTGTTAGATAGGAAAAGTTAGCCTTAATTTATGTTTTTGAGCAATGGATACGTTAAACTATATAAAATAAGTAGGTTCAACATGAAGAAATACAGCTGCGAGCTAATGAAATAATAAGGAAACATAAATCGAATGGATACTAAAGGAGAAGGAGGTATTCCATTGCAGCAAATTTTTAATGAATTAATAAAACAGGACATCAAGCCATTTCTAATCAAGCTAGGCTTTAAAAAGAAAGGATTGAATTTCTATCGAACAACTGAAAACCTTATCTATCTGATCAATTTCCAAAAATCCTCTGGTAATACAGCCGACACTATGATGTTTTATGTGAACTGTGGGATATATGCGGCAGAGCTAGCACGGCTACAATCAAGAGAAATGGTGACAGCACCCAAAGAAGCAGAATGTCACTTCCGAGGAAGGATTAACTCCATTGTCGAAGATGCACCTGATCGATTTTCCATCACAGCCACTACAAATTTGGACGAAATAACAAAATTATTGCTGCTGGGGTTAGAGGAGGTTCATAATTTCTATGAAACGATGACTTCTGCAAGATCCATTGTTGATTATTATATAGCAGGGCCATTTTTGCACTTGGGCGAAGAAAGTTTTCATTTGTTATTACAAGCCAATGATGTAACAACAGCAAAGCTCTATTATAATGCATTGCAGAAGAAGCATGGAACCGAACAGAGGTGGTCCATTTTTCAAAATAAATACCAAGCCATTTTCAATCAATACGGTGTGGAATTTGGGGAAAATTAGTCATCAAAACCAGAGCTCATTCTTGAACGAGAATCTGGTTTTATATTTTAGGAGTTGTTCAGTATATTATCTAGTATTCTTCCAGTTATCGGCATAAAAAAATGGAGGATATAACCACCTAAGCAAACTGTTAATAATGTCCCGACACCGATGGGGCCATTAAAAATGATAGCTAACATTAAAAATAAAATATAAATAAGGGTTCTTGAGAAGAAAACCGTTTTTCTTGTTAATTCTTTGATGATCAAAGTAAGTCGATCTACAGGAATTGGTGCAAAATTTGTATGTAAATAAGTTGCCGTTCCTAACCCAACCACAACTAATCCAGTGGTAAAACAGACAGCTTGGCTAAACCAAAGATCTGGGGATACTATATCATGTAATAAAAATAACCACATATCAATCCCTATGCCAGTGATCAATGCAGTAACCAACCCTAAAATTTCAGGTCTTTGTCTAGCTAATAGGGAATTACTACCTATTAATAGGAGAGCTAAGATGATTTCCCAACTACCTACAGTTAGCCCCACATTTTTAGATAATCCTACTAGAAGCGCATCGAAAGGTGATGTGCCGAGTTTAGATTGAATCGTGAGCGAAATACCTAGCGTTAAAATTAAAATGCCCACTACATAAAAGACATATTTCAACAAAAAGACCTCCTCCTACTATTTTTATTGCAAATACAACAAAATTGCGTTAAATTGACTATATACTCTTTTTATTGCATTTGCAATATAAAATCCAGAAAGAGTTTACAACAAAGGAGTGGAATCAATGTCTGTTAAATTAGAGAAGTGTGAGCACGCAGATTTAAAACAGCTTCAAGCAATAAGTATTGAAACATTTAATGATACATTTAAAGACCAGAACTCCCCTGAAAATATGAAGGCTTATTTAGAGCGTGCCTTTCATAAGCAACAGCTAGAGAAGGAATTGGCCAATTTGGATTCAGCATTCTATTTTATCTATTATGAGGAAGAAATAGCTGGTTATTTAAAAGTAAATGTCAACGAAGCACAATCCGAACTAATGGGGGATGAGTCATTAGAGGTGGAGAGAATTTATGTTCGACATCAATATCAAGGAAAAGGGCTTGGCAAATACCTTATGAATAAAGCAATAGAGGAGGCTGTGGCTCAAAACAAAAAAAGCATTTGGCTAGGGGTTTGGGAGAAAAATGACAGTGCCATCGGTTTTTATCAGAAAATAGGCTTTGTCCAAACAGGCGCCCATTCATTTTATATGGGTGATGAAGAACAAATTGATCTTATCATGACGAAAACACTTGCCTAAATTTTATGGCAGAAACGTTGATTCACAACATTTCTGCCTGCTATTTTAATGGCTTCTATTTTTCTTCATCGCCTCAGCTAACGCATCAGCATGTGGATTTTCCTCTTTATAAAGTTCCTTTATTATGTTGGCGTAATCACTAGCATTTCGATTTTGACTTAATTTATAGGCTGCCTGCACTTCTTCAACCTTTATTTTAAACCCTTTTATTCCTTTCATTTCTTGCTGCAAAAGCTCAGGAGATAGTTTATCCCACAACACAGGATTTTCACGGAATGACTCATATTTTTCAAGTAAGCTAGTCAAATCTTGTTCTAAAGCTATTCCTTCAATCAGACTTGCCTTTCCATATACATGGACAGCTTGATAATTCCAGGTTGGCACATTTTCATGCTCATACCACGAAGAAGAGATATAGGCATGTGGACCATTAAATATCACGAGAATGTCTTGTACTTCCTCAAAGGTCTTCCATAAAGGGTTACCATAGGCTAAGTGACCTGTCAGATAAAAGTCATCCTCGATTTTTTTCAGCAACACGGGTATATGGGCTGCAATAGGCTTACCTTTTCGAATTGAAACGATTGTTGCAAAGGAATTATGTTGAATAAATTCTTTGATTTCTTCTAAATCCGATACTTTGTAATACTTAGGAACATACATGGAAACCTCTCCTTATACATAAAATCATCGTGAGTTTTTCGAATAAACAAATAATTATGTAGGCACGTATTTACATTTTCTGCTCAACGATGTAGATTTTATTATAATCAATCACTGGCACCTCATAAAAGTGCCAACAACGCTATTTCTAAAGGAGCCAAGAATCATGCTCGAAATGACACCAAACCTGAATAATGAGGAACCACTTTACCTTCAATTATATAACTATATAAAAGCAGAAATTCAAAATGGAAAGATAAGGGCTCAAAGCAAATTGCCGTCTCAGCGTAGTCTAGCTAAACATTTACAGATTAGTCGCAACACTGTAGATGCAGCTTATCAGCAGCTCCTTGCAGAGGGCTATGTGATAAGTAAAGAGCGAGATGGACTATATGTGGTTGATCTTGAAAAAGGTTATTTTCAAGGAGGCCCTCATCATTTTGAACCACAATTAGCGACTCAGCAGAAACAAGAACGACCAGCAATTAAGTACGATTTTAATTATGGAGATATTAATTTAAAAGATTTTCCCTTTAAAATATGGCGTAAATTATCAATGCAGAGCCTTGATGAAGAACAGGCTCAACTCCTTTTATATGGAGATCCACAGGGAGAGCTGGAATTAAGAAATTATATGGCAAGCTACCTTTATGAATCAAGAGGGGTGCAATGCAGTGCAGAGCAAATCGTTATAGGAGCAGGCTTGCAGTTTCTTCTTGGTATCGTATGTAACCTAATTGGACGGAATGAGCTTTTTGCTATGGAAGATCCAGGTTATTATCGCGTTCGTTACTTGTTTAAAGATAATGGTATAAAGGTGAAACCAATCCCACTTGACGAGCATGGTATTCATATCGATCCGTTAAGAAACAATAACATCAAGGCTGTTTATGTCACACCCTCCCATCAATTTCCCCTTGGAACGGTTATGCCTATCTCAAGAAGATTAGCATTACTAGAGTGGGCTAAGGAAGAAGATGCTTATATCATTGAGGATGATTATGATGGGGAATTTCGATATGCTGGAAAACCGATTCCTGCACTACAGGGATTAGATTCAAGTGATCGCGTCATCTATATGGGCACCTTTTCAAAATCTTTGATTCCAGCCATTAAGCTAAGCTATATGATATTACCTAGAAAATTAATGGGTTTATTTCATCAAAACAATTACTATGTTCAAACTGTGTCTAGACTCCATCAGCATACGTTACAGCTATTTATAGAGAGTGGGCATTGGGAGAGACACTTGAATAAAACACGAAATAGTTATAAGCGAAGATATGAGGCATTACTAAAGTCCATTCAACAAACGTTCGGGGAAAATGGGAAAATTTATGGAGCCAGCAGTGGCTTACATATTTTACTTGAACCAAAAAATAAGATGACTGAAGAGGAATTGATTGATACAGCAAAAATGGCTGGTGTTAATGTCTACCCAACATCTATTTTTTATGCAAATCCCTTGGTTGTTCAGCCTGCAAAGGTATTACTTGGATTTGCTAATCTAGCGGAAGATGAGATTGACACAGGCATTAAGCTATTAAACAATGCTTGGTTTAACAGTTCTACTATGACGTGAATCTCTTTCAAAGTTCTATTTCCACATTTCTTGTATATACATAATAGAGATAAGTGGGAGGGGATTTTTATGCAATTTTACTATGGCCATCAAATGCCATTACGTGTATTAGATGAAGCTGAATTTTGGAAACATCAAGAAGAGGAGCATACAGTAGTAATAAGAGAGCTTGTGAAAGATTTGGAGCAGCAATATGTCGATGCGTTAAAGGAATGGGAAAAAGCTTTCGCTCAAACACATCAGCAAGTTGTGAGATATATAGAAACCGTCAATCGTTCCCAGGGACAAGTTTCTCCAGCTCTGTTTCAGGATATTTTACAGCTTACTTCCTTCTGTTTGCAACAGAGTGATCAATTTATCCAATTTTGCCGAACGCTTATGCAAGAAAGTCAACCGATAAGCGCAAATCCTACAGCTAAAGTTGTATTAAATCATATCATTGTAGAATCCGAATATTTTATCGGAATTGCCCAAACCATTTTATATCAACAGAAATACTAGGTCTAGCGTCTGGAAAATGGAGTTTGGAGAAAAAGCACTTGCCACGCTCCATTTTTAGGACGTTTTCACCATCACAATATTAACTATTCGGAATTTTCTCTTTATATTTAAAGGAAAGGAGACTTAAAGAATAATTTTTAAATGTATCTGTGTGAACAAAGTCATTTAGAATACTTTCAATTGAATGACAATGTTGATTGATTAAATTAATTTCTTCTATATAATTTGAATCAATCAATACTTCTTTTAATGTTTTAAACACTACTTTCTGCTCGTTAAATAAATAAACCAGTTCAAACCTAGTGTTCAATATTAAAGTGGTAATCTCAGGGAAAATAATTCGATCCTTTAGTACTTCAAGAATGAAATTCACGGATTTTACTCCATCAATAGTTTGTAAAGATGAAAAAACACCATTTAATAACTCTTCAAAATCAACCTTCATCAAAATCCTCCATCAATCAAAATCCTTTCTGATAATAACATTTTTTTAGAAAAATTTTAATGATTAATATTTCCCTTCAATAATGTGGAAAGTCTATTTAGACAATAGTAATTTATTGAAAACAATTCACTTCACATGTTTCCAGAGGCTAATAAAAATTTTTAATCCGCTCACAATCATTTTTTTAAAATAACAACAAACAAAACATCAAGAAAGGTATTATTATTGCTTGTTTAGATTTTGTTCAAACACAGTATGCTACTATCTCAAAAGGGGTTGATTGTAAAAACAGTGAGCAATATGATGTAAAGATACATCATAAATGATCGATCTTTGGGGGCACGAAAATGAAAAAAAATATCATAATTATTGTAAGTATAATCATGCTTTTTGTGATTGTTTTTTTTATTGGTAATTGGCATTATTTCTCCACTAATCAGCCAAAAATTATACATAAAGGTGTAGGAAAGTTAGAGGAAGAGCAATTATTAAAGCCTGTAAAGCTAGAAGGAGAATGGGCCTTTTATCCAAATGTATTAATTTCTTTGGGGGAAAATTTTGATAGCTATCAACATAAAAAACTGAATTTAAATGTACCCTTTAATTGGCAAGCATATGTAGAGCCAAATGAAGAGGGGCTTTCGGTGGGAACCTATCACGTCAACATAGAGGTACCATCAGATGGAGTTTACGGCCTATATATTCGAACGATTCGTCAAGCTAGTCGTGTATTCATTAATGGCGTTGAGGTGGGTGCTAAAGGAAATCCAAGTACTGTTTTAAGCGCATATGCATCTGAAAATGATGATAAATATACCGTTTTTTCTCCTAGTGTCAATAAAAGACTAGACGTTGTCATCCATGTTGCAAATTACAATTATCCTCAGGCTGGCATTGTTTATCCTATTGAATTTGGTACAATGAAGGCTATTCAAAAGCATTATCACTGGAAAGTGTTTTTAGATATAGTAGTGAGTATAGGCCATATTATAGTTGGTGCGATCTATGTCTTTACATTTTTACAGAATCGCAAGCGTAAGGAAGAGTTATTCTTTGGTCTTTTTACTATTTCATTAGGATTTTATATGTCGTTTATCAATCAAAAAGTGTTTTTTCTGTTATTTACTGATCTATCGACGGTCAATCAATTACGTCTGCAATTAGGAATCATTCCACTCGCATTGCTTGCTTTAACATTTTTTATAAATGCGATGTATCCACAATTACTAGAAAGAAAAATTTTATACACGCTTGCCATATTACTTGGTATCGTGTTTGTTATGTACGGTATCTATAATCCCTTTACAAAAAATGAAAGGGCCTCCTCAGAATTTGAAATGATTATGAGAAAAATAATCTATATCAGTGTCACGGCTCCAGTTATTTTCTATAATATATGGTTGCTTATAAAGGTCATGCTAAAACGTTTAGAGGCTGTGCGTTATGTGCTAATAGTTATTACAGCGATTAGTTGTTATTCTATTTTACTCATTTGTAACTTTTTATTTGGGATGCCTTTTGACTATACAGAATTCATGTTATTTTTACTAATATTATTTGGCTTTGCCTCATTATTAAATTATCGTGCCAATCAAGCTGTTTTAAAAATAGCAGCATTGTCAGAAGAATTGCTTGAACATAATCAAATGAAGAATGAATTTCTTCTGAAAACTTCGCATGAACTCCGTGCCCCCCTAAACGGAATATTAAATATATCCAGATCCTTAATGGAAGGTGCTCAAGGACCATTAAAACGATCTCAACAGGAACAAGTTATTCTAATTCACAGCGTTACACAGCGCATAGGTCATTTAGTAGAAGATTTATTGTTTTCTTCTAATCAAATGACAGGAGAAGTAAGGATTAGTCTACGCAGTGTATCTCTATCTGTTATACATGAGGTAGTAGCCGAAATTCGTAGTCTTATGCCCAAAAATAGTCAAGTAAGGGTAACAGCAGAGATAAACTTAGATTTGCCAAAGATCTACACTGATGAATTACGCTTTAAACAAACTTTATATAATTTGCTGCATAATGCTATTAAATTTACACAAAATGGAACAATCACAGTCACTGCGCATGTTGAACAGGAGCAGATGGTCATCCAAGTAAGTGATACAGGCTGTGGAATTCCGACACAAGAATTAGATCGTATTTTTAACGCCTTTTATCAAGGAAACAATCATCATAATAAAGAAGGGCTAGGTTTGGGACTAAGTATCACTAAAAATATTGTTGAAAAATTAAATGGTAACATTTATGTGACAAGCACTGTAGGGGAAGGGACAACATTTACATTTACAATGCCCCTCTCAACACTAGAAAACGTAAGTAATGAACAAGCTACCATTACATCACATACAGATACAGAAATACAGCTTCGACTGCCCCTTATTCATAAAGGAAGTGATAAAAAAATACTGGTGGTAGATGACAACCATGTCAATATAAAAACTTTAACGGAAGCACTAAGTTTAAAGGGATATACAGTGATCGCCTTAGATAACGGCTTTGATGCGATCGATTATATTAAAACCAATCATGTAGATTGTATGTTAATCGACCTAATGATGAATGGCATGTCGGGTTATGAGTTATGTAAACGTGTACGTAAACAATATGATATGCTGGAACTACCAATAATTATCTTAACTACAGTTATGAAGCAATCTGACTTACTGCAAACGTTAAAAGTAGGGGCGAATGATTATCTACAAAAGCCGATTTCTACCGATGAACTTTTTATTCGTATTGAATCTTTATTGGCTGTTCGACAATCATCAATCGATGCAATCGAAGTAGAAATGAACTATTTATATTCACAGGTCACACCACATTTTGTATATAACACACTTAATACGATTATTGGTTTAAGTTATACAGATATGGAAAACACACGTGAAGCTCTTTATTGTTTAGCCACTTATTTCCGTGCAAAACTGAATGTTCATTATCGAAATAGCATTGTCCCCATTGATGAGGAGATGGAGCTTGTAAAAGCCTATTTATCAATTGAAAAAATGCGCTTTGGAGATCGTTTACGTATTAAATATGATATTGACGAATCGATACAATTAGGAATCCCTGCATTGTCCATTCAACCTTTAATTGAAAACGCAGTGTTCCATGGGATCTCTAAGAAAGTAGAGGGAGGGACCATAGAATTAAGCCTACAGAGAGAGGGACAATTTGTAAGAATTAAAATCTATGATAATGGTGTAGGAATTTCAGAAGAAAAATTGCACCAATTGCTAAATGAAGAAAGTACAAGAATTGGCTTTATGAATCCATTAAAGAAATTTAAATTAATAAAAAATGCTAGTTTACGAATTTACAGCGAAGAAGGAAAGGGAACAACAATTGTCATTTTATTACCAGAGGGTGGTGTCACATGAATATAATGATCGTTGATGATGAAAAATTGGCCATTGATGTTTTATCTATTATGGTTAAACAACTTGCCCAATTTCAGATTAACATTAAGGGAACATTTACAAATCCAACTGAGGCCCTCCAGTTTCTTGAAAAAGAAATAATTGATGTAGTGTTTTTAGATATTGAAATGATTGACACACACGGTATGCAACTTGCAAAGCATCTCCTACACAAGCAACCATCCTTACAAATCATTTTTGTTACAGCTCATACACAATTTGCCGTGGAGGCTTTTGAAGTTGAGGCAACAGATTATTTATTAAAGCCAGTACAGGAAAAACGACTGATTAATGCGTTAACAAAAGCACAGAAAAAAATGGTCGTGACGGTGGCGCCGAGGGATGAGAAGAAAAACTCATTATATGCGCATACATTAGGCAGCTTTTATCTACTGGATGTTCAACATAATGTGATTAAGTGGCGAACAAGAAAAGTACGTGAACTATTTTTATATTTACTATTTCACCAAAAACGGCCTATGTTAAATGCAGTTCTTTTAGAGGAATTGTGGCCAGATTTGAACTTTGAAAAGGCAGCTAGTAATTTACATACAACTATTTATCATTTAAGAAAGATATTAAAGGACAATGGTATTCAAGATCCCATACTCTTGGTCAATAATCACTATAAATTAAATGCGGAAATTCAAACTGATTATGATGAGCTGAATCAACTATTGGAGCAGGATCAACATGATGAGAAATCCATTCAGCAGTTATTGAATTGCTATGAGGGTGATTTTTTAATAGATGAGGAGTATTTATGGGTTAATCAAATCAGGCTCCGCTTAAAGCAATCTGTATTACATGTGCTTGAACAGTATATTGCACGTACAGACGTTGCCCACACTTTATTAAAGTATAATTGCCTACAAAAGCTTTTAGAGCTAGACGAATACAATGAACAGTATATGTTTCAATTGTTAGAATTCTTAATTCAACAAAATAGGAAACAAGAATGTATAAAATTCTTTGAATCTATAGAGGCAAAATTAGCTGAAATTGATCTCGCTGTGCCAGAAAAATTTTATAGAAAATACAACGAGTTCTTACTCAACGTTTAGAAACGATTTCGGAAAAGTAATTTCTGTTTTAATAGTAGGTAATAATTTTATAAAAAGGAGATGCTTTCGGCATGCAAAAGATTGAAATAATTGAGCTTCACCATATTGAGCAAGATTTGGAGAAGCTTACTGAATTATTGATTATGGTCGTAGATGAAGGAGCATCCGTAGGTTTTTTACCTCCACTCACACAAGAACAAGCGATAAAATATTGGCAATCTGTCTTAGCGTCAGATGTCTTACTGTTCATTGCGAAAATAAATAATGAAATTGCAGGTAGTATTCAAATGCATTTAACTAGCAAACCAAATGGCATTCATCGTGCTGAAATTTGCAAGTTAATGACACATCCCAACTTTAGACGCAACGGTATTGGACGAGCGCTGATGCAACAAGCAGAGGAACGAGCAAAACAAGAAAACCGCTCCTTGCTAGTTTTAGATACGAGAGAAGGGGATCCTTCTAATAAATTATATAAATCATTAGATTATCAAGAAGTAGGGAAAATTCCGCAATATACTATTTCACCAGATGGAGAATTAGAAGCAACCGTAATTTACTATAAATTAATTTAATCCATGGTATTGAATATAACTGAAAACGTGTAGAAAGGGAGCTAGTATATAAACGAAGCGCAATTATTTATGCAAATGAAAATGTGGCGTAATTGGACTGTTGAATTTCTACGTACGATCCCTGAGAATATTGCTGATCAGATACCCGCTGGACATCATAACAATATTCGTTTTGAATGCTGGTCATCTATTAGTTGGTTGGGATCATTCCGTTTTTCCAGCTGTTACACAAGAAAGGCATTTGCCCCTATCCTATCATGTAATGTTTCCTAGTGGCAGTAAACCAGATAACTGGACTGAGCAACCGCCAACAATGGATCAAATCATTATGCTCCTAGAGGAACAACCAATTCTTATTGAACAAGCTTGTGCAGGACATCTACATGAACCGCTTAAAGAACCTTTTTTAGGTATGAAAACATTAGGCGATATGGTTGTCTTTCATATGAACCATGAAAATTTTCACATGGGAATTATAAAAGTATGATGCAAACGCTCTTAAAGAATGAAGCCTAACTGATGGAATCAGTTGGCTTCATTTTTCTATATATACCACGGTAACAGATCCTCCATTTTCCTACCTGGCTTACTTGTTTTATCTGTTACGATCCATGTGCCGTCTTTCTTTTGCAGCTGATAGCTTACATTTGTACCATCCGCCCTTTTAAAGAGCATATAACCTATATTACCCTTGATAAAAGTGACAGGGTCTATGACATTTTTGTAGGGAATCTTTCGCTCAGGAAATAAAATATGGGTCACTATTTCCTCTGCAATCATAGCAAGGGATTTCATATCATTATTAATTTCAGCTTGATATTGCAATTGATCGTATCGGTAGGAAGTATACGATGCTAAGTATAGCTTAAAACTCTGCTGTATATCTAACAGTGTTGCCCTATAGAATGCGTTTATTGCTTTTTCTACATCATCTGCCTCATGTATATAGCGAAGTGTACTGACACCAGTTGGACTGACTTCAAACGTAATGATTTCCTTACTGTAGGGTGGGGAATGTGCATGCTCAAAGGTCGTAACTTCCACGCTAACTTTAAAGCTAAACTAACTTTCTTTGACAATTTTTAAAATTTTCACATCATACAATCCATACTGCTTAGGATAGCCGTAGTAATGATCAATTTCCTTTTCAATAAATGGATTAAGGATTGTAATGAATGTGTCCCTGATTAGTTGATCATCAGCTTGTTTACTTTGCGCATAAATCTTACATGGCAGAATGAACATAGTGAAGATAGCCATTAAAACATAAGCAAATTTTTTCATGGAATAGTGACCTTTCTGCAGGATGATACTTTATAGAGTGCACCAATCACAGTAAATTATCGAGCATTTTTAAAGAAAGGGAGTTGAACAATGGAAAAAATAATAATGCCCTTTTTATGTATGCTTTTGTTATTTCCAACAGCTACTTCGGGATCAGAACCTGAAGGCTTAAAATGTCCAAATCCAGATGTATTGATGAAAACAACGGAGAAAGACAAAGACGAGCTTAGTCAAGCATTAGCTGACATCATTCCAAAAGTATATGGCTCAAGCCCTGATTATCAGGAGTGGCAAATTGAGGTGATAAAGCCCATGCCCATATTAACTGGCATGGAGGAGAATTACTATAAAATGGCGGTGAACTTCTGTGGAGAAAATGTGGCTAATCACTCCTGGTTTGTTCGATTAAGGTTTCCAAGATTACTGCCAGCGCAAAGTGCATCACTAGGTGAGCTATATATCGTAAAAGAGACAAATTCTAAATGGGTTCATTGGTTTCAATATCATTAAAAAGGAAGAATCCATAAATGGATTCTTCTCTTTATGACATCGCTATCGTTTTCGTTGCTACAGTTTGTTGAAATGCCTGATCATGCTCAACAATCACCATTGTGAGATGAGAGCTTTTTATGAGCTCTTCAATCTGCATGCGTGAATAGATATCAATAAAATTGAGTGGTTCATCCCAAATATATAAATGAGCCTTCTCACACAAGCTTTTAGCAATCAGCAGCTTTTTCTTTTGCCCACCAGAATAATGAGAGATATCCTTCTCAAATTGAATACGCTCAAAATCCATCTTGCGCAGGATTGATTTAAATAACGTCTCATCAATACCATGCTCTTCAATAAATTCCGATAGCAATCCCTTTAAATGGGATGTATCCTGCTGAACATAGGAAATGACTAGACCTGAAGCTAACTTTATGGAGCCTGTATGTTGGATGGGATTACCTAGAATAAGTTTTAACATACTACTTTTTCCGCTTCCATTTTTGCCATCTAAAACAACTCGATCCCCTTGTGCCACTTTGAAGCTAATAGGCTTATTCACGATATGGTCATCGTACCGAATCGATACATCCGTGACAACAACCATTTCTTTTGATGGATATGCCAATGGCTCTACTTTCAATGACTCGGTTTTTTCAACATTTTTTAGCAGTTTTGATTTTTCCTCAATAGCTCTTTGTTGTCTGGATTCCAGGTTCTTCGCTCGTTTCATCATCTTGGCTGCTTTATGTCCAACAAAGCCTTTGTCCAGTTTGGAACCTGAATTGGTTGTGCCGTTTTTGGAGGCTTCCACTTGATTAGACCAACCTGACGAACGCTTTGAAGATTGTTTTAACCGGTCGATATCTTTTTGCAGTCGTTGATTGGTTACTTCTTCGTGTTCCTGCTGACGATCAAAATTTAACTTCCAAGAAGAATAGTTTCCACTTTGAACGTCAATATTGGCTCTATTAATCGATAGGATATGGTCAACACAGCCATCTAAAAAGCTTCTGTCATGTGAAATTAAAATAAATCCTTTTTTCCTGCGAAGATAATCGGAAACCGTCTTTCGTGCATCCGTGTCTAGGTGATTGGTTGGTTCATCAATTAATAAAAATTGACCCTCTGTCAAAAACAACGCAGCAAGCAGCACCTTTGTTTGTTCGCCATTGGATAATGTTTTAAAAGGACGATACATGACCTCCGCATCTACATGTAGGTAAGCTATTTCACGTAGACACTCCCAATCTTCTGCCTGAGGACAAATTTCCTCAAATATTTCATGGGTATATTTATTTGGATCAGAAACTGGATAGGGGAAATAAGTGAAGTCTACAGAAGAGATGATTTTTCCGCTATACTCATAATTTCCTAATAACAACTGAAAGAATGTTGTTTTACCTCGTCCGTTTCTACCGATAAATCCAAGTTTCCAATCCGTATCGATTTGAAAGTTGACATTCTCAAAAATATTGTCAAAGCTGCTTGGATAAGAAAAAGTTAGGTTTTGTACTTGTATCATGGACATGATAATTCCTCCTTTGTATTGCAACAGTTTACTTTTCATACAAAGTCGGTCTATCCATCTATGGTTGATTTCTCCGTATAAGCAGATGGATATTAACGACTTATACGGAGTGTTACATGCGTTACAATAGTTTCTGAATCGCTCATATTTTTTCCTCTCCTTTATGGGTAAATGAAAGGTACAAAATCAACTATGAAAGCAAGAAAAAATCCCTCCAATTGTGCATTGGAAGGATTAGTCTTTCTCTGAATTAATGCGATTTGCCATTTGTGTCATGACAAATAAAATGCAAACTGATAGTTAAAAATGGATAGACTAACCCTATATTTTGTGTTTGAAATCATTCAATTCAAATAAAAATATAGTTTAGTTCTTCATTGTCCATTCATCAGTCCTCTCATAATTGTCTTTTTATAGTAACAAATTTTTTTACAGAATACAATGTAACCTTATTTTCATTTAGTACTATACAATAATTCCTATAATATTTATAGAAATAATTTATATAATAGTTGAAAAATAATTTCTACTATTCTGAAATATGTGCTATAGTAGGAGCATAATTGAATATTGTGTAAGACTTGGTGCCAAATGAATGTTTGGCTTAAAAGGGAAGTCGGTGCAAATCCGACGCTGTCCCGCAACTGTAATTCGGAGCAAATCACAAATGCCACTGGGGAAACTGGGAAGGCTGTGAGGCGTGTTGATGGAAAGCCAGGAGACCTGCCAATTTCTAGTACACACCAAATACCTACGTGGAAATAGGTGGTGAAAAGTGACCAAATAGGCACTGTGCGATAACGTTTATGCGAAAGTAGATACTTTTTCGTATTGTTTTAGCATTATTAATTTTAACATGCAGCCATTTTCCTAATAGGAGAATGGCTTTTTATTTTTTCTAAAAAAGGAGCTTAAAAACATGAACTATACAAGTACATTGATCGGTTATCCCTATATAGGGGAGGAACGCGAATGGAAAAAAGCACTAGAAGCATTTTGGCGTAATGAACTTTCTGAGGAGGACTTTGAGGAAAAATTAAAGAAAATCCGTTTATCAAGAATAAACAAGCAGCTGCAACTTGGAATCGATATGGTGACAGTTGGCGACTTTACGTTTTACGATAGAATGTTAGATACAGCTTTGATGTTTGGTTTAGTTCCAAAGCGCTTTAACTGGCAAGGTGGTAAAGTCGATTTTCATACCTACTTCAGTGTAGCAAGAGGAGACAAAACAGCCGTAGCTAGTGAAATGACGAAATGGTTTAATACAAATTATCACTACATTGTTCCAGAGTATGAGGGACAAGCCTTACAACTAACAGAAAATAAAGTGTTAGCCGACTTTTTAGAGGCGAAGGAAACTTTCGGTATCATTGCGAAGCCGACACTAATTGGTCCCTATACATTTTATAAGTTAACGAAAGGCTACAACAAATTAACACAGGTTGAGTACTTATTAGCTTTATTACCACTCTATACGCAGGTATTAAAAGAATTAGTGGATGCAGGTGCCACTTGGATTCAGCTAGAAGAGCCATCCCTCGTCTTAACACTTGATCCAGCAGAGATAAAGCTGGTGAAAGAAATGTATGACCAGTTAGCCACTGCCGTTCCTGAGGCTAAAATAATGCTACAGACTTATTTCGAAGCTTTAAGTGCCTATGAAGCATTAAGTACATTGCCTGTTCAAGGATTCGGTTTGGACTTTGTTCATGGCTATAAAGGAAATATGGCGTCACTTCGTCAATTTGGTTTCCCGCAGGATAAAGTATTAGGAATAGGGGTAGTGAATGGCCGTGATATTTGGCGTTCAAACCTGGCGGAGGTCAATGCGACAATTCAAGCCATTGAACAGCTAAGTCATGCTGTTGAACTATGGATTCAACCATCAAGTAACCTACAGCACGTTCCAATCACAACCTCTCTGGAAAATGAACTTGACCCTGTTTTAAAGCAGTCTCTGGCCTTCGCAGATGAGAAAATCGTAGAAATCACGGGGCTGACTAAATATAGACGAGATAAAGATGGTTCCTTACAACATAATTTTTCAGAAAGTATGAAGGCGATTGAGGCTCTAAAAAATCATCCAATCCGCCAAAATAAGTTAATTCATCAAGCCGTTCAAACTGTGACAAAGCAAGATTTTGAACGACACAGTAATTTTACGAAGCGACAAACGATCCAACAACAAGCCTTAGGATTACCGCTGTTTCCAACAACTACAATCGGTAGCTTCCCGCAATCAGATGAAGTGAAAAGAAATCGTAATGCGTGGCGAAAGAAACAATTATCGAATGAAGCCTATGAAACATTTTTAGAAGACGAAACAAAGCGCTGGATCTCCATACAAGAGGAATTAGATATCGATGTACTTGTTCATGGTGAATTTGAGCGTACAGATATGGTCGAATATTTCGGTGAAAAGCTGACTGGCTTTGCCTTTACAGAGAAAGCGTGGGTTGTTTCATATGGATCACGCTGTGTGAAGCCTCCGATCATTTATGGAGATGTTGCATGGGCTTCACCAATTACCGTAAAAGAATCCGCCTATGCCCAAAGCCTAACGAAGCGATTTGTAAAAGGCATGCTGACAGGGCCAGTAACAATATTAAATTGGTCCTTTGTGCGAGATGATTTGTCCCGTAAAGATGTCGCTTATCAAATTGCATTAGCACTCCGTAAAGAGGTGGAAGCACTAGAAAACGCAGGTATATCAATTATTCAAGTGGACGAGCCAGCGTTAAGAGAAGGTTTACCGCTTAGAAAGGAGGAATGGGGGGCTTACTTAGAGTGGGCTGTCAATTCCTTTAAGCTTGCGACATCTAGTGTCAAAGATGAAACACAAATCCATACACATATGTGTTACTGCGAGTTTAATGATTTCATCGAACCAATTAGCGCACTAGATGCAGATGTGATTTCCATAGAAACATCACGAAGTCATGGGGAACTTATTACCTCACTACAAGTACAGCCCTATAAAAAAGGAATTGGCTTAGGCGTCTATGATATTCATAGCCCTCGTGTACCAAGCGAGGATGAAATGCTCGCTATTATGAAAGATAGTCTACAGGTGCTGGACCGTTATCAATTCTGGGTGAATCCAGATTGTGGCTTAAAAACGAGAAAAGAAGATGAAACCGTTGCAGCTTTAGCGAATATGGTTGCTGCTACTAAAACGTTGCGTCAAGCTGTACAGCAATCTACATCAAGCTAACGAAATGATTTTTAATCTACTACATCTACTCTCCAATAACGAAGACTAGGGTAAATCCCTAGTCTTTTTATGTTACGTCGATATATATATATTATCTTCAGAAAGTAAAATTGACGTGAACAGGCGAGCATGTTATGTTTATTACTAATTTCATAGCAATCATTACAAGTTTGAGTGAAATCGTCTTTCATTCAATTAAAAGGAAAATGGGTGAAAATCCCATGCTGTCCCGCAGCTGTAAATGAGGAGTTTTGTTTCAAATACCACTGAGTGAGTACTTGGGAAGGTGAAACAAAATGATGATTCATGAGCCAGAATGCCTGCTTGTAAGAAGATTCATTGATGATCTACGAAAGATAGGGAGATGGATGGAGACTTGCTCATCGTGGGTTTTTCTGTCCTTATTCTTTTTTAGAATAAGGTTTTTTTATGCCTTCTCTTCTTCAACAAGTAGATGTATTTGTACTACGAATAGAGATAGGAGACAGAAAATGAGATTGACAAAGTATTTACTTCCTTTCCTGCTTGTCCTGACGTTCAGTTTACTTGCTGGCTGTACAGGCACGGATGAAGAAAAGGAAAAGACCTCAGCAAACCAAACAGATGAAAAAATAATAACGATTGGCTGGCCATTAGATGTCGGTCCATTGAATCCTCATACATATTTACCGAATCAAATGACTGCCCAAGCAATGGTTTATGAATCCTTGGTGGAATACAATGATGATGGTACTGTTACGCCTAAGCTCGCCGAAAGCTGGGACATCTCTGAGGATAAAACTTCGTATACTTTCCATCTAAGAAAAGACGTGAAATATTCAGACGGCACTGCATTTAATGCAGATAATGTCATTCGTAACTTTGACGCCGTTTTAGCGAATCGAGACATGCATTCTTGGATGGGCATGGTTAACCACATGAAAGAGGTTGTAAAAGTAGATGATTTTACAATTCGTCTGCAATTGGATGAGCATTATTATCCAGTCTTAAACGAACTTGCCTTCGTCAGACCTTTCCGTTTTTTAGGGGATAACGGATTCCCAAAGGATGATATGACGCAAGATTCTATCAAAGCACCGATTGGAACAGGCCCTTGGGTATTAACTGAATACAAAAAGGACGAATATGCATTATTTAGTCGCAATGAAAACTATTGGGGAGAAAAACCACTAGTTGAACAAATAAAAGTAAAAATTATTCCTGACTCAGAATCTATTTCATTAGCATTTGAAAACGAAGAATTAGATTTAATTTATGGGCGTGGCATTATTAGTTTAGATAACTATACGTATTTAAAAGACAGTGGCAAATACAAAACTGCTACCTCTGAGCCTTTATCTACGAAAGCACTGCTATTCAATACACAATCTGGTCCATTATCTGAGCTAAAGGTACGTCAAGCCATTCAATATGCTATTAATAAGGAACAAATGGTCGACAGTATTACACATGGTACGGAAAAAGTAGCGAACACATTGTTCTGGGATGCGATTCCTTATGCCAATATAGATTTAGCACCTATTGTATACAATCCAGAAAAAGCCCAACAATTGCTAGATGAGGCAGGGTGGTTATTACCTAAGGGTGAAAAAATTCGTTCAAAAAACGGACAGCTGTTGTCTTTAGATTTGATTTACATTGCATCCGATGCGATTCAAAAACCAATGGCAGAATTAATGCAAGGTGAACTCGCAAAAATTGGCGTTCAGTTGAATTTAGAAGGGGCAGATGTAATGGTCGGTCTTCAAAAATTGATGGATGACCAGGTGGATATTAATTTCTGGCGTACCAATGGACCACCTACAGATCCACATAGCTTTGCAAATGAATCAGCTACACCAAATGCTAGTGGTGTGTACGAGGCGAAATTAGGCCTAGCAAACGCCAAAGAAATCGATACGAAAATTCACCAATTATTAGTAGGAACAGATGAACAGGAACGCGTGCAGCTTTACACGAATATTTTAACGATGTTTCATGACCAGGCACTCTTTTACCCTATTTCTTACGAAACAAATAATGTGATTTATCAACCATCTCTAAAGGATTTTGCACCACGTGCATCTGAATATGATATACCTTATGCACAAATGGCTAAAGAAAAATAAAAGTGGAGGAGAGAGTGTGTCTAGCAGAGACAGCTCTCTCTTTATCATAGGATTGAGTAGGAAGTGACAGCATGTATGAATCAACATGGATCTTTTGTTTAAAAAGAATTTTAACATTGCCCTTTGTCTTATTAGGCGTTTCCATCCTAACCTTTGTATTTATTCGTTTTGTTCCTGTAGAGCCTGCTGAAGTCATACTACGTTTGGCAAGGGTTGCGCCAACAGAGGAAGCCATTCAGGCATTACGTGAGGAACTGGGAACGGACAAGTCGTTTTTTCTTCAATATTTGCTATGGGGAAAGGGCGTAATCCAGCTAGATTTTGGAACATCTTTTGTTAGTAAATTACCTGTGGCACATGAACTATTCGTGAAATTACCCGCAACCATTGAATTAGCTATTGCTGCGTTTATCCTCATTTTAGGGCTAAGTATTCCATTCGGAGTAATAAGCGCATTGTATAAGCACACCATCATCGATAAAATCATACGATTCTTTAGCATATTGAGTGTGTCGATTCCAGCCTTTTGGTTAGGTTTCCTATTACTCTATTTATTTAGCTTAAAATTAGGACTCTTTCCGACAAACGGGAAGGGCACACCTGCTCATTTAGTTTTACCCGCCTTCTCACTGGCGTTACCAACAATTGGATTATTCGTTCAGCTTATCCGTTCAACCATCCTAGAAGAATTACAGCAGCAATATGTTCAATATGCACGGCTAAGAGGATTAAAAAGCTCCGTGATTCTTATCCGTCATGTTTTGCGAAATGCTGCTATTCCCTTGACTTCCTTGCTAGGCATGACCCTTGGCAATCTTTTAGGTGGAGCCGTGATTGTGGAGCAGGTTTTTAGCTGGCCCGGACTCGGCAGGTACTTAATAGAATCCATTATGAACAGGGATTATCCAGTTGTACAATGCTATGTGTTAATTATTGCGGTTATCTATGTGCTTGCCAATTTATGTACAGATATATTGCATCGTTTATTGGACCCTCATCTAATGATGAAGGGTAGGAGAGATTAAAAATGAAATTTGTACGAACAAAAAGTGGCAACTTAACAGGATTAATCAGTCTATTCCTCCTTGTCATTACTGGCTTATTAGGACTGTTTGCGCCAATTTTAATGCCACACGACCCTTTTGCTGTCGATATTGCTAAGAAATTTTCAGTCCCGTCTTGGGACTATCCATTAGGTACAGATCATTTAGGAAGGTGTATCTTGTCACGCCTTCTTTTAGGTATTCGTTATTCTTTAGGTGCAGCGCTCATCATTCAGCTAGTCGCTATTGTTTTAGCTATCCTACTGGGTGCTTTTGTAGCGTTGAAAAGAGGATTAATTGATTTTCTTTTTATTCGATTATGTGATATTTTATTAGCCTTTCCGACACTCGTACTTGCATTTGGGCTGTTAGGTATATTAGGTCCTAGCTTAAAAAATGTTTTAATAGCGCTCATTTTCACACAGCTTATTTATTATGCAAGAATGATCCGAGGTTTGTTTATTGGCATCAATGAGAAAGACTTTGTTCAAGCTGCTAGGATAACGGGCACTACAGGTATCCAATTAATTAGACGCCATTATATACCCAATCTATTGCCATCTATTGTCACGATTGTCGCATTAGATATCGGGAAGGTGATTTTAGAAATTGCAGGCTTTTCCTTTATCGGACTTGGGGTGCAGGCACCGATTCCAGAATGGGGCATGATGATCAATGAAGGAAAGCAATACATGAGACAGCATCCTGAATTAATGCTTTATCCAGGACTTGCCATCATCCTTGTTGTGTTATTGTTTAATCAATTAGCAAATCGTTTAAAAAGGCTTGACTAGGAAAGGGGAAGTTATGGAGAAAGTTTTAGAAGTGATAGACCTCACAGTCAAAATAGGGGAGAAAAATATATTAACCTCTATCAACCTGACAGCTTATAAAGGGCGAGTCCTAGGAATTATCGGGGAAAGTGGCAGTGGCAAGTCCATGCTTTGCCATGCCATCATGCAAACATTACCGTCCTTTGCCCATGTCAGCCAAGGGGAAGTACTCTATCTACAAGAAAATTTATTAAACGTTTCAGCTGCTAAATGGAGAGCTTATCGTGGCAGACATCTTTCGATGATTTTGCAAAACCCATCCGCTGCATTTGATCATATTCAAACGATTGAAAGTCATTTTCGAGAAACATTAAAAGCACACTTTAAGCTTACAAAAAAAGAAATGAGACAGATCGCCCTTGATGCTTTGAAAAAAGTTCATTTACCTCAGCCAGAGCAGCTCTTGTCCTACTATCCTTTCCAGTTAAGTGGAGGCATGCTACAGCGAGTGATGATTGCTCTGTCAATGGCGATACAGGCCTCCCTCTACATCGCAGACGAGCCTACGACTGCTCTGGATACCATCAATCAGAAACAAGTATTAACACTATTTAATCAAATTCGCTCAGAAACAGATGCTACCATACTCCTTGTCACGCATGATTTAGGTGTCATTGCTGAGCTTGCGGACGATGTGGCTGTGATGTATCAAGGAGAAATCGTTGAGCAAGCAAATGTTTTTGATTTTTTTGATGCGCCTCAGCATCCCTATACCAAGAAACTTTTACAAGCGAGAATGCTATGAGGTGATAAAATGACGCTACTAGAAGTAAAAAATATTGAGAAATACTATGCGCAAAGACCATTTCTATTCAAACGAGGACAGGAAGCCCCTGTATTAGAGAATGTGACATTTTCACTTCAGGAAGGAGAATGTCTTGGCATCGTCGGTCAAAGTGGTTCTGGAAAAAGCACATTAGGGCGCATTATTTTAGGGATTGAACGACCAACAAACGGAGAGCTGATCTTTCAAGGTGTCAATTTATACGAAGCACCCAGCAAAGAGAAAAAAATGATACGAAGAAATTTACAGGCTGTTTTTCAAAATAGTTATCATTCATTTAATCCAAAACAGACGATTTTCGAAATACTCGAAGAACCGTTTTTGAATTTCGAGCATTTTAGCAAAGCAGAGCGACAACAGAAAGTAAGGGAATTACTAGACTGTGTAGAGTTAGAGTGGGCAATGGCTCAAAACTATCCCTCACAGCTAAGTGGGGGACAGCAGCAACGAGTCAACATTGCTAGAGCTCTTGCATTAAAGCCGAAACTGATTGTTTTAGATGAGGCCATTAGTAGTCTTGATATGATTTTGCAAAAGACGATTATAGAGCTACTGCAAAGACTTCAAAAAGAGCTACAGCTTGCTTATCTATTCATTTCACATGATTTACAGGCCACACGTTTTATGTCAGATCGCATCCTTGTGATGCAGCATGGTCAGCTAGTGGAGGAGATAGGCAAGGATGGGACATATCAGCACCCCGCTTCACAAGCGTTATACAATGCAATTTTGCCATCACACCCGCGGGAAAGAAAAAAGAAGGATAGACCCAATTAAACAGAAACGCCATTTTGAGAAATTAAAAATGGCGTTTTCTTAATTTTTAAAGCAATATAGAAACAAAAATAAATAAAATTAATCAAGATATTAATTTTATTTATTTTTTAATTAAAATTATTAATTTTATTATTTACATCTTTAATTTCTTTATTATATAATCAGCTTAACTTAAAGGAAGGAGTTCACTATGGCTTATCAAGTAATCACAAATTGTCCTGTCTGCAGTAAAACATTAAAAATTACGAAGTTACAGTGTTCTCATTGTCACACGACCATTGAAAATGAGTTTGAATTGTCGAAGCTAGCATCCTTATCACAGGATCAGCTTCATTTTGTGGAAGTATTTTTAACCTGCCGAGGAAATATTAAAGAGGTTGAAAAGGAACTGGGGGTTTCGTATCCAACAGTTCGAGGCAAGCTAAATGATATTATTTCATCCCTTGGCTATGCTCAAAAGAAGAAAAATGAAGTAGATGAGAAAAAAATTGTAAGCATGCTTGAAAATGGCGAAATCACAACAGATGAAGCCATAAAGCTCTTAAAAGACGAATAGGGAGGAACGACCATGAAAGAGGAAATTACAAAAGTGTTAACGATGATTCAAGAGGGCAAAATTGATGCGGATAAAGGATCAGAGCTGATTCAAGTGCTACAACAGAAAGAAGAATCAGAGAATAAATTTGTGGAAAAAACAAAGTATTTAGATAAAACGTTAAAGGTCCGTGTTGTATCCACCGAAAATGATAATGTCACGGTAAATTTACCAATTAAACTTGTCAAAGCCGTATTGATGGCAGGACACAGCATCGCTGCAAGTATTCCGCAATCGGAAAAATACGTAAAAGATATCGACATCAATCTTCTTCTTGAAGCAATTGAAAATGAACTAGATGGACAAATTGTAGATATAAAATCAGCAAACGGGGATTCCGTTGCAGTCTTCATTGAGTAGAGGCGACGAATGATGCATGTAAAAGTGAAAGCAAAAGACGTTCGCTTTACCGTCCCTGTTCCCTATACTGTGCTAACCATTGTCCTCTCCATTTTAACTTCTAAATGGATACAGCAACAAGCCAATAAGTGGACAAAGGCATACTTCGATAAAAAGAAAATAGACTTTACCTTTCCGCTCATCGACAAAGAAATGCTAAAGCCGATTATCAAGGAACTACAAAATTATAAAGGACTTGTGCTAGTCGATGTCAAAGCTCAGGACGGGACTGAGGTTAAAGTTAGACTATAATCCCAATGATAGAATGGTAAGGGCATGTTATGATAAAAGCATGCTCTTTATTAATGTAATGAGCATCATTTGAAATGGGTAAGAGATGATCATTATTTCAGGACTTACGATAGAGACAACTATTTTTCAATGGTACATAAAATAGAAGATTTCTTTAAACTCAAATTAGAATTCTAGATCCATTTTAATAGAAAATCACGTACATCGTTAAAAATAGATTTTTGATTTGGGTATAAGTGATTAGTGGTAATCTATTTGGAACTACATAATTAAAAATACTGAATAATCCAAAAATAAAGAAGTTTAGAATCTTGATTTACTTTTCATTTGAAGGATGGTACACTTAAAACTATTGAACAACAACTATATATTGTGTTCGTTTTACAAAGGTACTACTACATGTAGTTTAAAAGGGAAGTTCGGTACAATTCCGACGCTGTCCCCGCAACTGTGAAGCTGACGATGATTGCAACCACTGTGCATTTGCATGGGAAGGGAATCAGAGAATGAAGCAAAGCCAGGAGACCTGCCTTTATAAAACAAATTTATCATTTCTTCGGGGATTAAGAGATGGGAACGTCAGTATTTTTGGTATGTTAACGTTTCCATTTAGCCTATCTCTCTAGAGGAGATAGGCTTTTTTATTTTATGAAAAGAGGGATTTCTATGAAACTTTATACGAAAACAATTTGTCCAAAATGCCTATGGGTAAAATCTGAACTACAACGTGCAGGACTTGAAGCTGAAATTGTTAACATCGATCACGATGAACAAGCAAAGCAAACGATTATTGACGCAGGTTTTTTAAGTGTGCCTGTTTTAGAGATGAATGAAACTTTCATAGGAGATGTTCAGGAAATTGTTTCTCAAATTGAGTTGATTGCCCTATGATTGTTTACGCGAGTCGTACAGGTAATGTCCGAAATGTTGTATCCAAATTAAAGGCAGAATGTATCGAGCTCTCGGAAGAATTGCGATTGAACAAGCCATATCTCTTAATTACCTACACAGATGGTTTAGGTGACATTCCAGCAAAGGTACAACGTTTCTTAGAAAAAAACAGGGATTTTTGTAAAGGAGTAGTTGCCAGTGGGAATAGTAACTTCGGTCATCATGTATTTGGCGCTGCTGGTGAGAAAATCGCTGCTACCTATCATGTACCCTTAGTAAGGAAATTAGATTTACGAGGTAATCAAACGGATTACGAAGCAATACAAACGTTTTATGAAACGAGGGTAATGAGATGAAAACCTATTTAAAGCTTAATAATGACGTACTGAATCGTTATAGTACAACTGGATTACTGGAGTTAGAAAAGGACCGCGAAGCTACGCGCCGCTACTTTTTAGAGTATGTTAACGTACGTTTGCGTTATTTTATAGATATTGAAGAAAAAATCCGCTATTTAGTTGATGAGGGCTACTATGAGAAAGCATTTATCGACATGTACGAAATGGAATTTATTAAGAAGCTGTACAAGAAAGCCTATGATTATAATTTCCGCTTTCCATCCTTTATGAGCGCAAGCAAATTTTACGATAGCTATGCTATGAAAAGTCGTGATGGGGAAGAAATCTTAGAAAAGTATGAGGATCGTATTGTCATTATTGCTTTGTATTTAGCTCAAGGCAACACGGCTCTAGCAGAACGCTCTGTCGAAGCAATGATGGAAGCCTATCAGCCTGCAACACCAACTGCTTTAAATAGTGGTAAGAAAGCACGTGGTGAATTAGTCAGCTGCTTTAAATTATCAATGGATGACTCCATGAATAGTATTGCTGAAAATATTGGCTATTGTTTAGAGCTATCACGCCTTGGTGGTGGAGTTGGGGTCAACTTAACAGATTTACGTCCATTAGGTGATCCAATTAAAGAGATATTAAATCGTGCAAGTGGTGTCATCCCAGTAGCGAAACTGTTAGAAAATTCTTTCAGTTATTCTAATCAGTTAGGGCAACGAAATGGCTCAGGTGTTGTCTATCTAAATATTTTCCATGCAGACATAGAAAATTTCATTTCATCAAAAAAACCAAATGCTGATGATAAAATTCGCCTCGCTACCCTTTCAACAGGGATTATTATACCTAGTATTTTCTTCGAACTGATGAAACGTGATAAGGATATTGTTTTGTTTAGCCCATACGATATTTTTAAAGAATATGGCAAACGTATGTCTGAAATTTCTATTTCAGACATGTACTACGAGCTACTTGATAACCCTAAAATTCGTAAAATTAAACGTTTAAATGCACGTAAGCTTTACACAGAGGTGAAAAAAGCACAATTTGAATCAGGCTATCCGTTTGAAATCTTTGATGATAATGTCAATAAGGTACATCCTTTAAAAAATATTGGACGTGTCAAAATGTCCAATTTATGTACAGAAATCTTACAAGTACAAGAGACAAGTATCATTACGGACCAGGATCAACCAAATGACTATGGATTAGATGTATCGTGTAACTTAGGTTCCATCGATATCCATGCAGCAAGTAAAGTCAATGATTTCGGCGCATTAGTCGATACAGCCATGCACCTATTAACGAATGTATCGCAAATGACACACATTAAGAATGTTCCGTCTGTTGCAAAAGCCAATCAATTAATGCATTCTGTAGGGCTTGGCTGTATGAACCTCCATGGGCATCTCGTGACAGAAGGCATCCTGTACGGCTCAAAAGATTCCATTGATTTCATGGATCACTTTATGGAAGCGATGAACTATTATTCTCTGAAATCTTCGATGGAAATGGCGAAAGAAAAAGCTGCAACCTTCTACCGATTTGAGGACAGTGATTATGCATCAGGTAGCTATTTTGACCAATATATCAATAAAACTGAAGAAGAACTATCGCCTGCTGTGTTGAAGGCGCTTGGCAATATTCCAATCATCACAAACAAGATGTGGGAAACGTTAAAGCAGGATGTAATGCAGTACGGTCTATTCCATTCCTATCGTTTGGCTATTGCCCCAACTGGTAGTATTTCATATATTCGTAGCTGTACGGCTTCAATCGCACCATGTACAGAGCGCGTAGAGGTTCGTGATTACGCCGATAGTAGAACCATTTATCCAATGCCTCATTTAACAAATGACAATAGTCATTTATATGTGGAGGCGTATGATGTAAATCCGTATGATTTAATTGATTTATATGCAGCTTCTCAAAAGCACGTTGACCAAGGTATTTCCATGACGCTTTATGTAACGGACAATTGGACAACCGAACAATTGGCTAAAGTATACATTTATGCGTGGATAAAGGGCATTAAGTCTGTTTACTATGTTCGTCAACGATTACAAAGCTTAGAGGAGTGTGTAGCATGTCAAATATAATTTATGAGGCAGTCAATTGGAATAAGGCAACAAGTGAGCTTGCCCAAATATTTTGGGACCAGCAATGGAAGCAAATTTGGTTTCCAGAAGAAATTGCGGTCAGTAAAGATATTAAACAATGGAAAAGCTTTGAGCATCAGGACACATATAAAAAAGTATTTGCAGGATTAACCTTACTGGATACTGTACAAACAAATATCGGGATGAATCGTGTTGCTGCTTATACAGACGATTTACAGGAAAAGGCTGTCCTAACCGTTTTTGATGCATTCGAGGCGATACATGCCAAGTCCTATTCTTATATTTTCACAACGCTTTGTACAAACGAAGAAATCGACGAGCTATTTGAATGGGTCAAGAAAAATGAATTTCTACAGTATAAAGCCAATAAAATAGCAGACATTTATAATAGTATTGAAGAAGGCAATCCAGAGAGCTTATGGAAAGCGATGTTTTCATCCGTTATGCTTGAATCTTTCCTGTTTTATTCTGGCTTTTTCTATCCACTATACTTAGGAGGACAAGGCTTCCTACGAAACAGTGCCGAGATTATTTCACTCATCTTGCGCGATGAATCTATCCATGGGGTAGCAGTTGGATTTTTTGCTCAAAATTTATTCAAGCAATTTTCAAAGGAAAAGCAAGAAGAGCTACATTTATGGGGCTATGAGCTATTATTAGATTTATATCAAAATGAAATGAAGTATACAGATGATATTTATGCGGAAACAGGATTATCACCTGAAGTGCGAGCATATGTACGTTATAATGCTAATAAAGCTTTAATGAATGTCGGCTTTGAAGCCATGTTCCCAGAAGAGGAAGTCAATCCAATTGTGATGAATGGTATTCGTAATGAAGGCTCCACATATGATTTCTTTTCACAAAAGGGTGCTACCTATGCCAAGGCAAAAGTTGCGCCGATCACAGATGACACATTCAATTTTAATCGTTAAGGATGAAGAACAATGAATCTAGAAGTAAAAATTAAAAAAGTTCACGCTGATGCCATGCTACCGATACAAGCCAACCCTGGTGATGCAGGCATGGACCTCTATTCCATAGAAGCAGTAGAAATCCCAGCAGGCGTAGCCAAACTCATTAAGACAGGTATTCAGATTGAGTTACCTAAGGGAACGGAAGCCCAAATTCGACCAAGAAGTGGACTAGCATTAAAGCATAGTGTAACCGTACTGAATAGCCCAGGCACTATAGATGAAGGCTATAGAGGCGAAATCGGTGTTATTTTAATCAACCATGGTCAAGAACCGTTTATCGTAGAAAAATCAATGCGCATTGCTCAAATGGTTATACAATTTGTTCCTTCTATTCAATTAGTGGAAGTAGATGAATTATCTCAAACGGTCCGTGGAGAATCTGGATTTGGTGCAAGTGGTACGAAATAGCGTACCTATATATAAACCGCATAAAGTTTACTTAAAAATCCTGCGAAAATGCAGGATTTTTTTGTTATCGTAGCTCATAGCAGAAGGAAATAATAGGGTTCATATGGAATGAAGTAATGATAGCGAAGTAAAGGAGCTAATAATCATGAAAAAAATATGTTCAGGTATTTTCCTTATGTTGATTGTCATTCTTACATCGATCACAACTGCTACAGCAGCTAGTAGTCAACTAAAAGTGGACGGTATGACAGTACAAACGGATGTGAAGCCCGAAATAAAAAACAATCGAACAATGGTACCTTTACGCGTGATTAGTGAAAATTTAGGGGCTAAGGTGCATTGGTCGGATGGGCAAGTAATACTGACCCAAAGTGAGATGAAAGTCAGTTTAAAGTTAAACAGTAGTAAAGCCACAGTAAATGGAAAAACGGTATTATTGGATGCAAAGCCATACTTAAAGAATGGACGCACCATTGTACCATTACGTTTTCTAGCAGAAACCTTTGGCTGTAAAGTTCAATACGATCATTTAACGATCTCAATCGATACAGAGCCATTGATGATTAAGGGTGTTGAAGTGAAAGCATTACTTCATGAATACCACATGACAATGGGGGGAGTAGTCGAGCAAATCAATGGCAATGCCTATATGGAAGAAATGCACCGTATATTTACTAAAAATATGGGCAAGAAGATAAAACAGCCTAACGACTACACCTGGTCTGTCCATAGCACCGTAATTGGGGGCTATTATAAAATGGGCCAATATGATTTCTTGAACAAGGAAGGTAGTAGCATAGCACGTTATGATCTCTATTCGTTGGTGCAATCTTCAGATAAACCTTTGACTGGACAGCCAGACGTGTTGATTTATGATGCCACTGTTGACAAATGGTATGAGTTTAACAAAACAGCCAGTGACTCTATTTATTCGTTAATGGAAACTGCCACGAGAAATGGCTTTGTGACAGTTATTAGTAATACAGTTCCTTGATTATATAATCCATTAAAAACGCAGTAGAAGAGCACATCTATAAATAAGATGTGCTCTTCTTATTTTAGTGAGGATAAAAAATGCTAATCATTTTTATTTAGAAAAGTACTAGGCATGACTACAAGAACTACTGTTCCACGAGCACAAAGCGTATCCTGCGCGTAAACTTCAGTTTCTACTTTCCATTTTTTCGGGTGAATTTCCTCAACAGTGCCAATTGCCTTTAATGGAACATGTTGGGGTGTTGGCTTTAGGAAATCTACATTAAGGTTAGCCGTTACAAATCGAGGTGGCTCCGCTCCATCACCAATTTCATGTCCATTTTTACGATGCAAGGCAAGCGCTGCCGACCCTGTTCCATGGCAATCAATTAATGAAGCAATTAAACCACCATAGATAAATCCTGGAATACCCATATATTTTGATTCAGGTGTATAGATTGTAATCGTCTTATCACCATGCCACCCCGTGCGAAGATGATGACCATCATCATTCAAACGGCCACACCCATAACACCAAGCGATATCATCTGGATAAATATCTTGAATTGCTTTTTCTACTTTTAATTCTTCCATTCTTCTCTCCCCAATACTCTAGTATTATTTGTTTCTAATCGAACGTTAATCATTTAAGTATAATTAATCATTTCCATTCCATCAATAAAAATCTAAATATTCCATCTATTTAAACTATGTAAGAAAGCACTACCATAAAGTTGGACAAATTTTATTAGTGACAGATGGGGAGGGCTGGTATCAGAAAGTAGGAAAAGCTGCATAGCTTGTAAAACGCTGGCGTGGTGCAACAATAGAAAGGTGGTATACTATGATCGTTGCATTGCTGTGCTGAAGAAGGAATTAAAGGAGTCAAAAGGTATGTCATTAGAAAATATAATCGATTGTATTTGCAAGGAAGCAACTAATAAAGACAGTAAAAAATTAGAAGAATTACTAGAGCAATTGTATGATTATGAAAGTGCTAAAATACTTGATATTTACCCTTATCAGATAAAAAGTAATGAAAAATATAGTCAAGTTGAAGTATTCTTCGATAAATTAGAGATGGTCGATTTCCAACAAAAAACGCAGGATTATCATTCGTACCAGAAAAGCCTTGAAAAATTCGAGAGATTTTTTGAATTGATGTGGTTAAAATCATCTGAATTTTATGCATTTTATTATTTACCAGATCCTTTATATAAGGATCAATTGTATTATAAAGTCTACGAGAATGAGTGGGGTAAAATTATACCTAAAGATCTTACAGAAGGAACTTTTGTAAACATTGATGAATACACAATGTTAAATTCACTAATAAAATTAGCTGTTTCGGACCATCTCCATTTACATTTTATTTTACCTGAGGAGAATATTGTATTTAGTGGGAATGGCTTAGCCTTTTTAATTTACAGCCAACATAATCTTGAGTTATTAGAAAAGATCGCTAATACGGAGGGGCTCTATATCCGTTGAAAAAGTGAGAGAACATTCCCAGCAACATGAAGCTAGATAATATGAAACATACCCTAAAAAAATAGCAACAATCTATGTTTCTTACAGATCGTTGCTACAATTATTTAAAAATCATTTATTCTGCTCTCGATAATTAATGGCCTCTTTAAATTCATCGGTAGCTAGGATATTGTAGAACATATTTTTACTGTTTACGTTTGCTATTGTCCCAGTGATTGTATTATCAATCCATAGATAGTATTCATCATCGTTTAGTTTGATCTTATACTGCGGAGCAATTTCGTTATCGACCTCACCGAATTCTCTAGCTTTTTTAAATGTTTTTTCTATAATTTTAATATCTTTCGCATCGGAGATTTGTTGTAAAGTATCGGGTTGCACTTCATCGAAATTAATTAATTCTTGAATTTCTATCACCTCCGATGCTTCTTTCTGATCGTTACAAGCAACTAACGCTAAGGAACAAATCATTAACAACAAAAATGTTCTTATTTTCACCTTGTCTCCACCCCTTTTTGTTCAATCTAGTATATTCCCTTATGAACATTTCTTCAAACTGCAAAACCCTCGAAGTATTTACATATTCTAACAGTCTAAAAAAGGTTTAACCATAGCATAAAAACTTATTTGAGAGCTTTCCCCTTGAATGGAATTTATAGTATGCTGATTAAAAGGGAGGAGAGGGATTTTATGGTTAAACAATTGATTGTTGGGGATACAACACAGGAATTGGCTTCTACTCGTCGCATGCTGGAACGCTTGCCCGACGAGCATATGACATGGAGGCCACATGAGAAATCAATGACACTAGGAGGTCTGGCCACGCACCTAATCAATCTGCTAAACTGGCAAATGGCTATTTTACAGTACTTAGACTTTGATCTTTCCACCGTTCCGTTACGACGAGAGGCATTAGAAAAGCGAGCTGACATTCTGGATGAGTTCGATACAAACGTAAGAAAACTGGAAATGATGCTTACTGAATGTGATGAGAAAACGCTTGGAGAGGAATGGACACTACGTCATGGTGACCATATTATTCGCCAAGAGCCTCGAGCAATTGCGTTCCGCACCTTCGGATTAAGCCACATGGTCCATCATCGGGCGCAACTTGGGGTATACTTGCGACTTCTCGATATTCCAGTACCAGGCATCTACGGCCCCTCTGCAGACGAAGAAGCCTAGTAAACTACTTCCATGAATCGCTATTTAGAAAGGTATGAGGTGTTCGATTGACT
Organism: Lysinibacillus sp. UBA5994; assembly: GCF_002429725.1. Taxonomy (NCBI): domain Bacteria; kingdom Bacillati; phylum Bacillota; class Bacilli; order Caryophanales; family Bacillaceae; genus Lysinibacillus; species Lysinibacillus sp. UBA5994. The sequence goes on along the minus strand of NZ_DJAU01000026.1, from coordinate 125,405 downwards.
AAGATAATGACGAAAACAGAACGATTAATTATTCGATTAATGGAAGAGGGAAATTACTCTTCTTGGCTTACGCAATATGAAAATCGTTTACCTTCCCAGCATAAATACGATGAAGGTAAATTAGATATGAGCATCTGTACGAAAGAATGGTTTCGTGATTTAGTTACTAAGCATCATCAGATGGCTGAGGATGATAAGGTGTATGTATTTGGAGTATTTAGAAAAACAGATAATACGCATATTGGGTTTGTAGACTTTTCCACAATTATGAGGGAAGAATTTCAATGGGCTAGGTTCGGGTATACCATTCATAACCATTTTTGGAGAAAAGGTTATGGTAAAGAGGCTGTAAAGGCAGCGATTGATCTAGCTTTTGAAAAATTAAATTATCATCGAATAGAAGCTCATATAAACCTCGACAATACGGCATCTATAAAATTAGCAGAAAATGTTGGGATGCTTTATGAATGCACGAGGAAAGGATTCATATACGAGGACAACAAGTGGACTGATCAGCTGGTTTATTTTATAAATGCAGAAGACATTTAAAAGGGAGGAGCTGTATGTACGACATGGAGAACTCTTTAGAAGTGCAAAAGAAAGAGGATATAAAAATTTCAATAGTCATACCAGCCCATAATGAAGAAAAATACATTGGAAAATGCTTAGAATCTATTTTAAAGGCTTCCAAATCCTTTGAAAATCAAGTAGAGATTATTGTTGTTTTAAATCGCTGTACAGATAGAACAGAGGAAATTGCAAAATCGTATAATTGTATCCTACTAAAAAATAGCGATAAGAACCTTTCGAAGATTAGGAACGCTGGCGTTGATATAGCAAGAGGGGAAATCATCGTCACAATTGATGCCGATACACAGATGAACGAACATGTGTTATCGAAGGCAGTGGAGAACTTAAGCACAGGTAAGTACATTGGCGGGGGCGTTACAGGAAAGTTTGAAAGAATGTCCTTAGGAATTTTTGTTTCAGCTTTGTTGTTAATCGGACCAATATTTTTAAAATATGGTGCAATTTCTGTAGGCATCTTTTGGTGCTACAAAAAAGATTTTCAAGCAATTAATGGATTTAATGAAAATATGCTCATGGCAGAAGATGCCGATTTTGCTAAACGATTAAAAGATTGGGGAAAAAAGAACGAAAAAAAATACGGAACAATTCAAAATGGAATGATCACTTCAAGCAGAAAATTTGACAAGCATGGAGACTGGGTTTTACTTAAACGTCCTAAAATGATCCTAGCATACCTTAAAGGTACAGATCAGAAACATGCGAATGAAGCATATTATGAAAATGAAGATAGATAAAAAGAAACCGTAACGTTAATCGAACAAGGATTAACGTTTTTTTGTTATCATACTAGCTGGAAAAAAGAAAAGAATTGAATAATTTTTTATAATAAATTATTCTTTATTACATCAATATTGATGATTCATTTTAGCGAAAGGATGGGGATTGATATAGCTGACGTCAATGTGTCAAACCCTAACAAACAGAATGATGAATAACTTGGAAGATTTAATAGAAAAAGAGTATTCCAATATAGCAGGCATCGCTATTAGAAAAGATAATCATTTAATTTACGAAAAATATTTTGATGGGTACACCCAAGATGATGCTTTGCATATAGCATCTGTCACTAAAAGTATCATCTCTATTCTTATTGGAATGGCAATTGATAAAGGATATATGAAAAATATAGAACAGCATGTGTTAGATTTTTTTCCAAATTATATAGTGAAACGTGGCGAAAAAACCATTCAAAACATCACCATAGCAAATTTGTTGTCAATGACTGCACCCTATAAATACAAGTCAGAGCCTTATACGAAAGTATATTCAAGTGTTGATTGGGTAAAAGCTGCATTGGATTTACTAGGGGGCAAAGGTAGTATTGGGGTGTTTAACTATTCTACCGTTGGCACACATATTTTATCAGGTGTTCTTACAACTGCCACTGGTCAATCTGTTCTTGATTTCGCTACAGAAAACTTGTTTAAACCTCTTTCAATCAAAGCTCCCACAAATACAACTATACAAAATAAAGAAGACTATTTCGCTTTTCTGAAGGATAAATATGTCACTGGCTGGATAGTAGATCCTAAGGAAGTAAATACCGCTGGTTGGGGACTTACGTTAACAACCCGAGATATGGGCAAAATAGGTCAGCTCTATTTAAATGGGGGTGTATGGAACGGTCGCCAAATTCTTTCTTCTCAATGGATAGAGGACAGCACTAAAGTACAAAGTCGATCAGGAAAGCTGACCTATGGTTATTTGTGGTGGATACTTGATGATTGCTATGCAGCTTTGGGTGATGGGGGAAATGTAATATTCATAAATCCTCAAAAGAAGATGGTCATTTCGATTGCTTCGCGCTTTATGCCACGTGCCAAGGATCGTGTTGAATTGATTAGAAAGCATATAATACCATTGTTTGAATAACAGCTAGGGATAATAAACAATTATGTTAAATACACTCCATTTTGATCATCATCAATCAAAATGGAGTTTTTATATTGAATGAAGGGTATTAATGAATCAATTTTGTCAATCATCCTTAATGGGCATAAAAGCAAAATAACACAAGTGAATAATTACAAGCCATCCAAAACAGTTTTGGGGATCCGTTCAATTTTGTTCAAAATGACATTTTTAAAATCAATTAAAGTTTCGCATTTTTAATCAAAATTTTTTTAAACTAACAAAAATACTTGCAACACCCATTGTAGTACTGTATAGTACTAATTATGACAAAGGTAAAATTAATGAATCAAAAACGTGTAATTGAAGTAGCTGCAACATTATTTTTAGAAAAAGGGTTTGCTTATACAAGCATGGATGAATTAGTTCGTGTAAGCAAAGTTTCAAAGTCTAATGTATATTATCACTTCTCTAATAAGGAAGAATTGTTGGAGGGGGTCGTTGATTATTGGATTGAAATGTATCAATCTGCAATAGATGACTTACTATCTCAAAACCAATTATTAGTTGAAGATCGTATCAAACTGTTTTTAAAGCAAATAACACAAGGAGTTCAGACGAGAGAATATAAGGGGAGCTGTCCATTTATTACGCTTTATATTCAAAGTCCTACAAATGCCACAAAAGTAAAAGAAAAAATAGGTCTTTTTTTTAAAGGCTTACAAACGAAAGTTTCTCTATTCCTTAAACAAGGGGTAGAGAATGGTGAATTTAGAAAGACAATAAATATTGACGAGGTTGCATCTCTTTTTATTACAAATCTTGAAGGAGCGCTATTTATTTCAGAAACACTGGAGGATGCAACTGTAATCATGAAAACAGCAGATCATTTGTTTAACTTGCTTCGGTAAAAGAAGCATTTTTTTTACATCAAATTAGTACTAAACAGTACTACTAGGAGGATTTTTATGAGAACAGTATTTTTAACGGGTGGAACAGGTTTTATTGGAAAGCAATTAGTGAAGGAATTAGCCAAAGAGGATGTGAACATTCTTCTTTTAGTGAGGTCGAAAAGTAAAGCAACACAGATTTTTCAGGAAAGAGACATCTTAAAAGAGGAAAATATGCACTTTATTGAAGGTGATTTAACGAAAATAGACTTAGGTCTAAGTGCTGAAGATAAGGAGTTGGTATTGAAAACGGATGTGATTATTCACGCAGGAGGCTCCATGGATATTCAAGCGACAAACAAAGAGGCAACTTCTGTATTTTTGAATGGCGCCAAACATATTAGTGAATTCGCTAAAAGTATTCATCAATTGAAGGGCTTGCAGCAATTTATTCATGTTGTAGGTTACATGAGTCCCTTCGATGATAATAATAGCAAGGTTGCGATAGATGTATTTAAAGAAGGAAACAAATTTTTAAAAATAAAAAATCCATATGAGAAAACAAAATTTTTAGCTGATCTTTATATCCGTCAACAGGCATCAGCAGTAGGTTATCCGCTGTCTGTCATTAATCCGCCAACTGTGGTTGGTAGTAGTAAAACAGGGAGTACAGAGCAGATAGCAGGATTAGGTTTGCTTGTGACAAGTATGCGAAGAGGGCTCATGCCAGTGATTCCGGGAGGTAAGGGATATAGGTTGCCACTGATTTCAAACGATGAGTTTGCGAAGTTTATTGTGCAGGTTTTCAAATTGGAGCAGCCGGCTATTCAAACATATACACTTGTTGATGACAAAGAGAACGATCCGAACATTGCTGAATTATTAAGTGTTATGTCGGAAAGTATGAATATGAGGGCACCAAAAATCTCTGTTCCAATGCCGCTTATGAAAACAATAATGAAAAGTGGAGTAAGTAAAATAACAAACATTCCTTCTGATGGACTGAATTTTATCACAAAACGAACATTTTCAAATGGTTCGGTGAAAAACATGAGGGGGGGAGATTGGTTTAAGAAGATGAGTGTCATGAACTTTTTCCCTGCCGTAGTAGCTGATCTGGATTATCGATTGATGTATCAAAATGGTGAACATCATCATTTATTTGAGCGAACATTATGCGATAACAATACCCTTTACCAATTACACGGAGAAGGAAAACCGTTTATTTTATTACATGGTTTATTGAGTGATGGGGAGGATTTATTTCCTTTAGCGCATGAGCTTCATGAAAAAACGGGTCAACCTGTATGGATCTTGGATCTTCCAGGTTTGGGACGTTCTCCTTTTAAACGCGAGAAAAATCTTTTAAATATCTATTTGAATGTATTAAAAAAGTTATTGGAGAAAGCTACTAACGGCGCCCATCTAATTGGCCATTCATTTGGTGCGTATATTCTTTTGGAAGCATTAGTACAAAAGTACATAGATAAGAAGTATACAATTACTTTACTTCAGCCACCTATTACTAAAATAAATGCTAAATCGATATATGTTCCTCAATTTAAGAACAAATGGACATTGAAATTGGCAACTACTAATTTGATAGAGCGATATTTATTAAGTAATGGTTTATTTGAAAGTATAGAGAGCATCCCTGAACATTATATTGAAAAACTAAGTAAAAGTTTTACTTCTCCTAGAATTTTAAATACTACGGTTCAGCTTAATAGTTTACTATCGAAAAACGTTCAAGGTGATTTCAATGAAGTAACAAAGTATAATCTTCACATTATTTGGGGGGATTCTGACAGAGGCTATTCTGCTCCTTCACATCTGGGTAAGGTTGATTTTGTTCCATATGGTCATCATTTTCCTCTTAGCCATCCGAGTGAAACGGCTAATTTGGTCATAAAAAACAGTAATGAATTTGCAAAAGAAGCTGAGATCTTGCTTCGGTAAAACTACTATTTAGTGTCCTTTCTACAGGTAGCAGTGAAAATTACTGATATATTACAGCTGAAAAAGTATATACCTAACCAGTTGTCGAAATTTATTTGACGACTGGTTATTTAGTATTATTCTTCAGAATTAAGGAATCAAGAAGAACGAATTTAATAAAAGGAAACTTGATGCAGTATATTGTTTTATTTAAAGAAAATTCTTTTTTAGAGTATGGGGAAGACGAAAGGGACTACGAAATTATTCATATTCCAACAGAGACATTAAAAGAATTATTTGAAGATAATTCCAGATCTAATTGCATTTTTTAATAGATATCGAGGTGATTGAGGATTAATATCTTTTTCAATGAGCATTCGTAAATAATCGCCTATGTTCATATGTCCTATTATTGGATATGGCAGCTGAAAACAACTTTTTTATTATATGAAATGGGGAAACTATTTTTTAAAGTAATACTATCTTAGGCACCAATGTATTAAGTTTTTTTAACATATATTAAACTTTCATTCAACAATCGGGCCAGATTGTAGAGTAACTTCAGGGCATAACTTCTAACTAATAAATATACTATGCACGTTATTCGTTAGAAGTTATAATACTCAATTTAATAGTAGGTTGTTCCATAAGCTCATCGAATCGGTACGAGTTATGCAATAAGATTAATTGGACTGGTTTGATATTGCCTCAAAATAGTCTAGAACTACCTTGCGGAATTCCAATGAAGCTTGCGTCATGTATCGACTTTTATGCCATAATAAAGCGATATCACGTACAAGTTCATGATCCTCAACTTGCAAATATTTAATCTTTTCCCATGATATTTTTGCTGTGCTTGGTATGAAGGCAAGTCCAATTTCAGCTTCTACAAGAGTGATCAAACGTGTAGGTTCATCGCCCTCATACACATATTTAAGGTCAATTCCAGCCGATTTGCATACAGCGTCTACTAAATCACGAGTGCCGTATCCTCTTTTCACGCCGACAAAGCTTTCATCTTTAAGTTCTGTTAAACATACGCTACTTCGGTCTGCCAGCCGATGCCCATTAGGAACTGCAACAAGAATGGGATCAACAAAGACAACTTGACATTCGATGTCTTGCCCCTGAAAAGGAGAGGACGACAAGCAAAAATCGACTTCGCCTCGATGCAAAAGCGTGACCATTTCCAGTGTGGTCAGCATTTGCACATGAAATTGGATATTAGGACGTTTTTTACGAAACTCTCGCATAATCTGGGGTAAAGTGCTTGCTGTGGTTACCGCAAGCTTAAGTGTACCAGATTCTGCTCTGGACAAATCGCTAATCTCCTGCTTCCCCTGTTCCAACTCAAACAAAGCCCTTTCCGCGCGACGAATGAATTTGTTGCCAAATTCATTTAATCGCAGTTTCCTGCCTGTGCGATCAAATAAAGGTACCCCTAAATCTTCTTCCAGACGCTGAATCGTTTTGCTTAGCGACGATTGCGTAACGTGGAGGCTTCGGGCAGCTTCGGTTACATGCTCTAATCGAGCTACCTCAAGAAAATATTGTAGTTGAAGAAGTTCCATTTCTTTTTCTCTCCAATCATTCCTTTTGGTCAATGATATCATAACTTTAAATGCGTTGGAATGAATGTAAAATTTCAAGTAAGATATCAATGTAACAAATATAAAGGGGGGTAAAATATGAATTCTCGTAGCAGGTGGTTAATGATATCCGTTGGACTAGGAATATTATTAAACCCTTTAAATTCATCAATGATTTCTGTTGCTATTGCTAGGTTGCAACATGTGTATAGCATTGATTTTACTACTGTTTCCTGGATTGTGTTTTCATTTTATATCGCTAGTGCTATCGCCCAACCTGTAATGGGGAAGGCTAGTGATTTATTCGGTCGGAGAAAGATATTTCTGGCTGGTCTTCTAGTATCCTTAGTTTCTTCTATTCTGGCTCCATTTTCTCCAGATTTCGGATGGCTTATAGTGTCCAGAATTGTACAATCAATCGGAACTAGTATGCTGATTGCAGTTGGAACAGCTATAGTACGCATTCATATTACAGAAAAGCAAGCAGATGCTTTAGCAGGTTTATCGATTTTCCTATCCGGTGCGGCAGCTATAGGACCTTTTGCTGGAGGAGTACTTATTCAATGGTGGGACTGGCCAGCGATCTTCATCGTCAATATCCCGTTTGTTGCGGCGAGCTTTATATTAGCTTGGAAAATGATTCCTAATGATGGATCGGCAGCAATGGTTTCACGTGACATGTCGTTTCGAAAATTACTGGGTGTGATTGATGTGCCAGGAATTCTGCTCTTTACGGTGGGTCTGATTGCACTTCTAGTTGGCTTGCTGTCAGCGAAATCATTTGGGCATTTCTCTATGTGGAATGTCGTTGTTGTGCTAATCGGGCTCGTTGCGTTGGGAATATTCGTACAACATGAGCTAAAAACAATGTCGCCATTTATTCCTTTACGCACCTTCGCCAAATATCCAGGGATGGCTTGGGTCAATATACAATACTTGCTAGTTAACTTACTTTATTATTCACTCTTTTTTGGGATTCCAGCATACCTGCAAATGGTGCGTCATGTCAGTGAATTTCAGACAGGGATTCTTATGTTAACCTTGGGCTTGAGCTCGATTGTAGCTTCGCCAATAGCAGGGAAATGGGTCGGTAAATCGGGACCAAGACCTGCATTGATTGTATCCTCATTACTGGTGGTAGTGGGGGCAGTGTGGATTGTGACATGGACGCAAAGTTCACCAGTCATCAGTGTGTGCCTGGCGTTAGCCGCATTCGGTTTTAGCAACGGGCTAAACGCTGTTAGTATGCAGGCAGCTTTGTTTAAAAGCTCTCCAAAAGAAATTGCTGGTGTAGCATCTGGCCTATTTAATACATCGAGATACTTGGGAACAATTTTATCTTCACTGTTGACAGGTATCATTATGGGAGATGCGTTCAACTTGATAGGATTCCGATTGCTGGGAGTTTTCCTAACGGTCATTGCATTGGTCTTAGTATTTATAAGTCTGCGATTCAGATATTCTGAGCAATTGGATGAACCGCGTACAAGCAATTAAAACAAAAAATAAAAATAGGAGTTGAATGTTATGACAACTGTTAGTATCAAGGAATGGTCCTCATGAGATCAAGCTTGGAAGGAAATGAAAAAGGATAAACAACCCTAAGATGAGAAAGTCATCCAGAAGTTGAATGCGAGAGCGCAAACTTTCGCCGCGAATACCCTTGGAAATGCAGGTCAAAAGAAATGCAGGTCAAAAACGGACGGAGCAAGTTATTCAATGGTTCAATGGAATGAGGATTACGACAAAAGAATTGGTTAATACTACATTTTAAATTCATTTCGTCTCACTATTATTAGTATACTTTTCAATGAAACATAACTTCCTATAATTTATATTATGTAAACTAAAATTATTTTGCGTGGAGGGGGCTTGGATAAGTCAACTACCCATAATATCTGTACTTTTAAACTTGTAATTTTCAAGTTCCTTATAATTTTCATGTGAACGATAACTCTCCTTTTTTACGATAATGGGATGATTTTGTACGGATAATAATTATTATTTAATACGATATCTGGAGGTTTTATACTTGCAACTACACGCTGCCATTGACGAATTTGTATTGTATATTGAGATTGAAAAAAATTACTCGGTTAATACAGTCACTAGTTATGAATACGATTTACAACTCTTCTTAACCTTTTTAACGGACCATGGCTGTTCACCTGTTTAAATGAGATTACCAAGACCCAAGTACGTCGCTTTATCCAATATCTATTAGGATCATTAAAACAAAAACCTCGTTCTGTGAACCGAAAAATTTCTTCCTTAAAATCGTTCACCAAATATTGTTTAATAGAACGATACCTTGCTAATGATTTTACGCACGGGATTGAATCACCAAAGACCGATGATAAACTTACTGTGTATATGACATTAACGGATCTAAAGCAGCTATTTGACTATTTAGAATTGCGCCCAATCACGTTTTTCGATGCGGAATGAGCTAATGTTTAAATTATTAGCAACAACAGGTTTAAGACGTTCTGAACTTGTTTCATTAACATGAGAACAAGTTGCTCTGGTAAATGAAACGATTCGAATTGATGGAAAAGGAAAAAAAGAACGGATATTGCCCCTTCATCCACACTTAATACCGCTTCTGGAATCCTATAAAACTTCTTTAAGATCATATCAAATTTATCCAACAGAACCTGTTTTTCTAAATAAAAATCGTAAAGCATTAGATCCGCGGGGGTTACATGTCATCTTCAAAGATGTGCTGAAAAAAGCAGGCTTCCCACCTACCCGCTTTACACTGCATAACTGATGTTACAACAAAATAAGGAAAACTTGTTAGAGTGCTTTTTAAGCCCAATGGAGATGGGAAGATTAAAAAAACACCATCCTTTCGTATAGTTCTACAAAAAGAATAGCGTTTTTTCTTGTTTAGTAGATATATTTTCCTCAGCTGCTGGCTTAAGTTAAAATGTGACCGCCTTCTACATGAAGAACGGTTCCAGTGACGAAACTATTTTGTAGCAAGTATAGTACGCTTTGTGCAACATCTTCAGCTCTTCCTATTCGTTTCACAGGGAGTTTGTTTTCAACTGCATTATAGAAGTTATTACGTGCTTCTTCTGGCATTTTGCTACGGGAAGGTGTATCAATTATTCCAGGTGAAACGATGTTTACTCGGATCGGAGCAAGTTCTAAAGCTAAACTTTGTCCTAGATTCGAAATAGCCGCATTGACTGCACCTAGAATTGCTGAGCCAACCATAGACTTGTAGGCTACAACCCCCGAGAACAAAGTGATTGAACCGTTTGGTAAAATTTTTGAAGCACCGTATTTCGCTGCATAATATTGTCCCCAGAATTTATTTTCAAACAGTTCTCGGGCTTGGGCTGTATCCGTTTGGAGGAATGATCCGCCGGAGGTTTCTGCCGCGCTTACTACAAGATGATCGAACTGGCCGATCTTTTCAAAGAAAGACTGGACTTGCTGTTCTTGCGTTATATCTAGAGTATAAGCCGTTGCTCTATCTCCTAGTTGCTCTATTGCATTCCGTAATTTATCTTCGGATCGGCTGGCAATGATTACTTCTGCCCCATGAGCTATTAGCTGTTTAGCTGATTCCAAACCAATCCCAGAGCTTCCACCGATAATTACAACTTTTTTATCTTTTAACATGTTTTTTCTCCCCTTATACGTTTACTTAATAGATTAAACATTCAATACCTCTTGCAGATGTAAATCAAGTTCGGATACAAACTTTTCAACTTTCGGATTTTTGACTACATCATAACAAGAGAAACTCTTTAAAGGTTTCATTCCGATAAATTTCTGTATACGATGTAAATGACTTAATGCATCTTCTAGGCTGCTCCCTTCAAAAAATTGACTTGGATCGTTAAATGCTTTTTCAGGAGCATTCCAGGTAGTCGAAAACATATATTTCTTTTCAGTCAACAACCCACCTTTTCCATACTGATCAGCACCCCTAAAAAATAAACCATAAGCATATACTTCATCCATATACGACTTCAATAAGCCCGGGACACTGAACCAATAGATAGGTGTTTGGTAAATGACAATATCAGCCCATATAAATTTTTGTTGTTCTTCTTCGATTTTATATCCTTTTTGAATAATTGTTGTTTTTACATTGTTTTTTTCACTTAAAAAACTGACCATTTTGTTCATCAAGGTTTGGTTTAAATTCCCCTCTGCTGAACTATACTTCTGATGGCCGTTAATTATAAGTATATTTTTCATCTTTATCTAGCTCCTTCAATTTATATGATTTCTAAAAAACTGCCTAGCGTGTAGTTAATAACCATACTGTACTTAAGGTAAAATTCAAATCGTTTGCTTCATCCGGAAGAATACTCATGATGATGTATCAATAGCAAAAGCATTGATTTATATAGCAATGAGAGCAAACGGTAGTTTGTTTCGTTGATTTCTTGCAATAATTTTAGTCACCTCCTCAATAAGGGTTGAAATTATAAGTACTACGATATTATAAATATAGTAACTTCATTTAAGGAAGTAGTGATATTTATTTCACAAAGTTTCTGAAAGTATACTATTGTGATATGATAAGGTGAATTAAACAAAAAAATTTTTCGGGAGGATGTTTCATATGAGTGTTATTGAGCCAGTAATATTAACCAAAGGAGCACAAGGTGAGACTTGCCCCATTGCTAAAACGCTCGACGTGATTGGGACTAAATGGACTTTTTTAATTATTCGCGATCTGCTTATAGAAGGAACAATGCGATTCAGTGACCTATTGAAATCAATGAATGGAATTAGCCCGAAAACACTTTCACTCCGTCTTAAGACACTAGAAGATCATGGGATATTGAATAAAAAGGTATTCCCGGAGGTTCCCCCTCGTGTGGAATATACGTTAACAGACAAAGGAAAACAATTGGAAGGTATTTTCATTGAATTAAAGAGATTTGGATTAAATTTATAAAAAATTAAAGTCATTCTTTAAATTTTGGTAAGTTAATTATGAATCATATAAGAGCATTTTTATTTTTAAATCTATTTCTCAGGCTATGAACTATACAAACTACGCTATCACCGCATATTGATAGTAAAGTAAAGCTATTTTAGCCTTAAACCTCCGAATTTTGTTACTTAGGGTCACTCCTATCCCAAGTGACCCTTTTTATTGTTTAAATTTATTTAAATGAACCTAGGCTGCTTCACTTTTGTCTTTTATTAGATTTTGCAAGATCATAATCAACACCTTTTTTAAATACTCTTTAAAAATTCAGAGTATCAAATTTATTACTTGTCGCTACTTCAATCCTTTAGTAATCTTTTCTCAGTCAATTCAACAATAAAAAAGTTATCCATTGGTTCTATATAATGTGTAAAAAAGAGTCGAACATACAAATTTGTATGTTCGACTCTTTAAGTATTCCCGTTTTAAAATCTCAATATATATTTTCTTATGAACTTGAATCGTGATTCTTTAATAACAAGCTAAGTTCATCTCTCTTAGAATAATTTTTATGAATATTAGACAAATCTACATTAAACGATAATTAACATTATTTAAACGAATAATCCCCTTTTGAACGATAATCTATAAGAACCATTGGATAACTAGAAGGTTGTGTCAGAGGTATTTATATTATGTAAACTAAAATCATTTGGCGAGGAGGAGGGCTTGAATACGTCAACTTCCCATTATATCTGTACATTTCGACTTGTAATTCTGAAGTTCTTGGCTGTTCGAAGTATTCTAACAGTCTAATTTTTTGAATATTACTAAATAAACAGAGTCAAAGAGTCCAAAATAAAAATGGACAACCTTACATTGAATATTGTAAAGTCATCCATATCTCTAGTTAATCAAATAAATAATCCTTTTCATGCACCTCCTAAAGTAGAAATATCTATTACAAAATACAAGAAGGTGATTCGTATACTAATTTAAATACATATGAAGTTGTTAATAGGTAATCAAAAATTTTATTAATTCATCATACATTCTATCGGAATCATGCCCGAGCCAAATTAAATGACCCCAATTTTGAAGAATACAAAGTTTCGAATTTGTGATGTTATGTTGTGCATGATAAGCATGTTCAACAGGTGCAGCACTATCATTTATACTATGTAAAATTAATGTAGGACACTTAATTGAGCATAAATCAGCTGCAGAAATTGTTCCAGTTTGTGATAAGTCGATCATAAAACCATATCCAGAGCGTTGTCTATTGTTCATTTTACGAAACATCTCAATATCAACATCAGTAATTTGAGCGGCTACTTCAATATAAGGAAGTTTACTAAAAGAAGAGGCCATTTGTTTAAACATAAATTCGGAAAATCGGTTACTTAAGTGACTAATTATTCTCCAAGTATATTTTTCTATAGTAGGACGAAATAAAATTTTGGCTGCTTTATATTCCATATCTTTAGATGTAAGCCATTGTTTCGTTACGGCCGATTGTAGAGTAAGACTTCTTACACGTTCTGGATAATTAGAAGCAAAAAAGATTCCACTTGGTCCTCCAGCAGAAATGGCAATTACATGTACCTTTTCGATATTCAAATGATTGAGTATATTTAAATAAGCATGGCAGGCTGTTTGAAGATCTTTCCCGAGAAGTGGATCTGTATTACCATATCCAGCTCTAGAAGGAGTTATTATTGAATAACCTTGTTCCAATAATTCAGCGTAGCCAAACTCTTCTTTACAATTAGAATGTCCACCATGAAACACAAGTATTGGTGTACCTTTTCCTATAATTGAATATTCCATTTTTCTTCCAATGTCGTCAATAAAATGATCGATAACTCTTTCCTGATAAAGCTCCGTTTCCCCCATTGAAGTTTGCACAACTTACACCCCTTTTTTTAAAAAAACTTAGAATATTGATACATATATAGGATCTAATATCGTTTTATTCTTTTATTAACTTCTTGTACATTTAGTTCTACAAAAAAATGCGTAACCCTGCCTTTTTAGATGAGAAAAGAATTGCACGATCATTATCTTGAATCTGGATCTTTAATGAGAACGAGCGCTGTTTCTTATTACAGTATCACACTCAATGTTGAATATCACATGGGAGTTTTTTCAACATTATAAACGGTTCAGTCCTTAAAACTTCTTTTTCATTTTCTGAGACAATAATACGGACTTCTTTTGCGTTTGAAATGATTCTTAAATATAAGAATAAGAAATGTCCAGATTTGTATATGGACAAGAATCTACAGACCCTTCGTTCATGATATTGGTTCAAACTCTACAACAGTTGTTGGGCTCTCCATAAATTTTTATCAGCTATGATTTTGTCAATTAGTTCGATACCATCTTGTTTCTTCATTTCCATGTTTACATCCCTACAAACTCTTATATGCTCTTTTGCTTCCAGCTTATCCCTCTATAAGTAGCCATCTATTTGGTCTATATCCCGATGTTTTCTGTGCTTCGGCGGGATGTCTCCACCTCCTCCTTGTTTCTTTCAAGATTTGAGTTTGTTCTTTCATTCACCATAATTGACTTGGCTCATCTGACTATCACTAGTCAAATTGTTAATTAAAATAACCCTCAAGAGACCTCCCCGGGTAAGCACAACCACTTTCCTCTCATATAACCGCCAGATTTACTGTATGGGATTCGAACAGTATTAGACTTCGCTTTGTTATGCAAGTTTATCCATCCCAAGCCAGCCTTCTATCTGATTTCTGTTCAACAGTTTGAGAGTTTGCGTCCTATTACCTCCAGATTCCACGTCTCCATGGACACCCCTGTCTTTTGCTAACAGATCCTACTGCCAAGCCTGTATGGACTTTTACCATCGAGTTGTTGTACATGCTGGGCACACATAAAAAGCGTTAATCCATTTGGATCAACGCTTCATTTATTCATCTTGTTTAAAAATTAATCTCTTTGCTTAACTAATGCGAAACAATAAGCTATAAAAACAGTGGTAAATAGTAACGCAAGTAATGTCCATCCATTAAAGAAGATATTATTTGAATATGTGTTAAGTAATGGAATTTGAGTTATTTTAGTAACTGAATCATTATTTTCAAAGACTAATAATCTAAATTCTCTTGCTTCTTTAAAAGTAAAGAAATATATAATACTCGAAAGAAGGAATGAAAATATAATTATTATTTTATATTGCATTGTCTTGAAAGTTCTTTTAGCAAAAGAATATGCAATTTTAAATGTACCAATAATCGAAACTATCAAGAACGGGATTAAAAATACTAAAGGAAAGAGTCCTGGATTACCATTACTAATATTATTCTTTGAACTACCTATCAAAACTGGTTCAGTTAAAAAATTAATCAAGTAAAAGGCGATAGAAGTTACAATAATGTTTAAAGAATAAAAAAACAATGATAATTTATTCACTTTTCCCCCTCACAATCTTTAAATTATCTACTCATGTAAACTGTATTGATTTTATCAGATATACTTGTCCAACTTACATAATTAGTAGATGTATTATATTGTCCACCGTCTGGATCTTTATAACCTACATAATTTCCACCTTCAGTGTCATAACCATGTATTAGTCTCCAATGGTAGTGTTCTCCACTAAGTAATAACCATACTGCTCCAACAGGATTATTACCGTTTATCGCTGTTTGGATACCTCCAAATGTTGGTGCACCACTAGAATTATAGTTCCATCCTGTCATGTCATGATTTAAGTGAAGTTTTAGACCATTTGCAAAAGAATACGCATTAGTACCCCATGAAGATGAATTCATATCAAAATATAAATGATTTATAAGATTTGCATTTGAATACGAATAGTAGTTATAAGCTCTAACAGAATAACCTTGAGTTTTATAGTAATTGGTGATCATTGCACCAGTAGCAGGTCCACACGATGAATCGGGGTTGGCAACGTTCGTCAATCTCTGCCACACTCTTGTGATAGTTTATTCTTTTGGACCTATAACGCCCAACGGAGTAATATCTAAAATATTTTCTAAAAATGTGGAAACCTCATTCGTTTGAATTTGATCTTGCTTTTGCTTGTATTGAAGTCCAAATTTATATCTTTGAAGTTCTCTAGCACCCTCGAAATCCTTAGCTTTCTGAGCCTTCTTATAATATAACATCAGATAGATATTTCAAACAATTTTAACTATTTTCACCTTACCATTATCGTCTTTATTATGCCCCCATAGTCGTTGAATAGGTGTTTTTCTGAAATTAGAATCCACAATTCTTGCCATGTAAGTTCCCCCTTGTTATTAATTATAAAAAACAAGATAACTAAATCACATTAAATTCATCAATTATCAAACAAATCTTTTCTAAATTGACGATTTTCGGAAGATAAACTTTAAAAATGAAAAAAGATGATATTGATAAAAAAATTCTAGATGAACTCCATAATAACAGCCATTTATAAATGTGCGAGCTTGGAAGAAGGGTACATCTGTCCTACCCATCAGTAACAGAACGTGTAAGACAAATGGAATCATTGGGAATTATAAAAAAATACACTTTAGAAATTGATTATGAGAAATTAGGTTTACCAATCCAATGCATAATTGAAGCCACTATAAAAATGGTGACTATAAATCTTTTTAAAATTATATCGAGAAACTTCCTAGTATAGAATTTTGTTAGCATAGCAGGGAGCGCATACTATATGTTTAATCTTCTTTCCATTAAAACTGTATCATGCCATATCCCATTTAATTGAGCAATTTTTTCTCTTGTACCAACAATTCGAAAGCCCATCTTTTTATGTAATTGGATACTTGATGAATTGATCGCAAAGATGGATGATTGGAGTGTCCAAAACCCCTCCTTTTCACTCTCTTCAATTAGTACTTTAAATAGCTTAGAGGCAATACCTTTCCCTTTACTTTCACTCGATATATAAACACTAACTTCTCCAACTCCAGAATAGACGGAGCGTGTAGAGACGGGTGAAATGCCAATCCAACCAACCACTCTATTGTGTTCTTCTGCAACAAAACGCAAGGTCGCATGGTGTCTTTCATCCCATACCTGTTCACTTGGCACTATTGTTTCAAAAGTTGCCATTCCTGTTTCGATTCCCTCTTTATAAATCTTTAATACCTCTTGTAAATCCTTCTTTTCCATTTTACGAATAATAAGTGTGTCCATCCCATTTCCCCCTTGGTATTTTAAAAGGACTGCTAGCTTGCGCTAACAGTCAAATTTTTAACAACATGTATTGGATTGATTAACAAGATTAATACTACATACGCCTGTTTCTGGTAATTCTAATTCCACACGTTTCGACGCTTCTTCATCTCCTGATAAATAAGCTGTTATGGAACGAACCTGTTCGTAGCCTGTGGCCATTAAGAATGTAGGTGCGCGTCCATAACTTTTTGCACCGACAATGTAGAAGTTCTTTTCTGGTTGTCGTAGTGTTTCTTCTCCATGCGCCCTTACTGTGCCACAACTATGCTCATTAGGATCAATTAAGGGCGCTAATGCTTGCACACTTTCTGTTGCTGAATCAATCGAAAGGCGTAATTCGCTGTTAATTGATAGGTCTGGTCGATTTCCTGTATTGACAATAAGCTCTTCAAATCCTGTTAATACTTTTTGTTCTCCGTTTATAGTACCAACAATATGGATGTTCTCTTCTTTCTTCACCTGTGAGATATAGAAAGGAGTTATTACTTCAACCTTACCTGTATCTACTAACTCATGGATGCGAATACCCAGTGCGCCACGTGCTGCCAACGCATCTTTTTCCTCCCCGCCATAGGCCTCCTCTACAAATTTTTTACGCATAATCCACAAAAGCTTTGTTGCAGGATTATCTTTTTGTAATTCAGCCAAAGCTAATAAAGTATTGATCGCTGAATGACCACCACCAATGACAGCAACCTTCTTATTTGCATATCTCTTAGGGTTCGTATTTATATCTGGAATACCATACTCAATGTGATCTGCTATTGCTTTTTCATTTTTTAGCCAAACACCTGTAGAATTTGCTGGGTTTGGATTCCCCCATGTTCCTGTTGCATCAATAACTGCTTTTGCCTCAATAATATCGATATCATCATCTTTTTCAACATATATATTAAAGGACTGATTGAATCGATTTTTTAATTTCATTTTATCATTAAATTGTCTTGATATACCTACTACTTTTGAGTTCAATCGGATACTTGGTTTTATTTGTGTTAACTCTGCCAAAGGTTTTAAATAAAGATCTATTAATTCATGCCCCGTAGGTATTGTTTCTAAGTTAGGTTCTATCCAATCAGCCCCCTCTAATAATGATTTAGCAGCTTTATTGATGTTATAACGCCATGGAGAAAATAATGTGACATGACCCCAAGTACGAATATTGTGTGCTATTTCATTGCCAGCTTCAAGTAAAATAAATGACTGGTTCTGCTCTACTAGATGAGCAGCAGTAGCTAACCCTATAGGACCTGCACCAATTATGACAATCGGTAAATTCTTATTTGGGATATTAACACTCTCCTGTACTTCAATATCCTTAGTTGTAGTACAACAAGATTGATTTTGGTTGATTACTTTTAGTGTTTTCATATAAATTTCTCCTCTTTTCTCTATATAAGCATTTTCTTATATAAAATATATTTTTTTACGTCTAGCAGTTAGCTAGACGTAATTTATTTAAGCTTTTGTAATAGTTATGAACACACTTCAATTTCACACATGATTTTATCAATTTCTTTTATAGCTTTTTCAAATTGCAACCATGTAGAAGGGCCGTAACGCTCCATATCTCCTTTAAAGAAGAAATCAAAAGCAAATTCTTTAGCCTGTATCAATGTGTATTCTCTACTATTCATAATTAACTTTAAATAAGCGATAAAATAATCTTTTGTTAATACGCTAGCATGATTTACTGTCATTATTGTATCCTCCATTCACAGATAGAATAATTGCTAAGACAGACAGTATATTTAGAATTACTCTTTAGCAAGATGTCGGAGAGTATCCAACTAATACTAAACCTAGTTCACCATTCTCTTCTTCTGCATGGATCGTAACATCTGTTAATTGCGGTGCAATATCAGGATGAATCGCGACTTCGATACCTTCAATTGTTTGAATTGCATCTTCTGCTGCTGGTGCTTCTAAGCCTACACCTAAATTAACCCCACAGCAGCCTGTAATACCAAAGAAACGAAGTGTTTTAACCTCGGAATCAGCTAATACCTGTTCTAAATAATTTTTACCTTCTGGACTCATTTTCATTTGATTTTCTCTCCTTTTAATTCATGTAAGCCTTGTGTTCCAACCGGTGGCGTTTTTACCCATGGAATGGCCACAAATTGATTATTGCTGATGGATCTAACTTCTTTTAGCCATTTCGTTTCTGCTTGTTGTTTTTGAATTAATGTTTGACTTGTTGTATAGATAGATGAAAATGTCTGATTAACAACCCACCAATCAACAGTTAATCCAGCACGGTGTAAATCTTCTTGTAAGCGCGAAGCTTCATAAACAGGTGTTGCTTCAGGAAGAGTTACAATGGCAACACTCGTATAAGAGGCATCACGCAACCTTGGTAACAGGTTAGAAACAGCTGGAGGAATATCCCCTTGTGAACGGCTTATTTCCCGATGATAAGCTTCTGTTGCGTCTAGTAAAAGCAACGTATGCCCTGTTGGTGCGGTATCAATAATAATGACTTCATCTTGATGATTTTCTACAACGTTAGCAAATGCTCGGAATACAGCTATTTCCTCTGTACAAGGAGAAGCCAAATCTTCTTTCACAAATGCTAAACCTTCCTCATTCATCGTTTCACTTGCCTTTGCAAGCACTTCTGCTTCATAGTTTGCCACTTCTGCTTTTGGATCGATACGACTGATTGTTAAATTTTTAACGTTGTCATCACCAAATGTCCAATCGAGGTGTGCGGCAGGATCGGTTGTAGTTAAATGTACATGAGTACCCTCTTCTGCTAATCGTAATGCAATATAAGAAGCCACAGTTGTTTTGCCAACCCCACCTTTACCCATCGTAAAAATGAGTTTCGGCTTACGTTCTAAATAATCTGCAATCATTTCTTCTATCTCTGGAATCTTAGTTTCTTCATTTGATTCATCTTCTTGTATAACTTCTTGGTCAGTCATCCATGCTTGCATACGCTCAATACTTGATAATGAGTACGGTACAAATGGTAAGTAGAAATGTTCAAATCGATTTAGTTCTTCAGGAATTCTTGCTAATGCATTAGCTTGACACGCAATGAAAGCCTCTTCGATATCATCAGTAGAATTGGTATTGCTCATATATCCATTAATTAGTAGAGTCTGATTTTGAATGCCTATTTCAAACAATTCGTGAGAAGCACGTGCAGTTTCTTTTAAAGGGTTTTCTTCAGGACGCGTCACTAACATTAACGTCGTTTGTTTGGCATTCTTTAAACGTTCAACTGCTTCTTTATAGATTTCACGTTGTGGCTCTAGTCCTTTTAAAGGACCTAAACATGAAGTACCAGTCGTGTTATCATCTAGAAACGTAGACCATGCAGAAGGCAGTTGTAATAATCGTAACGTATGCCCTGTTGGCGCTGTATCAAACACGACAGTGTCAAAATTCCCAATGACTGAAGTATCAGTCAATAGTGTTGCAAATTCATTAAAAGCAGCAATTTCTACTGTGCAAGCACCAGAAAGTTGCTCTTCCATATTTTGTAATACAACTTCAGGTAGCTTTCCACGATACGGACCAACCATTTGTTCTTTGTAATGCTGTGCCGCCTGTTCAGGATTCAAATTTATCGCAAATAAATTATCTATGCCTTCAATTTTTGTTGGACTATTAGAAAACGTTTGGCCAAAAATATCTTGTAAGTTGGATGCGGGGTCTGTACTAATTAAAAGTACCTTTTTCCCTTCATTTGCAATGGCTATTGATAGGCTACAAGCAACCGATGTTTTCCCAACGCCCCCTTTCCCCGTGAAAAATAGGAATGGGGTGTCAGGGAAATGACTTCTTGTAAAGCGTTCCATCTTAGGCTTCTCCTTTTAGTGACAAGCGTACTTTTGGCTTTTGTAGTAATTCGTCTTCTGAAAGTCCTGACCACAGTGAAAATTGTTCATTTGTTGGGTAGATCCCTTTACAAAGTAATTCTCCATCCACAAACGTTGCAGGCAAGGCATCCATTCCTTCTGACATTAATAGTTGATTGATAGCTTCGTTTTCTACAAAAGCATTTGGCTCGTTTGTAAGATTAAACCTTTCAGCTTCAATGTTTGTTTTCTTTAAATTATTCATAATAAATGACATACGCAATAATTCTGGGTCAATAGAGGGTCCACATAAGCCTGTAGAACAGCACATTGCTGGCTCATAGATATGAATTTTTTTCAATTTAATTCAGCTCCTCAGCTACAAATTGCTCAATCCGTTTTCCAATTGCATCACGTACAGTTTGGAATACAATCCATTTTTCTTCATCTGTACCTGTCGCTTTCGCAGGATCTTCAAATCCCCAATGCTCACGACGAACGTGAGGAGGTGTCATCGGGCATTTATCTGCTGCATCCCCACATAACGTGACAACTAACCTGGCGTTGTTTAATGTCTCCCTATCAATTAAATCGGATGTATGATTTGAAATATCAACCCCTACCTCGGCCATCGCTTTTATAGCATTCGGGTTTACACCATGTGCTTCAATACCCGCACTTTTAACTGTCCAATTGGTAGGTAGTAATTTCTTTGCCCATCCTTCAGCCATCTGACTTCGACATGAGTTTCCTGTACATAAGAAATAAAGTATATTTGTCATAGTAATTGCTCCTTATAATTTAATGGTTTTAAAGTATTTTTTCTGCCAACGTAGGGCAACCCATACAAGTCCTATGAGAACAGGTACTTCTACAAGTGGACCAATAACAGCAGCAAATGCCACGCCACTATGCAGGCCAAACACACCCACTGCAACCGCAATCGCTAGCTCAAAATTGTTACTTGCAGCTGTAAAAGAAAGAGCTGCTGTGACAGGATAAGATGCCCCAACTTTACGGGAAGAGAAGAATGACACAGCAAACATAATCACAAAGTAAATAAATAATGGAATAGCAATTCGCACTACATCAAGTGGCAGTTCTACTAATTGCTCACCCTTTAAAGCAAACATCATCACAATCGTGAACAACAGTGCAATTAGTGTCAGTGGTGAAATCTTCGGTAAGAACTTTTCCTCATACCAATGTTTCCCTTTTGTTTTAATCCCTATCCAACGTGTGAGGAACCCTGCAGCAAACGGGATACCTAAGTATATAAGTACGCTCTTAGTAATCTCCCACATAGAAATGGATACATGGAAATTCTCTAAACCAAACCAACCAGGTAATACATTTAAGAAAAAGTAAGCAAAAATTGAATACGTCACGATTTGAAAGATGGAGTTAAACGCAACTAAACCAGCTACATATTCACGGTCTCCACGTGCTAAATCGTTCCATACAATGACCATTGCAATACAACGAGCTAAACCAATCATAATCAGTCCAGCCATATACTCTGGATAATCGTGCAGGAAAATGATGGCTAAAAAGAACATTAAGAACGGTCCGAGTAACCAGTTTTGAAAAAGAGAAAGTAAAAGCACTTTCCAATCCTTAAACACACGCCACATTTCTTCATACTTTACTTTCGCTAATGGTGGGTACATCATGACAATTAACCCGGTAGCAATCGGTATGGATGTTGTGCCAATAGACATGGCCTCTAATGCTTCTCCAATATTAGGCATTGTCAAACTTAATAAAACACCTATTCCCATAGCAACAAATATCCATAAGGTAAGGTAACGATCTAGAAAAGAAAGCTGCTTGGTTAAAGAGTCATTACTCATTTATATTTCCCCCTACATGGCAACAATCTGTGCCACAGTTACACCCGTT
The DNA here is from genome assembly GCF_002429725.1 of Lysinibacillus sp. UBA5994. Classification (NCBI taxonomy): domain Bacteria; kingdom Bacillati; phylum Bacillota; class Bacilli; order Caryophanales; family Bacillaceae; genus Lysinibacillus; species Lysinibacillus sp. UBA5994. Next base: position 102,703 of record NZ_DJAU01000026.1, on the reverse strand, counting down.
TAAAGGTTGAATTTGTTCTAAAATGCCCTTCATCAGTGGAGTTTGATCCTCTACTAAACGGTAATGTTTCCAAGTCCCTACTTTTCGTTCTGTAATAATGCCTGCCTCCTTTAATTTTCGAAGATGTTGACTAACAGCTGGTTGCGATATTCCGAGAACATCTACAAAATCACATACACATACCTCCCCATTCTTCATGCATGCAAGTAATTTAATGCGGTTTAAATCTGCAGCTGCTTTTAGTTGTTTTTCAATTAGTGTATTTTCCATTTATCTGCACTCCTTATATAATTATTTGCTTATATATTATTTTAAATAAAATCACCTCGTTAAAGAAAGGTGAATTAATCCATATATAACTATATTCTTATATTATGATTTAATGTTTTGAATTGCAACAGATTTTTGTAGATTTGGAATAAAGATTGAGCAAAAACACCTCACAAACCTTTATTTTACGTTAAATAAGAAGAATCCCTTTTTGAAAAAGATTGATCAAAAGGGATTTTTCTTTAGCAGTTTTAAGTTAGGTTTTTATAAAAAAGTCTGATCATTTTCCAACTTTGTTGCTCCACAATGGCGCCCTATAATGGAAAATGTATAACTAATATTTCATCTGCATATTATCTTGTAGTATTTTCTCTGCAAGTTTAATGTTTTCTTTTAGAAATAAAGGTAGTTCCGTATGTGCAAGAACCTCTCTACTAATGAGAGACCTCCACCAGCATGCTCCTCCTTTTCACTTCTACGGATTAAAAGCCATTTCTCATTGCGACGAATAGCCCCTTCTACATTTACTACAAACATAAAATACCCCCTATAATTTATACTTTATCCATAAACACATGGCCCTTTTTATTTCGTAGACGCATTTTTTTCTGCAGAAATGCGCCCGGTTATAGAACCTTCAAACAATATTCTGTTACTCATATCACACACCAATTATTACCACCACGACTCAAGCACTTTAATTTGAACTAATAATAAACTAATTTTTTAGATTATTCTCAATATTAATCCTCCTAATTTCTCCAAAACCCTTATTCAACAATATGGCACGATTGTGGAACAAGAAAAAATCTTGCTTTTATATTTTGTGTAAACATTGAGCTTTAGAGATTAAAAGTCGATAAAAACGCGACAACTTTAAAAACTAATCCCTTGATTTTTGTTAAAATGTAAATAAGTTTTTTTTGCTTTTATGTTAAAATTTTGTAAAATAAAACGGAAGACACATATTTTTACAACTTGGGAGGGGCTATATTATGCGAAGTAAACGAATTAAATTAGCAATTGTCGCAATTATTCTTGTCCTTTGTATAACTGGTATTCTATTTTATTCAGAATATGGAACAAAGAATTTTGGAGATGAACTCATTACAAACACTGATAAATTTGAAGAAGTTGTTGATAGCATTTCCGTTTGGGAAATGAACGGTGGTGTAGATAACAAAAATATATTTATCGTAAACAAAGACGATGAATTATATAACGAAGTACGCAGCATTTTGAATAATTGGGAAGCAAAACGAACTTTATTCAAAAGTATGGATGTCTCTAACTCTTATTACAAAATAGTTTTCACTAATAACGACGATACTACTAATCCAATTAATATATTAATTTCAAAAGATGGTATGGTTAACATTAACTCAAGAGAATACGAACTTGTCAAAGGCGATTTAGTTGAATTACTTAATATCGCTAACTATGAATAATCAATCGAGAATGATGAATCTCAAGTACCTTGTATTCCGCTGCAAGTTCGCATGGATTGGTGGAATGCTTGTTGTATGGTGAAGTCATAAATTTTCTGATTTCTGATTCGTGCAATCATTGCGCAAAGCTCCGTAAGCTAAATAGATCTTTTATTTTACATCTATATGGTTAAGTGAACCAAGATGAACAATTATAAATGGTGACTGTTTTTATAATAAAGGCGGCCTTCCACAAACTAATCTGTGGAGGACCGCTTTTAATTTGTTCTTATTTACTTAACAATCCTCGTCTCGTGAATTCAGAAGAACAGAACGCTATTCAACAATAGCGTCCAATTGTTGAATATTGTTATCTAACTAAAGCACTCTAAAGTTTAAGTGAAACTGTTCACAACTTACAATCAGTGTTTAAGGATCTCGGATAATGCCTGTTCCTCACCATCTAACATCGAAGTAACGATTGTCATAAAATCTTCAGCTCCAATTTCAAAATGACCTCGACGGAATGGTAACCCCCAATTGCGATTTCCACGCGTAAAAGTGAGCTGGTTTAACAACAGTGCAATCTTAACTTCTCGACAAGGAATATAACGCATATCTCTGCGAAATGGCACAAACGACTCCGACACTTGATGTTTGTAAGCACCGTTATCCGTAACCTGACCAATAGCAGTAAATGCTTGAACTGGCTTCCCTTTGGACATGTCTGTGCGAGGGGAATAGTATATCAGCCAATCACCTGGAGACATTTTACGCAAAGGTGCTACCTTACCGTGACATAACTGTGCAAAACCACCTTCTATGGCTAAATTCACATGAGAAGCGGATACAACGCCAATCCAATATCTGCTTTTCTGACTTGTTATATTCGACATGATGCATCCCCCTACTCTTCAAATACTAAACTTTTCAACCGATCCAGTTGTAAAAAATGATGTCTGTAATGCATTTCAATCAACATAAACCATTCCTGCGCGTTTAAAGCACCGAACGCCGGATGAAGTATCTTGTTACTTACAGGCACTTGAAGTAGAACTGATTCCGTATTCCTCATCCGTTCCACTACACTGTGAAGTCCTTCTACCAATTGCTCCATGCTCTCTGGTGGTTGCGGAGTATAGTTTGGCGAAGCAGGGACCTTAATACGAACAGCAGGAAATTGTTCTAGTTTAAAAACAATCTTACCCTGCTCAGTTTTTTCCTTCGCTGGGTTCAATGTCGATTCGCTACCAGCTAAACATTGCTCGACATTATGTAGATGCATGAAAGCTGATTGAATTAAATGTACATACATCTGTCCTATGGACCAATCTTCTTCGTTCAGCTTTCTATGTATTTTATCAATATTGAGTTTTGTCAGTTCTGCCAAATATCTTTCTACTGTAAGTTCAAATGACTTCAATACTTCCTTTGTACTTTTCATCCTTCAAGCAGCTCCTCTTCATCTTGGTATAGTCACAGTATAAAAGAACACTACTGACAGGTGTATGTCAGTAGTGTTCTAGAATTTTTTTCGCTACTTCCCGAATCTTGAAGCGTAAAGACTTCGGCTCAATCACCTCGATATCTCCGCCCCAGCCAAGTAAATGCTGTAATAGTTCCTCTGGATACCGAACACGAAATTGAAAGATTACATCCTCCTTCCGCTCCTCAATAGATTCAATATAAAAATTTACTGCCTCAATGATTTTGTCGGCAATTTCGGGGTTTGCCCTCATTATTATTCTTTCATCTCGATTGTCAGGTGGCCGATAGCTACTTAGGTCAAAATCATTTGGTAGAAGAAATTGATCTTCCAACACAGAAAGCTCGGACATCCGGGACAAGCGGAAATGACGCATTTCTTGCCTCATATCACAGTATGCTAGTAAAACCCAATTTTCATGGACAAGTGTTAATCCATATGGAGAGACGACACGTTTATTTTTCCGATTCCCATCTGTTCCTGGCATTTTTTTAATATACATAAAACTGATTTTGCACTGTTTCAAAATTGCATCGCGAACTTGATTAAGATACGTTTTTACCCGCTCTTCAGTTGACTGCTCACCTATATGAAGCAGTCGCATTGTTTCCCGAACAAGCCTTGACTCATTATGAACTGACTCCGACAAAGTAGCCTCGATTTTGCGTTTAGCGGACCTTGCATTAATACCATAATCTGTATCCAACCTTTGCTCGATAAAATCAGCTCCCATGAGCAGGGAGACGGCCTCTTCTGCTGTGAACCTAACCGGGGGTAGAAAATATCCTTCCATTAAGGAATAACCCTGACCAGGGGCACCTAAAATGGGAACCCCAGCCTCACTTAGTGCTTGAATATCCCTATATATCGTACGTACACTTGTCTCAAATTGAGAAGCTAAATCTTCTGCTCTCAATGTTTTGCTTCGCTGTAATTCAAGCGTGATCGCAAGCTGCCTCTCCGTTTTATTCATTTTTTTCCTCCACAATTTCTGCATTCTATTACAGTACTTGCCCGATAATTGAATAACAGCAAGCAATATTGAAGCTGTATTCCTAAAAATGAGCTGCCTATGCAACTCCGTGTTCTTCAAGCAAAGCACCCGTTTTAGCTTAAATATTTTCTTTCATATGTTTGGTGTTAATCAGATTTAATAACCTCCCATAACGCCGTTTTATTGCTATCCTATTTCAAAAGTGTTACTGCCTCTTCAAAACATGCTCTTTGGATAATGATATATCTTTTGTAGGAACTTTAACACCAAATGAAAATTCTTTTAATACTTAAACGTCTTGTCCCCAAAGGAAATTCCCAACTACATTTTCTACTGCTAGTGAAGAACTAGAATCTAATGCAATATGATAATCTCTTGTAAAGCCAGCTTCTTCAAATGCTTCTCGTTTAGTAGGAGTCTCACCCTCTTCTTCAGCACCAGCTAATCCCTGCCAATATCCATAATCACTTCTCTTAAAAATTGCATATTCAACCCGTGAAAGTAAACACCGAGTGCGCCATGTGCTGGCCAAAGCATCTTTTTCTTCGACCTATAGGCTTTTTCTACAGACTTTTTACGCATTCCACACTAGCTTTGTTGCAGAATTCTCTACCTGTAATTCCGCAAGTGCTAGCAATAACAGAATGGCCACCACCCAAAACTGTAATTTTCTTTCGTATTCGTATTTATAGTTGGGATACCATACTTTATGATCTGCTAATACTTATTCATTTTGTAATTATATCCCTGTAGAAATTACTGGATTTGGATTCCCCCCATGTATCGTAGCATCCATAACTGCTCTCTCTTCAATAATTAGGAAAGCTTTGTAAAAGATGTTTACAAACAACTTAAATTTAGATATACTTACAAAGTAAACAAAAAATTCTTAAGGAGGTCGAATAAAATGATCGTTATCGTTAAATTGATGTCATTGGTAGCTACAACTTCATTAAAAATGAAAATCACACATTCGACCGCATCGGAATGGATCGCTTAAGGTTTTTTTGTAAATAAGCATACCCATACCGCAGGGAGAAGTGTGCCCCTGCGGTATTTTTGTGCCTTTTTTCGCCGTAGAGGAGTCTCTCTACGGTTTTTTTCATTTTTCATGGCACTTTAAGGAGGTGATAATAAATGATATTAAACTTTTTTGCGCTCACGATAACTATTACCAAACGTAAGGTCTCTCTTGAGAAAGCACTTCATGATGAATATGTGAAAAAAATCTTTGAAGAGAACCGAAAAAAAATTGACGATTATATTCGTATTCGTCAATATTAATCTTGTTAATTAAAAAACATGAAAGGTGGGAATTGAAATGTTTTATATGATCAAAAGACGTCATGCAGTTTTATGGCTGGAGAAAGACACAACCACCAGATGAAGTAATATAAAGTGATAATATAGCTAATTTTATAATCTCAGTTGAGCTAACCCGTTCTAATCTAGGACGGGTTGCTTACTCCAATCGCAATGTTAATTAAGTTAAAAAGAAACTTATAAACTAACTAACTATTCCAGACTACACAGTGATAATCCTTCTTGCTTAGAAAATCATTAAATCCTTATTACATTAACCTTCCCAGTTAGTTAAATACATTACTTTTCCAACTAACCTAATTTTCAACATAATTCCTTTAAAAACGTTATTCAATTAAATAGCCCTTAAACTGAAAAATGAGCTTTCCTTTTTCCAGGAAAGAGTCCGATTGTTGAAGATCGTTGTTATTAAATTAAAGCACACGTTAGTTTAAGAAGAACAAAAGGTTAACGCATCGTCTAAGATTAATTTTGAAAGTTTATGGTCATTAATTACAAATGGTATTTCAGAGGGTTCTACCCAAATTCGAGCAGATGATTCATGTTCTCGGAGAAAAGGTAAGCATTCGGTAACATCCATTCTAAAAAATGCCTGATAAGCAATCAATGGATATTTTCCACTTGAATCAAAGGACAGATTTTCTTTATGGCTTACTTCAATAGAACCTATGTATTTAATTGTTCCCTTTACATACCCCTCTTCATATGTTTCGCGTAGTATAGCTTCTTCTACGTTCTCCCCAATCTCTACGTGTCCACCTGGATAATTAAACCCTCGATTTTTTATTTGTGATAATAACACTTTCCCATCTCTAAAGCACACTGCATGAACACTCGTCACTATTAAAGATTCTGTTAATTTCATTCGAGGCATCCAAGTTAGCTTCACATTATTTCCACCCCAGTCTACAAAAATCGTCTGCATATATCTATCCCATCTCCTGTTAAATGCAATTTATCACCTAATATTAACTTTCTACACTGTTTCAAAAATCCCTCTTATACAACAAACCGGAAATAGATTTTAAAACGTGGTAAATATACGTTTTTTATGTTGCATCAATTGTAGAATATATTACGAGTAACCATTCTTATGCCAATAGAATATATTTGGAATTTGCATATTGGTCCGTTTAAAAGAATGAGGCTTCTGACTCTTATTCGAGTTCTCGTCATCTAGTAGATTTAAAAGTCTTATCAGCAAAGCCTCCCTCATGGTAATAGATTTCTTGTTTGTTTTACAACTTTTATTCCACAATCTGGCCCTTTAATGCAAACAAGCGCTGATCCTTATTACAGAATGCACCCTTTTGTTGAAGATCGTTTTACTTATTGAACTAACGTATCTGTTCGTTAAAGGTAACTCTTCACATTTTACTTAATATTATAAAGGTGAATAGAAAGATAAGTTATAATTTAGTTTAATAGTTGTAAAAGTATGTTATTTATATTATTCTCTTATAATTTTTCAAAAAGGAGTGTTTATGAAAAAGATTATTGTTGTTGTATTAATGATATTTATATTATTCTTAGGATCCACAACACAAAGTTATGCACTGTCAGATTCGAAATCTGCGGCAATACAAGCGTTGCTAGATGATGCCTCTCGAATATCAGGTGTTCCAGGAATTTCAATCTCAATAATTGTCGATGATGAAGTGTTCTACTTTTCTTCAGGGTATGCTGACCGTGAAAAGGGGTTGACTGCAAGTGAAAATACACTCTATGAGTTAGCTTCTGTCAGTAAAGCTTTTACTGGTATGGGTATTATGCTGTTGGAAGAGCAAGGGCTGCTCTCAATGACGGACCCTGTGCAAAAATATTTACCTTGGTTTACGTTAAAGTATCAAGGAAAACCTGTTGATACGCAAAGCCTTACACTAAATAACTTTCTTCACCATACCAGTGGTCTAACAAATATTAGGCATACTCAAAATATTCCACAAGGCAATACACCGGATATGTTGCAAAAGACTGTGGAAATGCTCGTAGATGCTGAATTGGCGTTCAATCCTGGTGAACAGTATAACTATGGAACCGTTAATTATGACGTATTGGGTTTGGTTATTGAGATTGTGTCGCAACAAAGCTATGAAGACTTTATGAAGGAACAAGTATTTCAGCCGTTAGGTCTTCACCAGACGTATGTTTATAAAGAAGATGCTCAAGCCACTGGACAGTTGGCACAAGGCTACCGTTCTTCCTTTTTTATGACAACTCCATTTAAAGCTCCGGATTATGCTGGGAACAAACCCGCAGGCTACATCATTTCTAATACAAAAGATATGGCACGTTGGATGGGCATACAGATGGGTATTGTGCAGGACATACCCGAAATATTTCACACGGTTATCGAAAAATCACATAGGGGTGATATGTCTGTCTCGGCTGTCAACGATATGTATTATGCGGCAGGCTGGTCGGTAAACGCCGACCAAACAATTATCGAACATACTGGGGGCAATCCAAATTTCCGAACCGAAGTAGCCATACTGCTAAATGACAGAACAGCCGTCTGCTTGCTGAGCAACGGCGCAAATACCAATATAAACTTGGTACTAAAAGTTAAAGATATATTAGACGGTAATCTAACTCAGTCATATGAAATAAGTCGCACACAGCTTTTGGATATCATTTTGTCGTCTATCACTATTATTCTTTGCCTATTGGCTGTTCTGCTATTTCTCTTAGGATTACGAAAAAAGAAAATGAATAAGAGACAGCCAATGACAAAAAAGAGAATAATCATAACAGTTATTTTCCTGATGGCTACGATTGTCCTTGGTATACTGTGCTATGCTATCGATTGGTCAACGATACTTATTTGGCAAACATATAGTATTCTTACAGCGTTGATTTCGTCAGCATTATTAACAGCCAGCATTACATGGTTTGTATACACTCACCGATAAAATAACTCGCTCCCAAGATAATCATAATGTTAAGTAATAAAATATAAAATTATCGGTATGCTTAATTTGAAAAACATAAGACACTTAGATTGCTTTCCACTAACCTGCTCTGTTCGTGGAATAAAAACAACTATATTATTTTTTAAATGACTTAATTGTAAATTAAACAACAATATTATTTTTACAAAAGCGTCGTTAGGTAACATTTCTTAAAAGACTGTTATTCAACAAGCTGGCCCGTTTGTTGAACAAAAATTAGTTTTCAGACTAATGGTAGCTTATTTAATTGTTAAGTTACAAAAAGGTCGTATCCTAGAAGTCTTTAAAGCAACAGAAAGCATTTAAATGGCTCGAAATGGCTTTATCTGGTGTTTTAAGTCGTTTAAAATCCACTCTTGAATGACATCTAAAAAACCTCCAAATATATGGAGGTTTTTAAACTATTTTTATTTTACTTCAACTTGACCCATCATCCCATTTTCTTCATGTTCAAGGACATGGCAATGGAACATGTAAATGCCCTTATTATTGAACTTCACTGCTAATTTAACTGTTTGACCAGCTTCAACTGAAACCGTATCCTTCCACCCTTTTAAATTTAAAGGAGGTTCTTTCCCATCAATCGACACGATTTTAAATTGAGTGCCATGTATGTGGAAAGGATGTGTCATGCCACCCATCATATCAGGTTTATTATAAATTTCCCAAATTTCAGTATCTCCCTGTTTTTGAGTGAAATCAATGCGATTCATATCAAACTGTGAACCATTGATTGAAACCATTGTGCCCATACCAAAAAGTTCAAGTTTCTTTGTAACTGGTAAGGTTTTTTCCTCTTCCGTAACACCAAAATCATTTAATTTTTGTGCAATGTTACTTGTACTTGCAGCTTTTTGTTCAATTTTAAATGGTAAAAGAGTAATTCCTTCTTCATTTATTAATGCTATATCAGTTTTGTCATCCATCTTTGAAAAATCCACTATTACCTCTGCTCGCTCACCTGGTGTTAAGGTAATTTCTTTCATATCAGTTGGTTGATTTAAGAAACCTCCATCAGTAGCAATTTGTTGGAATGTAGCTCCATTATTCAATTTAAACGTATAATTACGAGCATTAGAACCGTTTAATAATCGAAGTCTTATTTTTTCTTTACCGACAGTAAGTTTAGGATTCAAAGTACCATTAATTAACAAAGTATCTCCTATTGTACCATCCTCATTAAGGACTGCTTGATAATTTAATTGCTTTTCTTCAGTAAATTGTCTATCTTGGAATACTAACGGAAAATCATTCACACCATACTCATTCGGTAAATTGATTTTTTGCGAATTTTCATCATCAATATAAATTAAGCCAGCTAAACCTTTATATACTTGCTCTGCTGTAGCACCTTCTGGATGTGGATGGAACCACAGCGTAGATGCTCCTTGATTAACTGTAAAATTTACATCTTCTGTTACACCTGGCTCTAAGACTTGATGTGGACCGCCATCACCATTTCCGGGAATTTCTAATCCATGCCAGTGAAATGTTGTTGGTTCAGATAAAGCATTTTTAGTTCTAAACGTTACCCTTTGATCTTTATGAATACGAATGACTGGCCCTAAAAAGGAACCATTATATCCATATGTCTCTGTTTTAGTTCCCTTAAGGATTTCTGTCGTTCCTTTTTGAGCAGTAATATCAACAATTCCATTTTTAGGTTCAATAATAGGTGGAAGCGCAAGCTCATTTTCCCCAGTTGAATTATTTAATGCTAATGGATTGGTGTGACTCGCATGACCATTTTCCATGTTACTATCTTTATTATCCATACCCTCCATGTTTTTCATTTCTTCATCACTCATATTGGAATGGTCCATACCAGACATAGTAGAATGGTCCATATTTGAATTAGTATTAGATTCCGAATTACCCGCACTACATCCCCCCATTATAATAGCGCCTACCAATAATGAAGCAATCAAAAGTTTAGATTTCATTATGTTTCCTCCTTTTATTCTTTACATAGGCACTATAACAAAGAAGTATGGAGAAATTATGGATTTGTAATTAAATAAGACAAGTATTAACCACTCTATCTAAGAAAACTTTGATATGACTTTTTTTACTTCTTAACTTTCCAAATCAAAATGATAATTGACATTAATAAGATACTTATTACAATTTTCCCTATTAAATTTACTTGCATAAAACCATATACGGCTCCTGCTTCAAAGATTAAGGCTGGTATTTTTCCAATCGTACTAGCAAGCGCAAATGTGCCTAAAGACACCTTAGAAAATGCACTAGTAAAAGTCACAAGACCTGATGACATAAAAGGTAAAATCCTTAAACTGACAATTATCCAAAATGCATCAGACCCTTCCAACTCCTTTAATTTTAAAAGTTTAGGGTGTAATACGAACGGTCTTTTCCATTTATTGATTCCTTTTCTATATAAAATAAAGCTAATAACTGCACCAAGTGATTCACCGATAATAGAAATCAACAAACCGTTGAATACGCCAAAAAACACAAGGTTAGTAGCTGTAACAAAAACACTTGGTAGTATACCTATAATACTAACCAAAGTATTTATCATTAAACTAACCAAAATTGCAAATAATCCAGATTGTTCAAGTAATTGAAGTAATTTTTCTTCCATGATTAAACGCTATCTTTTTTAACCTATTACTTGCATATAATGAACTATTGTTAATAAACAACAACTGCCTGTTCGCCTAATGCTTCATAGCTATTAAAAAATGCTCCCTTATCCAATGTTATCAATCCCTTACGTGGATCCATTACTTCCACAGTCGTATTTCCCAATAGTACCATTGTATGTAAATTTTGATACATTTGATGGTACTCACCTGCTTCTTCCATAATCCATCCCCCTTTAACCTTTGGTGGTGAGAGGTCCAATGTTACCCATATAATAACTGGTATTCCCTGTCTAATATAATTTGTTATTTCTTTTATTGTACTTCCACTACTATTTTTTGTATGTAAATCTAACTTTCTCTCGGTGATAAAATTATTAGCTGCTTTGACAATTGGTTCTGCAAAAACATATGTACCCGTTTCTAGATTGCTTGGCTCGCCGCCATATACTTGATTAGGATTTGGCCCATACTTTTTTTTCATTTTGTATTCAAACGATTGTTTAGGTAAATAATTTTGATCCATTTCTAATTTAGATGTTTCTGCACCATAGTAATTAAGTACTGCTGTAAGAGTAGTTATTTCACACCCATTTGGTAATTCAGGATTTTGTAGAATTACAGGAACTCCAAATCCTTTATTATGATTTACTGCATATGTTTGCACTAATATGGATTGTGTAGATGACGTATACGTAAATTTTTTCTCTGTTAAATACATTCCTGTTGTAAAATTGTTTGGATTCCCTACTTTTACTGTATAGGTTTCATTCGGTTGCAAATTATTAAATTGAGCCTCACCTTTATTCAAACTAATTGTTGAATCTATTTCTTTCCCTTCTTCATTAAGTAACACCACATATAGATCATTAAGTGGATCTCCACTAAAAAATTCAACGGTTAACACTGTTATGGTATTCAAGTTTGTATTTTTATTTGTACAACCCTCTAAAATAACTGCTAATAATCCTAAAGTGAAAATAATTCCCCACTTTCTAATGCCCCATACCTCCTCCCGTTATTATTACATGATTCAAAATGAATATAACGAATAATTATGGAGAAATTATGGATTAAAATTAAAATGGATTTTTAGAATTTCTTCATAAAAAAAGATGTTCCATTTGTCAAAATTGACTTGACTCGTCGAACATCTCTGAGTATTTAATTTTTACGGAGTAGATCATCACTTTCCGTTAGCCATTTATGAATTGTTACTTTTACACCAGAAGTAGAAGTGTAGTTAACCATATACACAGTTGTTTCTTCTGCGGAATTGATTCCTCTTCCATCTCCTTCATTTTGTCTTCGCTGCACATGCAATGTAACAATTTTTGAATTACCCAAAATTGACTTTAGTGATATTAAGAATCATTTTTTAGTCTGGTAGAATTAGTTCCATATAATTCTTTATATCTTGTTCTTTCATTTCTCCAGTGATTATTTTTTCTATTTTCCCCTCAGAATTAATAAGAATAGTCGTTGGTAATGGATTGATATTATATGCTTCCATTACACTTTTATTTTTATCTATTAAAACCGGAAAAGTTAGACCTTTTCGGTCAATATAATTTTGAACCACGAAGTCGGATTCTGCTATATTTATAGCTAATACCTGTATACCCTTTTCTTTATAATCATTATAATATCTATCTATAATTGGAAATTCTCTTTCGCAAGGTTTGCACCAAGTACCCCAAAAGTTTAAAAAGACACCTTGTCCTTTGTATTCTTCCAAATTATGTTTCTCACCATGCATATCAACTAGAGTAAAATTTGGAGCATCGTCCCCTATTTTTAATACTTCATTTTTATCTTGCGTTAAAGTTGTATAGACTGTGAAGAATATTGCCCCAAATAATATAATTAATATAATTGAACGCATAAGAAATCTTCTCTTTTTTTTATCCATAATGAAGTTAGGCTCCTTCCTCTCTTATATATGTAAAACTAGAAACCAGTAAACCCTCCAAAAATCGGTGTTAAAAACGCAATAATTTTAGTCATCATATCAAAGTATAATAAAACCCCCATCACAATCATTATTGCACCACCTATTTTCATAAACAGTCCATTTTTTCTTTGAAGAAACTTCATTTTTCCGATAAATAAAGACATTATTAGGAAAGGTATAGAAAAACCTAGCACATAAAATAGCATGTACAACATACCCTTCCCGGGATCAGACACGCCTAAAGCTATTACTCCTGCAAGAATTGGTCCAGTACAAGGTGTCCATCCAGCTGCAAAACCCATACCAATAAGTACCGAACCAAAATATCCTTTGGGCCTTTTTTTAAAATGAATCTTTTTTTCAGATTGTAAAATATCGATTTTAAAAAAACCTAGAATAACTAATCCAAAAAAGACCATGATAATTGCTCCAATTTGTCTTAGGAACTCTTTATACTGAATAAAAATCTGTCCGATAAAAGAAGTTGAAAAACCTAATGCCATAAAAATAATAGAAAAACCAAGTAAAAAAAGCAGGGTATGTATCAGAGATTTTCGCCTCAAAATCCCTTTTTCTTCTTTTAGTTCATTAAAGGATATTCCTGTTACATAAGATAGAAAAGCTGGATACAATGGTAATGAACAAGGTGATAAAAATGATAATAATCCAGCACCAAATGCAAGAAGTAAATTTAAATGCTCTAACAAATACGCTCACTCAACCTTTCTATAGTCCATTTGAAAATAAAGTATAGACTATAAATATGGAGAATATATGCATATGCAGCGTGATATAAGAATTAGAATTTTTTTGATAGCTTTCTAATTTTTCATTAATCTAAATAGGGATTAAAAATAAAAAATGAGCCGTGTTTCAACTTTAGAAACACAGCTCATTTATTATGCTAATTCTAAACATTGGAAAAATCTTTAATTATATTCCTAGTCTAAGGATTAAAGCATAATCTAACAAGAATATTAGACACGAATCATACATATATTGATTTTAGTATTTCATTAAAACAAAAATCTATTATTCTATTCATGATGGAATTATATTAAATTTTCTATAAAGATAGGATGATGACAATTATTGAAAAGTCGGTTCTTGCTATGGTTATTTTACGTGTATTGTCTGGGAGTATTGAAGTAAGTGCTGGATTGTTGATGCTAAAGTTAAATAATCTAGAAAAAGCATTTTATATTAATACCATGCTTGCTTTGGTTGGTCCAACAGTTTTAATCGTAACGACAGCAATTGCATTATTTGGACTAGCAGATAAAATACCTGTGACAAGAATCGTTTGCTTATTTACGGGTATAACACTTATTATTATTAGCTCACATATTAAATAAATATAAAATATTATTAAAATTCAGCAAAAGCATACAAGTGTCAGAATATGAGTTTGACGAAAAAATAATCTTCACAACCTTTTGGATCCAAGTTATCTTCTGTATCTTTATAGCATGGTTCCATTCATAATCTTTGTTAAACTCTTTTATGAATCACCTAACATGTTCATTAAATTACTGTAGCGTGTGACGACGCTGCTTTTTTTTATGTATAATTAGCCTTTATTTGCACAAATTTATATTGAGTGTATCGCACGCACTTATACGGTGGTGGCGTTGGTTGACCGTCACGACCTCCCTCAATAAGGGTTACATTATCTCAGTAACCCTTTTATAATTTCTATTCAGATCAGGTAGTTTTCTACTTTGGACTAACCTTAATTAAACCTTTACGACCACTAACCCTATTGGTAAAGATGTTCCTCTATCTTTGATTTTTTCTGTACTAGCTCATTCATATAGTTAAGGAACACCTATTTCCTCATAATTTTAAATCTCCTGCATCCTTCCCTATATATTATGGAATCTGCTTTTATTTATATATATCTTTAATCTACATGGTTTGCACAGCACGCAACATCAGAATGAACATCTTCTAAAACCGTATCAAACATTTCAAGAAGTTCGCGAATACGCTCATTTCTCAAACTATAGTAGCAATATTTTCCTTCATTACGACCAACAATAATGCCACACCCTTTTAAACAGGCTAAGTGTTGAGAGATATTAGACTGATTCCCCTTTAATTCCTTGACGATTTGAGATACTGTCTTCTCTTTCTCTTTGATACACTCTAAAATTTGAAGTCTTACCTTGTTTGAAAATCCATGAATTAGTTTAATTTTTAAGTCAATATTTTTTTCTGTCACAAAATCTCCTCCAATTCATATTAGACTTAGCTAATATGTTTTGATATGATCATATTCGATATCACTAATATGTGTGTCAAACATACTAGCACTACCTAATATGTCTGTCAAAAATTTTAAAAAATATGGATCTCTCTTCAGCTAATAAACGTAGGCATCCTCAAGTTAGATTTTTTACTGTCTGAAAAGGAATATTAGATTAAACTTGGGACAGGTTTCACAACTGGCTGGACACTTGTAATAATGGCTTTAGGGCTAACAAACCCTGATAAAGGCTTATTATACATACTTATTAATGTACTTGGTTTTTCAATTTCCTTTCTTAAGCTGTCTCAAATTACGTTTCTTCCAAAAAGAAGCCATTTATGATTATTGATTTTAATGGGATTTTATTATATTTTGACATGATGACAAAGATTATTGCGTGGGTCACTCCTATTTTCGGAGGGGACACAGGATTTTAGAAGTTCATACGCTCTGTAGAAAGGCTGGATGTAGCATTGAATAATACGTGGAACAAAATTATCTATAAAATTGGCTCTTCCTTTTACGATAAATTTTTTAATACAGGTACTTTTTTAAAGACTAGAAAGAGGATTTTTCAAGAAGTGCCTTTTCAGCGTAAACAAAAAATCCTCTATGTAGGTATTGGTACTGGGGCTGATTTAGAATTAATCAACTATGTTGATTATGATATAACTGCCATTGATTATTCTCCTGATATGCTAGCGAAAGCTCAACATAAATTCGAGCACTCTTCTATCAATTTTTTAGAAATGGATGCTCAAAAAATGTCTTTTGCAGATGAATCATTTGACTATATTGTAGCTAGTTTAATACTTTCTGTGGTTCCTAATGAAAATAAATGCTTTGAAGAGATGATAAGAGTTTTAAAGAAGGATGGTAGAATTCTTATCTTTGATAAATTTGCTCCTAAAAATCAAAAACTAACGCTAACAAAAAAATTGGTAAGGCCATTTATAAGTATGTTAGGAACAGATATTGGTAGAAGTTTTGAGGAGTTGTTTAAACAAAATGATCAAAGGCTCAGAATTATAAGAGATGAATCTGTTATGTTAAAGGGTATGTATAGATATATTGAAGTTCTTAAACTCTCTTAGCTAAGGGCATAGCTGAACTAGCAGTTAACGTTTTGGAGAAACTCATCAAGAAGCTCAAGCATCTTATCAAGAGTTTAAAAAACAACAATTAGCCAACTTGAATTGGCTGATTGTTGTCTTAGTAATTGAACAACCCTATAAATGTTAAATACCATGTACTATCGATTTAAGTCTCCCGTGATAAATTGTTACTCTATTTGTTTTTTCATGAGTTGTTTTGAAAAGTTAAAAAATCGAATTTCGCTAACAAATGTAGAACCTAATAAAAATACCCCTCCGATAATTTGCACTAGGGTCATTTGCTCTTGCAATATCATTGCAGAAATCAATATTGCTACAAAAGGATCGACATAACTTAGCATCGCAATACTCTGCCCTTTCAATTTTTCCATTCCCGAGAAAAACAACCAAAATCCAATCCCTGTATTAACGATACCTAAAATTAAAATAAAAGGAATAGATGCGCTTGATAATCCAAAAATCCCAAAGCCTTCTGTCAAAAAAACATACGGCAGCAGTAATAATGCAGTCGTTCCAAGTTGAATAATGGTCATCTCTAGCTTGTCCATCTCTTTAATAAATTTGTTTAAAAGTAACAATGCCGCATAAAACGCAGCTGCCATCAATCCAAAGGTAAGTCCAAGGAAATCATCTGATTCCGTTGCACTCACCCCTTCTCCTACAATCATTATCATACCGATAATTGCTATGACAATGCATATTATTTTCTTTATGGATAATTGTTCCCTAAGTACAACAGGTGAAAGAATCATTACAAATACTGGTGCAAAGTAATATCCTAGTGTGGCATTGGCAAGTGATGTGTGGTCGTAGGATTGATAGAGAAAAATCCAGTTTCCTCCCAATGCAACGCCTGAGAGAAACAAAAATAAAGCATTCGATTTCACTAAATTCCAGGATATTTTTTTCTTCATTATGGAGAAAATGAAGAATAAAAATAAGCATCCTAGTAAACTACTTAGTAAAGCTCTTTCACTCGCCGCTAAATCAATGTAACGCACAACTAAACCGATTGTGCCAAAAATAATCATTGATACGATAAATTGAAATTTAGATTTCATGGCCTACTCCCCTAACCTACCGCAATTTAATAGGAACTATTAGGTGTTTTTTCCGTCCTTTCCTTCCACTCCCTTTCAACTTGCTTTTGTAATGGGAATAGCATAGCATACTTATATGTATTACAAAATTGAATGTTTGTCATGCTACACATAACAAAATAGCATGCAAGGGGGATAGCGCAATGAATATCCAAAAATATATGGCCTTTGTCAAAGCAGTAGAATATGGGAGTTTTACAAGTGCTGCCGATGCATTAAACTATACACAGTCTGGTATCAGCCGTATGATCAACGATTTAGAATCAGAATGGGGAATTTCCCTTTTTGAACGAGGTCATGCCGGAATCAGTTTAACATCCGATGGCTTAAAGTTACTGCCCCAATTACAACGTATATGTAATGAGCATGAAATGTTAATGATGCAGATCGAAGACTTACATGATATCCAATCAGGAATCATCCGAATTGGTACATTTTCTAGTGTAGCAACACATTGGCTACCTTATAGATCAAATTCTTTAAGCAGGATTATCCAGGGATTGATTTCGAGTTACTCTTAGGAGATTACACCGAAATCGAAAGCTGGATTATCGAAGGTAGGGTCGACTTTGGATTTTTGCGACTACCAACAAAAGCTAAAATGGAAACAATCTTTGTAGAGCAAGACCGACTGTTGGTAGTCATTCATCAGAATCATCATCTTGCTGATTGCGATAAATTTCCTATAAGCGAACTATTGACCAGTCCATTCATGCTTTTAGAAAAAGGCGCAAAAGCTGAAATCTCCGAAATTTTTGAGAAGCACAATATCTCGCCGCACATTTCTTTTACAACATGGGACGACTATGCCATTATGTCAATGGTGGAAAACGGGTTGGGAATCAGTATATTACCTGAACTGATTTTAGAACGCATTCCGTACCAAATTATCGCGAAAGAGCTTGAGATCCCTGCTTTTCGAACTATTGGGATTGCGATGAGAGAGCAACAATCGCTGTCACTTGCAGCAAAGAGATTTATAGAATATTTATCCTATAGAAAGAGAAAATAAGAAGTTTAGCTATTATTTTGCACACTATAAAAAGCGTATTCGAAAAAATCTCGAATACGCTGCATTAATCTTCCACCGCTTCTAAATAGCCTTGCTGTAAACATGTATCCGTCATAAACTGCTTTATCCCTGCATCAAATGACAATTTGATCGTGCTACTTGTGACCTCCAAAATTTTTCCCTCTCCAAACATCACATGCTTCACCTTTGAGCCAACGATTAACGCTGACTCCGTTGTAATTGTCCTGTCATTACGGTATTGCTTTAATGCTTTCCTCGGACTTTTCGACGCTTTCTTTGGTAATTCCTGAGGTGAAACGATTTGCTTTAACGCCTTCTGTGAATACACAGCCATTAACGGGATGGGATTTCAATATTAAACTTTGTAACCTCTTTTTAAGAAATTATTTTTTTCTTTTGTAAATCAAATTCCTCTTGATTAATTATCCCTTCTTTGAGTAAATCGTGCAATTTTCTAATTTCATCAGCAACATTAGAAGGATTTATTTTATTATCATTGTTATTATTAATACTTTGTATAGTATTTTTTTTATCTTCTTTATCTGCTATATCGATAATTATTTTTAATAGACTATGCCAATGCGTTATTTGTTTATTGGAATTAATATAAATACTGCTATTTTTTGAAACTACAGTATCAGAAGACATAAAAGTAATTCTATAAAATGATTTTTTTGTATTGTTCACTACTATTTGTAACTGAACTTTTTTTACTTCGTTAGTAGATGTGGTTGATCCTGACAATCCACCAATAATTGCTCCTACTCCTCCAGCCAGTACACCACCTAATAATGCACCACCGATTTGACTTCCTCTCGAAGTTCGAGTAACAGTTACATCGTCCTCTATTATTTCTGACTGTAATATGTCCTTATATAAATAGATCTTATATTCATAGTCATATTTATTAAGTGTTTGAGATAATTGAGCCACGTTTTCAATTTTATTGTTGATTATTAAGACTTTCTTGTTGTCTTCATCAATTGCAATCATAGTTTCCATATCTGTGGAAAAAAATTCTTGCGTGGCGTTGAAATTCTCAATTCCTTCTAATATTTCCCTCATTTTTTTAACTAATTCAGCAGAAAGATTGCCTTTTCGTTTTGCATCAATAATTAGTCCACCAAAAGCACTGATTATTCCACCTATTATACAAAACCAAATTAATCCACTACTAATATCGCCACTACTTAGAGCAGAAAAAAATATAATTGCAATTATTATAAGTCCTAAACACCCAATTCCAACTCCCATACGGGTTACCCCCTTAATTATACAATTTTTTCTGAAAATAAATGAAGCACCAGTAAATATCGATGCTTCATATTTTTTATATTAGTTGTTGCTTTAGTTTATTGAATTCTTCCTCTGTTAATATACCATCCTTGTACATTCGAGCTATTTCACTTAATTTCTCAATAGTATCTACGGACAAGGAATTCGCCACCTTCGTAGATGCCTGTCCAAATTGCTTATTAAATCTTTCGAATGCATTAAACATACATTCTTTTGATCCCCACGCTTTTCGTATGTTCTCTGGATTTAATAATCTACAATGCCCAGTAAATTTATTTTGTTGGAGCCTCCATCCGGAGTTTTCTTCTAAAGTGTTCCAACATACCTTCCCTCCTGCTGTAGGGAAATCAATATTTGGCATATCTCCAATTAAATTACAGAGTTCGCCTATTAATTTAGGATTAGCTGCAAGAAGAGCTAATTGTGGTGGAATAGGTGCTGTCATTTTAATCATCCTTTTTTAAAAATTTTTTACCTACTTAGTTTTTAAACATTACATATTTTTGATTTCTGTACAAAAACCTCCTAAGATGGATGTAATACAATAGTAACATTTTTAACCACGAAGAGTAAGACAAAGATTCTACAATAACAGCTCTAAAATAATTGAACAAAATAGGTGTTTAAAGATAATAATTGTTGCTTATTCAACTAACCGACTAAAGTGTGAAAATTAGACCTTATGCAATATATATTGATGGAAACGAAGTATCAGCCGAAGACCTTAGAGAACCAAGTACTCGAGTTAGTTACAAACTTGAGGGACTAGACTGGCTAATACTATTAATTCCAATAACTTTATTAAACGAAAATTACTTAATCTTTAAGTACATACTAGTATTGAATAATATAGATTTACCAGCTTGGTATTTTGTGTTATTAAGAACGTTAATACTTGCTTATTTGTTAGGTATTTTGTATGGCTTTATTCCTGTTTTCTCTTATTTAATAATTGTAATGCCAAGTGTAATTGCATTTATGTTCTTATCTGAATATTTGTATGAAAATGTATGGGGGTGGATCATTAGAATTATATTTGCCTTGCTTGTCGGAGTGTTTACATACCTAGGGAATTCATTTGTAGCATCATCTGCTAACCCTTATAAGTTATTAATACATGAATTGATTACAAAATTTAATTATAAGTATACAAGGGAAGCATTTCACCTTAGAACCCTCATTAATGTAATTCGATATAGTAAAATAAAGAAAATAATAGTGAAAGAAAACGAAAGTTATAATATTAAGATATTAAAATGATATTAGGATTATCGGATTCAATGAAGCTGTAGAAAGCTTATACTTTAAATGCTCCGTACACGATAATTCAAAGAGAAATTCTAAGAGAGCTGCTTCTAAAAGGCTAAATAAAAAGTTAAGGGAAAGCCTTAATGAATACGGCGAGTCACATCCAGAGTACATATCTTCATGGCGACCAAATATAAGGGAATTTAATATTTTAAATGAAATACTAAATAAGGACCGTTATAATGCTATTTATCCAGAATCAGAAGAATTTGATTTTAAAATTTATATAGGACCTCACGCTTATATTGGAGTAATTAAGGCACCTTCATTATGAAAACCCAAAATTCTCTTAGGGGAACATTTAGATAGAAGTAACTCGTGCTACACTTACTCAATACGAAGAACTTGTTGAACAATATTCTAGTAACCTTAAAATAAAAAAGGTAAGTTAGGACATATAACATACCTCTATATGGAGTGTGATTGACACAGATATCAGATAAGTTAAGGCACCTCCAGGTTAAATTTTCACTCGTAAATCGTATTAGAATGGTTGAATCAGATAGATAAAAAGTTAGCTTAGGACATCCTACAAAAGGGTGTCCTTTTGTTTAAATATCAATTCCTCTTGAACTAATAAGATTTAAAGATTGAGAAATTAACTAACATATTCTTTTCCATCCTCTGGTACTTTCTACAGTGCCTTTAATTGCGTTAGTGTAATATAGGCATTCATTTTTCTGTAAACTTTTTCAAATATCGAGATATTTTTTGTATTGCCTACTCCGTTCTAAAAAAATCTATTTTCTATTATACCAGATGATACTGATTAACTTCTTAAGAGCATTAAAAGCAACTAAGCTCGACTACTACTCATTCGAGTGATCTTAGCTGTTAAGGAAATTGTTTGCATCTTCATCATTTTTAGATCTTATCAAAAACAAAAAAGCGTATATACAAAATGTACAACGCTTTTTAGTAGCTCGTTAGTGAAATTTTTTATTTGGCTATCCATTCATATTGAATATCAGCTAAATTTTCTTCATTTTCATGTCCTCTCCCTATGATTTTAAATCCATGTTTTTCATAAAATCGTTGGGCATTTTCATTAACCTCAAATGTGTATAAAGTTAATCGCCCTTTTGATTGTGCCTTTACTTTATCTAGTAATGTATGACCTATGCCCATCCCTTGATAGTCAATATGAATATATAGTTGGCTTATTTCTTCTTCGTTATAGGCAATCATGCCAACTACTTTTTCATCTATTAACGCTAAATCGATGTGAAACTGCTCAGCTAATAGATGATTTAAGAAATATACATGACTTTCAAAGGTATGAATTTCTTTTTGACCAATCGCCTGCTCCTTACTATCTCGCCACATAGCAACTGTTTGTTCAGCGTATTGGGGGGTATATTGCGTAATAATTATTTTGTGTTGGTTCACTACGATGCCTCCTTAAGCATAATGTAAAAAATAGATCTTATGAAAAATACTTGGTTGGATTCCTAAATCCTGATTGCATACGACTTTAGCAATGCAATATACTTTAAATCAAATATTTTACATTCAAGACTAAACCTATGTAGTTTGTATTTCCTCACATCTTCTGGAAAAATATAAGACATTCCTGTATGCTTCAATTTTTAATCGACTATAATAATTATTTTCTCGTCTTGTCAATGTCGTAATTCAAACAGCGTGATAGCCCTTTTATAAACCACCTGCTATCATTATCAATTACTTCCTACCATAGTTTGAACCGTAGATTTAAATTTGGATAATTTTCATTCATACTATACTCCTTAATAAAGTAAAGCACATTACTTGAAGAATTAAATGTAAGTTCTACGGATAAAAAAACATCTTCCACTCACACTAATGGTGGAGGTGAGATGAAAATGGGAAATAATAAACATAAAAATAATAAAACGCAAGACAACAAAAAACAGCAGAATCAAAATCAAAATGCTAACAATGAGCGTAAAAACAGAGAAGAGTTTGCTGAAGAAGTAGATTTCAGTCAAATTCAAAATGAAAACAAACGTTAATCATACTATCATGTGAAGAAACCCTAATACTCACTTCAGTAAAGATGGGTATTGGGGCTATTTTTATAATCCATCTATTACAGCATTTTACGGCTCAAACCCAGCCTGACTTATATAAACATGATTTTCTGGAAAGATTTCAATAAATCGGTTGTATACTTTTTTTATTACATCTGGTCCATACCATTCTTCTAAACCAAGTTGGTCATATTTTTTCTCAATCTCAAGTTTTCTTGTGCGTTTTCCACCACTGCCATCTCCCATGAAGTAGTCATCTATACATATCCGATCGACGAGTTGCTTCAATTTCAAAGGAAAATATTCTCCACTTGGTAAAATGGGAGCGATAGCAACTTGGGTCGGTATGTCCGCAGCTGCTAATTTTTCCAATGTCTTAAAACGCGCTTGGATTGGAGGTGCCATTGGCGTAAAATGTTTACGTATCGTTTCCGAATCTGTCTCAATTGTCATACTTACCCGCACTTTTTCTTTAAATTGTCGCAGCAAATCAATATCTCGACTGACAAGTGGACTTCTCGTCTGTACAAATAAGAAATCAGGGGGATCATCTAGCATAACCTCTAGTAAAGATCGCGTCACTTTTTCCTTATGCTCTATTGGCTGATACGGGTCTGTACTTGAGGACATAAAAATGGTTACAGGCCCTTTGGCTTTAGCACGATGAAGCTCCTTTTTTAATACATTAGCCGCACCGTTTTTAACATCGACCCAACTACCCCATTCCCCTTCTCGAAAAAGAGATACAGGCATTTGACGTACATAGCAATAAGAACATCCAAATGAACAGCCTGTATAAGGATTGAGCGAATGCGTATAGCCAGAAAGAAAGCCAGTTCCTTTATTCAAAATGGTTTTTGGATGCTTATAGAATAATTCGCTTTTCATACGAAACCTCCATTCCATGTAAAGCAAGTATTACGCATTGCTAGATGAACCTCGCTTTTCAAGTTCCAAGAGCAATTTCTTCATTGCTAATCCGCCCCGATAGCCTGTTAAAGAGCCATTCTTTCCTGTTACACGATGGCACGGTACAGTAAGTAACACTGGATTAGCCCCAATAGCCGCTCCAACAGCACGAACAGCTGCTGGTTTATTGATAGCATGGGCAATGTCTGAATAGGATTTCGTCTGCCCATAAGGAATTTCACAAAGTGCTTGCCAGACTGCTAGCTGAAATGGCGTACCTACGTACTCAAATGGGATAGTAAAGGTTTTCCTCTTTCCTGCTAGATACTGAATGATTTCATTGACATAGGGTTCAAGCTTTTCCTCATCTTCAACAAAAGGACTTCCTGGAAAGCGTTTCTTCGCCCATTCAAACATTTCCTCGATTGGTTTGTTCTGTGAACCAACAAACACAAGGCCCTTGGAGGTAGCAGCAATATAAAAATGCCAATCCTCAAACTTGAGTAAAGACCAAAAGAGGGTTGGTTTATTTTTTATTTCCATCATTCATTTCCTCCATTTTTCTCATTTGACGAAATTGCGCTGGGGTCTCACCTGTTTTCTTTTTAAATAAAGTAATAAAATAGGGTGCATTCGCCATACCCACACATATGGCAATATCGCCTATTGCTTTATTCGTCTCAATCAAATACTTTTTAGCCGCGTGTACGCGAACTTGTTGTATATACTCAATGGGCGTCAAGCCTTTAATCTTTTTAAATGTTCGATGCATATGATAGGGACTCCCATGACAAATCATTGCTAATGATTCGAGCGTTAATTTTTCAGCGAAATTTTGATCAATGTATGCTGTGATAATATCAACCCACTCGCTATCAGGCAAATTTTCATTAGTAGGCTTGCAACGTTTACAAGGGCGAAAATTTGCTTGGAGTGCTTGTTCTGCGGTTGCAAAAATACATACATTCTCTTTTTTCGGAACGCGAGACTTACAGGATGGTTTACAGAATATCCCTGTTGACTTGACAGCATAAAAAAATTGATTGTTGTACGCTGTATCATTCGTGATAATGGCTTGCCATTTTTCATCTGTCATCATTTCTACATTATTTAAAATATCATTTTCATCATTCATAGGATCCAGCATTTATCTCACCTCTCCTTACAATATACTCCCTAAAAATTCACAATGTACAATTCTAGATATGGAATAGCAAGATATTGAAGTTTTTTTATTTAGAATCGTGAAAAATGATGCCAAGACCGTATCGTTCTCCAGCAGTAATCGTACTTACTCCATGACGAACCGTATGTTTATAATATCCCCTTTTCCCTAGAACAGGTCTATGGTTTGTAGGAAAGATGAGCGCACTGCCTTGATCTAACGTAATGACATGTCCCCTACTCTGAGCACGTGGAATTTGTTCCACTAGGAGGGATTCTCCACCAAAAAAGTCTTGTTCGCGTTGATTTAATACAAATACTACTTGAAACGGGAAAAACACATCGCCATATAAATCTTGATGCAAACAATTAAAGCCACCTGTTTCATACTTTAAGAGTAACGGTGTCGGTCTAGTTTGTTCAAATTCTTCACAAGTGTTCAAAAAATCTTGAAGCTGAGCTGGAAAATGTACTGTTTTCTTTAAATAACCTAACCATCGATTAGATGTTTTGGCCAATTCTTGATAAAAGGACTCTCTTAAACTTTGGATAATTTCAGGCAATGGATAGGAAAAATATTTGTATTCCCCCTCCCCAAAGCGATACCTGGTCATATTAATGGTCGTTCTATATGGCTCTTCTGTACTATACAACCCTATTAAGAATTCACATTCCTCTTTTGTTAAAATTACTGGAAGCTTTGCAAATCCTTGCTTATCTAGTTCATGTTGAATGGAATCCCACTCCAAGCTGCCAACACGTGTTTGAATATCTTGGACCATTTTTATTCCCTCCTTAGCCTTCTTAATAACTAACACTATAACCTCATCAATAGAAAAAAATAAGGCGTTTAGAATGGAATAGCAAGATAACAAAATGAGTAAAGCTACTTTTATGATAAAGTAAACTAACAAACTGTGTAGTTGAAAAGGAGAATGAAAAAGTGATATGGCATGACGTTGACGATGTGATGATCATTACCTTACCAGCAAATTTTGATATGAATGCAAATCTAGGCTATTTAACAAGAGAAAAAAATGAATGCCTGTATGAAATAGAGAACAATATCATCACAAAAGTGATAGCCATTGGAGAAATGCAGTCTTTAGTACAGATAAGCGTAATCGATAATCAACAAATGGTTGTTCAATTCCTAAATGGTTCTAGGCCTATTGAAAAGAGGGAGAGGGAAAAAATTGCAACATATATAATTGAATGGTTTGATCTTGATAACGATTTAACGCCATTTTATGAAATGGCAAATACAGATCCATTACTTCAAATACCTGCCCAAAAATTCTATGGATTACGAGTTATCGGCATTCCCGATTTATTTGAAGCGTTATGCTGGGGCGTTTTAGGGCAACAAATCAACCTTGCCTTTGCCTACTCTTTAAAGAGACAATTTGTAGAAAGCTTTGGCGATTCTATCGAATGGAATGGTAAAAAGTATTGGGTATTCCCTCCATACGAACGAATTGCACAGTTAGAACCTACTGACCTAGCAGCTATTAAAATGACGGTTAAAAAAAGTGAATATATCATTGGCATTGCAAGATTAATGGCATGCGGAGAATTATCGAAGGAACAATTAATGAAAATGAATTTTAAAGAGGCAGAAAAAAGCTTAATCAAAATACGAGGAATCGGACCTTGGACAGCCAATTACGTGCTAATGCGCTGCCTACGGTTTCAGACAGCTTTTCCAATCGATGATGTAGGTCTGATTAATTCAATAAAAACATTACGTAATATGAACCAAAAGCCTACGAAAGAGGAAATTTTAGCGCTCTCGATACCATGGAAAAACTGGGAATCCTACGCTACCTTCTATTTATGGCGTGTTCTTTACTAAATATCATCACCTTGATTTGAGCATGTTTTGAAAAAATGAACCAAAACATGCTCTTACGTAGGTATGTTTTATGCTTCTAGAAAAGCACAATGATGATGAACAATCGCAATGGACACAGAATTCTTATAGCTGTAATTCTTTAATACAATCCATGGTTGTTTTTATAAACTCTTTGACAGCGGGAAGGGGTTGCTTCTTTGAGCGAGTAATGATGCTTATTTCTCGGAAAGGTTCGGGTAAGAGAGGTTTTACAATGGTACCTGCTAAATTATAGGGTAAAGCTAGTTCTGGTATGATTGTAATGCCTAATCCTTCACGTACCATTGCAATGATTGTTTGATTTTCTTCCACATTAAACTCTATGTTTGGGGATACCTCTTGTTCCTGTAAAAACTTCTTAACACTCACTTCACATCCTAGCTGAGGCATAATAAAAGCCTCCCCTTGAAGTTCTTCCGCCTTTACTTGTTCATTTATGGCAAGATGATGATGAATCGGTACGATTGCTACTAATCTATCTCTTACTATGGTAGTAGCCTCCAAATGATCCATAGGGTTACTTAAAGATGTAAAACCTATATCCACTTTCCCCTCTTCTACCCAACGTGTAATTTGGTCATAGCTCCCCTCATAAAAATCGATTTCAATTCCCTTAAACTCTCCTTTAAACCGTGATATGATCGTTGGCAACACTTTTGAAGCGAAACTTGAAAAGCTGCCAATATTTATTTTTCCGTTTTGTATTCCTAAAATAGAAGCCGCTTCTTGTTTAATGCTTTCTGCTTCGGATAAGATATTTCTCATATTGTTGATGATACGTTCTCCACTATCTGTTAATGAGATGCCGTTTCTTCCTCTATTCAAAAGTTTAATACCGAGTTCTGACTCTAATGAAGCGATATTATGGCTTATGCCCGATTGTGTCATCGCCAATATTTCTCCTGCTTTTGTGAAATTTCCAATATCGACTACTTTGACGAATATTTCTATTTGCAAAAGGTTCACAAACTAACCTCCGTATAAGATTTAACTTTCCATTCGACTTCCTCATGTTTAAGATTAAAAACATGAATTTTACTTATCAATTCTATCATACTACAATAATCTTAGAATGAAGGAGGAGATAGCAATGAAAAAAGTGGTAGAGTTTTTTTATGTTGATGCATTCACCACAGAAACGTTTGGAGGAAATCCAGCTGGCGTCATACCTCATGCAGAAAATTTAACAGATGAGGAAATGCTAAACATAGCCAATGAATTAAACCTTTCGGAAACGGCCTTTCTTTTACCATCAACAAATGACAATGCAGATTATCAAATAAAATATTTTACTCCTACAAAAGAAGTTGACTTTTGCGGTCACGCTACGTTAGGTACAGCATGGTTAATGGCTAATAAGTACAATTGGATTGATAAGGACGAGAAAATAATCTTTGAATCAAACATTGGACTAATTCCTGTAAAATGGATTACGGAAAACAATCACTTAAAGAGCGTGTCCATGACTCAAGTACGTCCCCATGTAAAAAGTATAGACATTAGCCCTGAAGTCGTTGCGGACCTTGTGGGTTTAGAGGAAACGGACATTGATGATCGATACCCGATAAAAATAGCGAACACAGGTGTCCCACATCTTATGGTTCCCGTTAAAACACGTCAAGCAATTGATCAAGCAGAACCTAAATTAAATGAGCTTAAAAAGATGAACAATCATTTTAACATATCAACCACTCACCTCTTTACCTTTGACACCAATGGGGAATTTGATATTTATACAAGAGATTTTTGCCCAAATATAGGGATTGATGAAGATCCAGTTACAGGGGCAGCAAACGGTGCATTAGGTGGTTATTTATATCTAGAAAATATACTAGCTCCACAAGAAAAACATCAATTAGTAATTGGGCAAGGACATACGATTAATAGACCTGGGACTCTTTATGTCACGATCACTCCTGATGGGGAGAATGCTGTTATTGAAGTAGCAGGAGCAGCAGTTGTTTCAATAGAAGGAAAAATACTTTTATAATACTATTTTTCTGAATTTTCTGTGTTAATCATCATCATAATTAAACTTCTCTAAATTCTTCACTTAAATTTAGAGAAGTCTTATTTATGGCAAATAAAGTGGTTAGTTTAATGCATTTAAATGCGTTTTTAAGTATTGCAAAAATGGTTGCTCCATGAGATCGGTTTTTCGAGAACAAATAAATAAACTTTGCTGAATAGCTGCCTGCTCAACATACACTTGAGCAAGTTTCCCGTTTGCTATACTTTCAGCCACACTATAGGACGGAGCTAAAGTCATGCCGTACCCCGCTTCCACTACTTTTATGGATTCGTGTAAGCCCTGCATCTGAAGCCCTAATTTAGGTAATGGCGCATTAAATGTGTAAAAAATGGACTCCAATAAATCGAGTGTCGAGCTACCACGTTCCCGATAAATAAAGTCCTCGTTCGATAATTCATAGATGGAGACAGTTTGATTTGCTAGAGGATGTGAAGGATGGACTATAAACCAAAACGGGATATCCAATACCTTTTCAAATTGTAAATCTTCATGACCAAATTTACTTTGAACGACAAAGCCAAAATCTACTTCATAATTCAGAACTTGCTCCTCCACAGATTGAACATTGCCTAACGATACAAAAAATTCAATTTGAGGATGCGCAAGCTTGTATTTAGCTATGATAGGCGGAAGTATATAATTAATAGGGATGTAAGAGGACGCAATATGTATTTTGTCTTCCTTTGCTAAAAACTTACCAAGCTTCTCATCGATTTGTGCTTCTAAGTAAAATAAACGCATGCCTTGCTCGTATAAAAACTTCCCCTCTGGCGTTAATTGAATTCCACGCCCTTTACCTTCAATCAATTTTGCCCCTATTTCATTCTCTAATTTTCGAATTTGTATGGTAACAGCAGGTTGACTTAGTAGCATACTATTCGCTGCTGCAGTAATTCCCCCAAGCTTGGCTACATTCGTAAAGATCCTCAATGCATGTAAATTCATTCCATCCCAACCTTTCTATCCATAAATAATATTTATGAATAAGCAATAATTATATATTTGTTTTATGTATAGTTTATCAGTAATTTAAGTATAGAGGTGATTGAATGGAAATTTTACTACATGAATGGTTAACAGTAAAAGGAGTTATTTTATTTACAATTGGTTTACTCGCAGCCATAATAGGCGTTCTTTTTGGTGCAGCAGGCTTTATTTTGATGCCTTCATTGTTGCTCGTCGGCATTCCAATTCATACAACCGTTGCTGTTAATAAATTTGCGACAGGCTTATCAGCCCTATCAAATGTTGTTTCATTTGTCATAAAAGGACATTTATCTGTAAAAAAATATTTTTCTTTCATGTTTGTTGCTAGTATAGGTGGAGTATTTGGGGCATTATTCGCAATCCTCTTATCGGAACAAATCATGAATGTCGTCGCTTGTATAAGCTTAATTTTTGCATTTCTGATTGTCCTTTGCAGTAATAAATGGATTGTCAAAGATGTAAAAGAAACAGAGGAACAACCCTTGAACAAGCTTATTCCATTTGCAATTTCCATATATGACGGTGGTTTTGGACCAGGCTCAGCTCTAATGAATATAACCTATTTCTTGAAAAAACAATACCATTATTTAAAAGCAGTCGAGTTAACAAGAATGCTCTCGTTATCAAGCTGTACAGGTGCTTTTCTCTTTTATTACTTTACTGGCATTGTTAATTGGGGAATTGCTATCCCTGTTTCACTTGGCTCTATTGCTGGCTCTTTCTTTGGTTTAAAGATCGTTCCGTATATCCAAACAAAATGGATTCAAATTATTTTACCAATCATTTTTTTGTTCTTAATTGTTCAAGTAGTGTCGGATTTAATAAAATAAGCGAAACAAGTCCTACCTTTTTTGCCCCCAAATTTAAGGACATCTAAGGTGGAGCTTGTTTAGAATCCGAAATTTACGACTGTTAGTATAATAGACGAAAGCAATAATAATTTGCCTATTTTTTATTTATCTACCGCCACTCACATGTATAATTTCTCCAAGGATGTAATTTGAGGCATCAGAAGAAAGGAAGGCAATTACTTCTGCTATCTCTTTAGGCGCTGCAGCTCGTTTAATTGGTACAGCGGAAGCCATTCGTTCAAGCCGATTGTCGCTAGGAGCAAATTTATCGTGAAAGGGTGTCTCTACCATTCCAGGCGCTACCCCGTTCACGATAATTCCATATTCAATTAATTCTCTGGACATACCAATCGTCATTGTATTGATAGCTCCCTTAGCAGATGCGTAATGAATACTTTCCCCTGCCCCACCAATACGTGCAGCTGCAGAAGAGACATTAATAATTTTTCCACATTTCTTCGGAATCATATGTCTTAATACAGCTTGAGAGCATAAGAGCACACTATTGACATTTAGCCTGAATGTTTCTTCCCATAGCTCTTCACTCATCTCCATAAAAGTACTTTGACGGATGCCGCCTCCAGCGTTATTCACTAAAACATCAATCGTGCCGAATGTAGAAATAGCCTGCTCAATCATTGCGTTCACTTCTTCTTTATTCACAATATTAGCTTGAATAGCAATGGCGTCTCCACCTTGTTCTTGAATTCGTTGGACAGCTTCGTTGGCACCTTCCACATTTGTATGATAATTGATAATTACTTTAGCCCCGTGTTTTGCCACTAGCTCAGCCGTGGCAAATCCAATACCTGAGCTTGCACCTGTGATAAGAATAACCTTTCCTAACAAGTTATGCACAGCGTCCCACCTAACGTTTTTAATAGTAATTCGTTCATAAACAACTCAATGCTCACGCACCACGATAGTTAATTATATGGTTCTACTACTAGTATATTTTTTAATGATCGTAACTAAAATCGCCAGAATAAATACAATCAAACTATTAATGAGTAAGTAATAGGCAATGTTCAATCCATAGAATAACGCAAAGGGATCACGAATAATAATTAGTGCTAATACACTTCCTAGTCCACCAAACACACCTGCCAGTAGTAAAATGATAAAAGCAGCATTATATAGATTTTTCTTTTTTTTGTAGAATACAAACCCAATCACATTTGCAACAACAATTAAAAAGCCTATCAGTATGAAGAAAAAACCTTCCATTCAACTCCCTCTTTTCAAAACGATTTTGTCATGGGATAACTATTTCTTCCCCCTTGAATTAAAGTGGTCCACCCTCAAAACCAATAGGCCAACCATTTTCTTTAAATTTCACTTTATACTGAAACTCAAAGTGACCCTCATAAATAAAATCTAAACTAAAGCCTGAAAAGATATAACTATCAAAGTTAGCCATATTTCCAAAGCTTATTGTGGATAAATAATAACTGTTTATTTCTTGATTAGGAAAAAACTTATGTAAATACGCCAATGCGCGGCTTATATGTAAATGGAGTTCATCGAAAATTCTTTCTGCTAGTTCGATTATTCTCACCTCAGGATTTTCATTATTTCCTTGGATAATAATCTCTACATCCTCCCATTCCCCAATATTCATGCTGTATAACCACTGTTCCTGAATAAGATACTTTTCTTTATTGTATACAGGGGGATTGACTAGCTTTAATTCTTTGATGTCATCTTTAGTCAACGGTTTTGCAAGAATAAGCTTATTCTGCAAAATGTCTTTGATATTAGAGACCGTATATTTTGATTTGTTTAATTCTAAAGAGTCCATTTTCCACCTCCGTTTAAAGTAAGTTTACTTAAATTATACCATCATCGCTCTACAACCATTGTAAGTTCAAAAAGAAAAAAGAGCTAGCTATGTAACTAATTCTAGAAAAGATAACCGCTTCGAATCTAAACATATCGTTACCTCTGTTATAACTAAATCAAGTGCCTCTTTAATCTATCATCTATCAAGTTGTTCAGAAAAGAAGCCCCCAACCCTTGCAGTCAAAATAGCAAAACAGCTATTCAAAAAGGTTCGTCTTTTTGAACAGCTGCTGCATTTTATTGCAATGGAATGTTTACTTCAATATTCTCCCCAATCGGATTAGGGTAATAGTTTAAATATAGCTTAGCTTTTCCATTATATTCTTCAAATTGTGATGTCTCCACTACATACTGCTCGTCTCGAGAAATAGTCAAACTTTTGAATTCTAATGGCGTGCCATTTTCTTTTATGGCGTCAGAGAGCATTAATAATTTGCCTTCATTATTTTTTTTCATCTTAACTGCTACACTTTGCTTCACTATTGAAATGTCCCCCTTAAAATAAGTAGGCTTCGTGAGTATCTCTTTTGTGCCAAAATCAACTTCGATAAAATCCTCACCCTTTGGCACAGCTTGAACGGCGCCAATCATAACCGTCAATGACGCTGGATCATCGAAATAATTACTTTGCAAATAGAGCGTAAATTTGCCATCGCGAATATTCCCGTCTGTTGAAATGTCATTTCTAATACTTTCTCTACGTTCACCGCTTTCTGTCATGATGGCAACATCATCTAGCGCTAATAGTTGCATTGTATTATCTTTGGCTACCTCAATATCGAGTGCCACTTTTAATGGCGAACGACGAATTTGTGTAATCGTAAATTTCTGCCCATTGACATCGATCGTACGATTTGCAGTAAAAATTTTCTCCTTTGCGATCTCGTTTTTCAGTGAAAACGGTAAAGATATTACAATGTTACCTTTCTCTTCATCCTGAAAGTGAAAGACTGCTTTAAAATCCTTGGAAGTATAGGCGATAGGCTTTAAAAAACTATATTTCACAGATGAAGAGATGTATGTTTGATTGCTAGCATTCATGGTAAACGTACAGCCGCATTCAATCTCCTCAGCTCCTTGAAACAATTGAACTTTCTCTAAGTTTAATTTTGAAATATCAAATGAGGCATCAGCGTCATAGAACAGGACAAATCCTAAATTGTCGGCAATCACGCCCTGCAATGTAAGTGCTAGACCTTTTCTAGATTGCGTCACATTGATTTCTTCATAGTATTCATGGTCTACAATATCTTTTATTCCTTTATCTATTGCAATCGCTGTTACAATTGCTTGAAAGCCGGGTATTTTGGCAACTTGACTAGCAATCGTTGGCGAGACGCGAATTGAAAAGAGAAGGCTTAGGCAAAGCATGGAGATGCATGCAACCGAAACAATGCGCTTCTTTCTTCTTTTTTCTCGTTGAACCTTTCGAAACATGTCCATGCGAACTTGTTGCAGTTTCTCCTTTGGAACGTCAATTAATGGTTTACTCATAGCCAGTCCTCCTTCTCTCTAGCAAAGCTTCTAAGCTTCTTTAAAATGTGATGAAGCTTCGATTTCACAGTACCCTCAGGAATTTGATTGAGCTCAGCAATTTCTTTATTTTTCAATTGCTGGAAATACTTCATATAGACGAGTTGCTGCTCTGACAAAGATAAATGTTCCAATAATCTCTCCATATCTGAGTAGATGACCCATTCAGATAAGTGGTGTTCCTCAATCTGAACAGTCGGCGGACGTTTTCGTAAATGGTCTTTACAGCAATTGATTAAGACGCGCACAAGCCATGTTCTGGCATATTCGTGCTGTTGAACGGTATGCATTTTTTTGAGTGCCTTGTAAACAAGCTCCTGCATCACGTCCATAGCATCTTGCTCATTTTTCATATATGTAAAGGCCATGCGATATAAAATATCCTCATCCATTTCAATCAGTGAAAGTATCGCTTCTTGATCTCCACGTATAGCACGCTGCTCTAATTCAAATTTCATCCTTTTTCGCCTCCTTCTCTCATTAGACTCAACATTGTTGCATTTCGTTCAAAATTTTTGAAACTTTTCAGGGAACTGTCATTCATCTCCCCATTAATAATAAGAAGCGATTGCTCTAATTGAACAATCGCCTCTTCCCCTTACCTGTATGTATTGGTAAAAATTAAACACCATAATGAATCATCAATTTATCTTGTTTTATTGCATCAGCTATTTTTTTGATTAATTCTTCAAGTTCTGCAGATTGGTATTCGACATTGGCTTCACTCACCATATTTAAAAATTGTTTATGAGAGCTTGGTGGTATCAAGGTTATCCCCCAATAGGCGAGACTTTTAAATGGCCTATTTGTGTTGTGTGCAAAAGTTTCGAGGTGATGTATTTTTTTGCCAAAATCCTTAGAAAGCAGTTCATCAAAGAGGTCACCATCTACACCAATGCAATTGTATTTTTCAGGTTCATAAGCAGCATACTCCTTGTCTTTTTCTATACAAGCAATGATTCCAAACTCATGAATGTATGGCATAGTATCGCAACCCCCAATTCCCTTTATGCCCGGCTAATGATTACGTTTCTTGCAAGAGGATCTTTGCAAGACGAAAAATGCCTTCCTCAATGGCTTGCTCATCAATTTTAGCAAAGCCTAGTACCCATCCTTTTCGATTATTTTCTAAGCAATACTTGCTCAGTGGATAAACACGTATCCCATTTTCGAGTGCGAGGTTCGTCATTGCTTCTTCATCAAACGATTCTTCCGCCTCAAGAAGCATATGCAAACCCGTTTCAATGCCACTTAGCTTGAAACGTTCGGCTAGTCCTGTCGCCATGATTGCCTTTGTCATCGCTTCATGTCTACGTCGATAGACATTTCTGGCTCTCCTCATATGACGCATAAAATGACCGTGCTCAATAAAATGAGCAAGCGTTAATTGCTCCATAATGGGAAGATGCCGATAGGTTAATTGTTGTACTTGCGCAAGCTGGCGAATAGCATCTTTGGGGCCGATAACAGCCGATATTCGTATGCCAGGAGCAACCATTTTAGAAAAACTCATCATATATAATGTGTTGTGAGGTTGTTGGCTAAACAAGGTAGGAAGCGGGCCACCTCGATACCTAAACTCACCATCATAATCATCTTCTACAATCCAGAATTGATTTTTCGCGGATTTTTGCAGCAATTGTTGTTTGCGTGGCTCAGACATTATGACACCAACCGCGCATTGGTGAGAAGGTGTAACAAAAATAAGCTTGGTTTGTGGATCAATCTGCTCTACTTGTACGCCATACTCATCCACGGGCACAGCAACAACATTCATACGCCGATATTTCATGGTCATCCAGGCTGCAGGAAAGCCTGGATCTTCAACAGAAACCGTTTCTCCTTCCTTAAGAAGGGCTTGGGCAATGAGATCAATGCTATGCTGGGCGCCAGAGGTTAAGATGATTTGGTCAATCTCTACATGTACACCTCTTTCAAATGTCAGGTAACGTTGAATCTGTTCACGGAGCGGTGTGAAACCGTAGGCATCGCCATAGCCCCAATTGGTCAGATCTGTTTCTGCTGAAGCCTGTAAAAACGATTGTCGCCAAGTTTTTCGGAAATGCTCGTCCAAATACGGCTCATGGGGACAAAAATCGATTGCGACGTTTCCATTTTCTTTGCCTCTAAACCAACTGTTTAATTCATCAACTGCCACGTTTAATAAAGGTAATGTTGGCGTAGATGGTCCTTGAGGAATCACCTCTTCTGCCAAGTTGGTTTTAAATCCCCATTCACTTACTCTTGTTCCTCCACGCCAATTTGTCACAGTATATCCTCGACTAAATAATTCCTCATAAACAATTTGTATGGTTGAGCGTGAAACACCTACTAATAAGGCGAGTTCTCGGGATGGAGGAAGTAACTCCCCTGGTGGCCATTTGCCTGTTGTAATATGATGAATAGCTTGGTCAAGTAACTGTTGCCATATAGGATTTTTATCGTCTCGGTTAACTTGTAACATTCAATTCACTTCCAGTTAGAATAGAGATTGTTAAAATATGCGAAAATTAATCGTTTTGTACCGTCAATAAGTATTATACTATCAAATCGATCATTTTATAGATATAGGATGTTTGTAGTCCACTTTGCATCATCTAATTACACGACATCCTTTTAAAGGCTAGATCCGCAGCATGAATCGTTCTATCAATATCATGTATGGAATGAGCAGTCGAGATAAATATGCTTTCATATTGAGAAGGAGGTAGAAGTATACCCTGTTTAAGCATTTCTTTATAAAAACGGCGAAACATCTCAGCATCTATTTTTTGAGCATCATCAAAATTTTGTAAGGGATGATCGATGAATGCGTAGCCAATCATTGTCCCAGCTTTCGTTGTTTTAAGTGGAATATGATTGTTATGAGCTACTTTTGATAAGCCTTGAATAAGCCGCTCAGCTAACGCTTCGATATACGTATAACTGTTATGATTTAATTTATTGATTGTGGTATACCCTGCTACCATAGCGATTGGATTACCCGATAAGGTTCCAGCCTGATAAATACTACCTTCAGGTGCAATGTGATTCATGATTTCTTTTTTTCCACCATATGCCCCAACAGGCATCCCTCCACCAATGATCTTTCCTAAACATGTTAAGTCTGGTTTTATGTTATAAAGCCCTTGAGCAGAGTGGTAATCTATACGAAAACCAGTCATGACCTCATCGAGTATAAATAGTCCACCATACTTTGTAGTGAAAGAACGTATTGCTTGAAGAAATTCAGGGTTAGCTGGTATTCCCGCCATATTGCCTGCAAACGGTTCTACGATGACTGCTGCTATTTGTGAGCCATATTTATCAAAGATCTTTTTCAGGACTTCGATATTATTATAAGGTATGGAGATTGTATGCTTAGTGATCTCTATAGGTACACCCAGACTATCAGGAAGGCTGAAGGTAGCAATTCCTGAGCCTGCCTTTACTAATAGATGATCACTGTGCCCATGATAGTTTCCATCAAATTTCACAATCATGTCTTTGCCAGTAAAGCCTCTAGCTAGTCTAATGGCGCTCATTGTCGCTTCTGTACCCGAATTAACCATTCGAATCTTCTCTATGGAAGGTATGCGAGTAGCTATTAATGTTGCTAGCTTATTTTCTTGTAAAGTTGGCAATCCAAAACTTGTCCCCCTCTTGATGGCTTCAAGAAGTGCATCTGAAACTTCCTTATCTGCATGTCCATGAATTAATGGCCCCCAAGATAGAACATAATCTATATAGCGATTGCCATCAATATCATATATGTTTGAGCCTTTCCCGTGACTCATAAAAATTGGCTCCATCCCAACTGATTGAAATGCTCTCACTGGGCTATTTACCCCACCAGGCATAAGTTTTTTTGCTATTTCGAAGGCTTCTATTGATTTTGTCGTATCGATGTTAAAAACCACCTTTCGTAGTGATATTATCTTTGTCTAATTTGTTG
The DNA here is from genome assembly GCF_002429725.1 of Lysinibacillus sp. UBA5994. Lineage (NCBI taxonomy): Bacteria > Bacillati > Bacillota > Bacilli > Caryophanales > Bacillaceae > Lysinibacillus > Lysinibacillus sp. UBA5994. The sequence goes on along the minus strand of NZ_DJAU01000026.1, from coordinate 64,428 downwards.
TCCCTCATTTATACTTTGCTGTTTTCTGAGCAATGGAACATTCATTAATAAATGTGCGCCCAAACCAGCTACAAGCCCCCAAAATGCCCCGCCAACTCCAAGTAAAGTAACATTTGCGGCTGTTGCCAAAAAAGTAATGAGTGCTGTTTCGCGTCCAATAGGATTTGTTAAAGCATTGGCAAGGCTACTACCAATTGTGCCTAGCAACGCTAATCCCGCTAATGTTGCAATGAACGTAGCTGGGAGAATTAAAAACAATGCAGCCAATGTTACCCCAAAAATTCCGACAATTATATAAAAAATGCCACAGACAATACCTGCAATATAACGTTTTCTTGAATCCTCATGAGCGTCCTTCCCTGTACAGATCGCTGCTGTAATTGCTGCTATGTTAAAAGCATGCGATCCAAAGGGTGCTGTCAGGAGTGATCCCAATCCTGTTACAATCAAAATCGGATTGGCACTCGTTTTAAATCCATCATTTCGCAACACTAACATGCCTGGCATGTACTGTCCTGTTAAGGTAATAATAAAAAGCGGCAAAGCGACACCCAATAATGCATGTAGAGAAAATGTTGGCGTAACAAATACAGGAGACGCGAAGGCCAACTCGATATGGCTGAAATCTACCTGCCCCATACTTATTAAATAAATCAAGCCAATGACTAGAATACCGACAATTGCATAGCGAGATGTAAACCTTCTTAATACGATATACGTAGTAAACAGGACGATGACAAGTAAAGGTTCCACTTTCGCACCACCAAAGGCTGAAATACCAAATTGTAATAAAATACCTGCCAGTAGACCTGAAGCAATACCTGGAGGAATAAGTTGGACAAAACGTTCGAACATACCTGATAAACCTAACAAAACAAATGCTATTGCAGAAATAATATAAGCTCCAATGGCTTCAGCATATGGGGTAACAGCTAAAGCCGAAACAAGAAACGCCACGCCTGGTGTTGACCAAGCTGTAATAATGGGTTCACGATATCGGTAACTTAGCCAGATACCCGTTACCCCCACACCAATGGAAATCGACCATATCCATGATGCAGTCATTTCTGGACTTAGACCGGCAACCTTGGCAGCCTGAAACACCAAGATAAAAGTGCCCCCATAGTTAACTAAGACAGATATAAAAGCAGCGATGGTGGGCGACAGGAAATCCCGTACATTCAGTGAAACGTATGTTGAGTTCATACACTTTCCTTCCTTTCTACAAATTATTTTAATCTCTTCTTCATACTAGAAATTCATCACGTATTCTCGTCCTTTAAGGACTGTTCCCTTGTAGAATGTCGTTTTCCTATTGTCATTAGCCTTCTTTATGTAACGTGTCATTCCCTTAAAATTTCAATTTGCTTGATTCCAAGTAACACTTTACTTGCCGCTATTTGATAAAATGTCAATCTCCCTGAACTAAACAGTAGCACTTCCCCTCCTTGCTAATAAATGAACGGTCTTAGCATAACGTAATACGGATTGATAAAAAACATCCAAAACTACGAATTTTAGCAGTCCATAAAATTAGGTACAATAAAATAACCTCTAAGGAGTTTTATAAAAATGATTAATCGTTAAAAACAAAGATTGATCATTCATATTAAGTTTGATAAAAAAATCCTGTGTTGATATGCAGGATTTGTCAACAAAACCAGCTAATAGTTGTCAAGATTTTTCAATAAAAAAATTAAAACTCGCATGATATACTAAAAAAGGGTACAGCAAATAAGCCTTCCTCTTTAAAATTGGAAGGTTTTTCTCAATGTACTTAAATGTGATTTTTAAACCGAATTTTGGAAGGCTTCTTTTCTTTTTAGTAGGGCATATATCCAATGTAAAAGCTTATTAGCACATGCAATTATGGCTACTCTAAAAGGCTTCCCTTCTTCGCGTTTTTTATTGTAGAACTCTCTTAATTTCTTATTTCTAGGGATTATTTCTTCACTTGTTTTTTGCTTACGTGCATCTCTTATACCGCATTGTACAGCCATAAACAACGCTTGTCTTAACCTGCTAGAACCTCTTTTGGTTATGCGATTGATGGAAGCAGTAAACCGGCCAGAAGAGTAAACGCTAGGATCTATCCCGGCGAATGCTACTAGCTTTTTAGGATGGTTAAACCGTTCTATTTCTCCAATTTCAGAGATGATTGTTGCCGCAATCTTTTCTCCAACACCAGGGATAGACTGGATTATCTCATATTCTTCAATTTCTTTAGCGAGGGCATCTATTTCTGCTGCTAACTTCGATAGATGCTCTTGATATTGAAGAACAATGTTAATAAACATTCTTAGGTTAAAGATATGGCTTTGGTACAAGTTGTTTTGAAATGGATTACGTAATGCAGCTTCTCTCAATTTAATTGCCTTTTCTTTTGCCCATTTTTCTGAACGGGTTGTACATAATTCTGCAATTTTATTAGTAAGATCCGATTCGCTAACACTTAAAACCTCTTTGGAGGTTGGGAAGATTGATAGAATCTGTAACGAAATTTTTGAATAGAGATCCCCAAAGACACCTCTATATTCAGGAAATATTTGATCTAAGATTGATTGTAGCTGTAATTTTGTTTGTACAGCTGTGCTTGATACTGTTTCTTGTTGTCTAGTGAGATTACGAAGATTTAAGAGGTGTATGCCTCTTTTTTTATATGGTTCTAACTCTTCCTTGTAATACAGTTCACATAGTTGATAGGCATCAATGGCATCGGTCTTTACTTTGCGTAAATTTGTACTTCTAGCTCGATGAGAGATGAGTGGGTTTACAATAATATAAACGTATTGTTGCTCCTCCAAAAATTGAATGACAGGCATATGATATTGACCTGTAGATTCTAAAATAACCGAAGGTTGCTTACCATCAGCTAGTTTCTCTATTTCCCTTAGAAATTCTAATAAACTACCTAAACCATCAAGAGTATGTTTAATACTAAAGCTCTTACGATATGGTTTGCCTTTATCTAAAAAGGCTTGAACCTGACTTTCTCCTTTTGAAACATCCAGACCAACGACTGGATTCATAATTACATCTCCTCCTAAAGAAAACTAAATTCGTCGGTAACCCCTAAAGCTGCTTGTAATGTCATAGGTTCGCTTGTTAAACGGGATCCTTGTCCCAACCAGCTCGAAACATGTTTATACAAGTAGGGGGTGAACAGTTTTGCGGACGGGATCTAGTCCCACGGGCCAGACGTTCTACCCCGACTACCGTTATAATAAGACCTAAAAGAAAAAGGTCAACCAGAAAAAACTGGCTAACCTCATATTACGAACGGGCCAGATTGTTGAATAACATTTTTTTGCAATGGTGCAAAACTCTACGGATATGTTATATATATTTTAAACTCACTAGTATGTTATAATTTACCAATAACATTAATTGAGGAGCGATTATCTTTTGAAAAAGCGGTTTTTACATAGAAACGATTGGACTAGAATTATAAAACGCGACTATTCTTTAGAGCAGATAAATCACAAAGATTTTAACGGATTTATTGCTCTTATAAAAATGAATGAAGTAAAAGAACCATTAATAACTGAATATTTAATTAAAAAGCTTTGTATTGTTGATAACAATTACTTATGGTTACAACAACTACCACTCAATGAAAATTTCGCTATTACATCAATGTTTAATGAAAATGGAGAAATTATTCAGTGGTACATAGATATCACATATGAAAATGGCGTTGAGAATGGAGAACCCTATATGTTGGACTTATTTTTAGATATTGTTGTATTACGAACTGGAGAAATCATTGAAAAAGATAAAGATGAATTAGAAGAGGCTCTACACAATAATTGGATTACAAAATCACAATACGATTTTGCCTATCGAGTTTTTTATCAAGTGTTGAAACAAATACACGAAGGTACTTTTAAATACTTTGATTTAAGTTTGAAGCATCGAGACTACTTATTAGGTAAGATTCATGAATAAATCATGCTTTAATATTTCATTACCAAATAAAAGTTTGAGGTTTACTTTAGGGGCTATTAAAAAAAGGATGTTCAACAAACGTTCATCAATCGGGCCAGATTGTGGAATAACGCCTTTAAAGAAATTTAGGTTAGCCGTCATCTTAAAGACTGGATTATAATAAACAAAAGAGGTGACTGAATGAGAAAGATTTCTATAGCAAAGATACTTTTTTTCCCGATAATAGTAGCATTAGTTACCACATTAAGTATCGTGTTTATCGAGAGAATATTCCAATCGGATATAATGCCTCCTTCGACGGCTGAGAAAATACTGCTTTCTGTACTGCTCTATTTAGGAATCTATTTATTTACTATTATCCTTGTAGTCCCTATTGAAATTTATTTAACTAATAGAATAAAAAACAAAATACTTTCTTTTGTTCTAACAAATGTTATCGGTTTAATTTTGGTGGGTTGCATTGATATTTGGTTCTTTACTCTTGGTGGTTTTATGTCTATATATTTGATTTTCCCATTGTTCTCAATTTTAACGTTAATACGATTCAATTCTGATGCGAAATAAAATATATAGAGAAAGATGACTGAAGGTTGGTTATCATTTCATTCAATATTCAACACTCGGGCGCAATTCTGTAACAAAGATTCAGCGCTCGTTGCCATTAAAGGGCCATATTGTTGAATAACACTTTTGACGATAAGAAATGCTATTCAAGTTTTTATGCAAATTTTTGAACAAGCTCCGCAAGTATAAACGCTGCTACTTCAACTGTTTATGCCATATGTATAGAAAACTGTATAATTAATTGTTCTATCGAAAAGGCACAAATGTTTATTTAACAACATTCGTGCCTTTTTGGTGTATGCCCAAACTGGAAACGTTTTTTTGTATAGAGTTGTATAGCCCCTGCTTAATTAAATACTGCAAATAAATCGATAAACTTTTCGCTATGTGCATCTACTAAAACCATTGAATTCATTTAGGGAATTTATTTTTTCTTTTTACAATCTAAAAGTATCGGTGTTATATTAAGTAGGATGGAAATAATTGTAAGTATCCATAACGACTTTTCCATAGTAGGTACAACATCCAATAAAGCTGTCCAATCTTCTACTTTTACCCAATTAGCTATTAGACTATTTTCTGCACATAGCGTTAATGCTGTAAATGATAATCCCATTGCCATCGCAAGCTTGTAGTCTTTGCCTGTTGCATACATATAAAGGTTAATAAAAGTTGCTATTATTGCGATAAGACCTAATATGACCCACATAATGATGCCCCCATTAAACTTTCAATTTTCAATATAGACATAAAATGGAATAATAAAGTTCCCTAAGCGACTTTTGTGAGTATTGCAGATCATAACCTTGTAATGGCACTCGTTATTCAACAATCGGGCGCAATTGTGGAACAACATAGCTGAAAAATGATCAAACTTTTTTATAAAAATCTCATACTTATCTAAAGAGAGTAACTCCATTTTGATCAATTTTTCAAAATGGAGTTTTTGATGTTGCTATTAGATAAGGATTAAGAGCTATTTGTTAATCCATCTTTATTCCAAAGCTACATCTGACTAGAGTTAGTGGTGCTTGCAGTGATTTGATGTACTAATTTCTGAAAACCAATACTATGTATGTGGGATTTTCTCAATATTGAACATCTCCCCTAAGGCAATTGGATTTTCTTTCGCGGTAATATGTTGAGGATCAATACGGTAAACTTGAACAGGCCCTCCGAAAACGGCTGATCGATATTTGTCCACGTGTTGCTGGGATAAGGGGCGATTATAGTAACCAGGTACATATTTATTTATCATCTCTTGCAACATGTGTGTCGCTTCATCCAAATCGAAAATAGGCTGAGCCTTGCCAAAAACCATGACACTCATATAAGCCGTGTCCGTCTTTGCAGGTACTGGATTTGTAATGGTTCCATATTCATCACAAACCGTAAAGCAAACCTCTGGATTCTCTTCCATCACTTGATTTCGTCTCCCGCCAGTGGCTCCATGGAAATAAAGCACTCCATTTGTCCACACAAAATTAAGGGGGACAACATACGGCAAATGACCATCAGCCATACCCAAATGCCCAATGCGGGCTTGCTGCAAAAATGCCTCAATTTTGTTCTTATCCAACACTTCTCTTACTTTATAACGTACCTTATCCATTGATATCACTCCTACTTGTAGTATGATGTGATTTTATCAACCTTTGGATTGAATAAAAACGTCCATAATTACAGCAATTAAGCAATCCATTTTCCAACTTGAACCAAAGACAAAACCACCGTTCGAACAAATAATGCTCAAACGATGGTTTCTATTGTTTAGGAGATAGGTAATTATAAACTTATTGGCTGACTAACTTTGCTATATTTACCTTCAAAGAACGCAAGTGGTGAACCATCGCTCATCTCAATATTGGGCTACATCTATCCTATAAAAGGAGAATCCTTGAGGTTTGCGGTTATTACAAACAAAATACAATATAAAGGCTATTTCATTTTTACGATAATCTTCCCTTTTGCTCTACCTGACTCCGCATATTCCATCGCCTTTTGAGCATCTTCAAATGAAAAAGTTCTATCAATGACTGGTTTGATTTTACCAGATTCAATTAAATTGGCGATTATGCGTAATTGATCGCCACTTGGTTTCATAAATAAGAAGGAATATTGAGCATGATATTTCTTTTCAAGTGAGGTCAGTTTATGACTTGCTGCTGAAAATAATAATGTTTTGAAAAATCCTGAACCATATTCTTTGGCGAAACGTGCATTCGGCGTGCCTGATACGGAGACAATTTTCCCACCATCCTTGATAATCTCGAAAGATTTTTCTAAGGTCTTTCCTCCAAGCGTATCAAAGACTGCATCATAATTTTTCAGTATAGCTTCAAAGTTTTCTTTCTTATAATTAATCACTTTATCTGCACCCAAAGATGTAACTAGGTTTGCACCAGCTTCGCTAGCCGTTGTTGCCACTGAGGCGCCCATTACTTTTGCTAGTTGTATAGCAAAGGTACCTACACCACCAGAGCCAGCATGAATTAAAATCTTTTGACCTTTTTGTAATTGCATGATGTCATGTAAAGCTTGGTATGACGTTAAGCCAACCAGTGGGATTGATGCAGCTTCCTCAAAGCTCAAATTTTTAGGCTTTAGGGCTATGTCATCTTCATGAATCGAGATATATTCCGCAAAAGTACCAATTTTACTCTTCCTTGGACGTGCATAAATTTCATCTCCTACTTTAAAGCGCGTCACTTTTTCGCCAACCTTTACGATGACTCCTGAAAAATCATTTCCAAGGATCAGTGGCATTTTATAGTGGATTAACAGCTTTACTTTCCCATCACGGATTTTAAAATCAATCGGATTAATACTTGCTGCATGGATTTCAGCAAGTACCTCATATTCATCAATTTCAGGTGTAGGCAATTCTGCCATGTGCATTGGGGCTTTGCCATATTGATCTATCACCATTGCTTTCATCGTTCATTCCTCCAGATAACCTACTAATTGTCAATAAAATTCCGTTAACAACGTCTCAATATCCAACACCAGATTTTTTAACGAACCTAGTTTTGTCCGTATATCTATATAGTAAAAGTTTTTTGTACCTTCTTTGCGCATTAAAATAACACCAGCATCTCGCAAAATCTTAAGATGATGTGACACAGCTGGTCGAGATAGATGTGTTTGTTCTGTGATTTCACCTACACGCAATCCCGTTTGACAATCTGTGCTCATTAATACCATTAAAATAGCTTGTCTGGTTTCATCACCAATTGCTAATAGTACCTTTTGAGAATTTATAAAGTCGTCCTTAATCAAGTTAAGCTGGTCCTGTTTATTCATTAAAATCCCTCCTCTTACTAATCAGTTGAATAGTTTAAGTTAATGAACCATTGCTGCATATAACGATATAATATTGCCGTATTCGCTGCAATATTGGGAAAGTAAATCGAGACGAATGATTTTTAAAGGCGTACATCTTCCACTTTCCCCTCTTTCCATAAAAAAACACAGAAGTCACATGGACTTCTGTGTTATTTGCTCTCCTTAATAAGAGCCTTCATATCTCCAACGATTGTTTCAACTGGTACGTTTGTCGCCCCATCATAGTCTTTTACAACTGTGCCGTCTGCGTTTACTAAATAATAGCTCGACATATGTATGACTTGGTCTGAGTTAGGATCGTTTTTAACTAATGAATTAAATGATTTACGTGCAAATTGTTCAATGAATTTTTGTTGATAGCCAGTTAGTAGCTGCCATTTGCTTTCATCTACAACATTATACGTATTTAAGTAATTTGTTAAAACATCAGGCTTATCCACTTCTGGATCCACGCTAAATGCCACAATTTGATAATCTTCAAGGCCTTCATCCTGTAGTGCTTGTTGAACTTCTGTCATATTAAATGTCATGGGTGGACAGATTGTCGTACAGTTTGTAAAAATAAACATGGCTAGCCAAGGCTTACCTTTAAGATCATCTAGGGTCACTTGTTCATTTTTTTGATTCGTTACTGTGAAATCTTGAACCTCGAGATTTAATGTTGGTTCAAACTTGTAACTACCGCAAGCAGCTAGAATGCTACTAAATGCTAGAACTAAAACTAGCAATATACTTTTCTTTGTCATTAGTGGTGCCCACTTCCCTTCATTTCATCACCTTATTTTATTCATTATAGAAGCTAAACACAAGATAATGGACTTACACCCAGATGGCTATTTGTATAACATGTGAACATTAACTGATTCTGGAATTCCGCCTCACTAATTCTTCCAAATGACACATCCTTTTTAAAATTTTTTTCATAGCTTTTTTTTATCATTTTCGTTATTTCCCAAAATCTCAGATAATTGTTATATAACAAATTATTTCTACTTAACAAGCTCCCCTGGAATTTAATAGCAGAATAATAAAATACAGAAAATTCTCTTTTATGTTTGTATTTTCTCCTACATTCATTTTTATCAACAACAAACTATTTTAACAATATTATTTCATCAGAAAACTGCACGCTCTTTTAAACAGAATTTTTCTAATAAATCCTTATTATTTCTATGTTATTTCCACAAAACAGAAGTGACTAAAAATTATAAAAACTCAAAATTTAGTATTGCATTATAGGATTCTCCCCCATAAAATAAGTGAATATAACGACGAACGAAAAAGAAATATGTCGTTTAAAACAGAAATATATAACTTTAGGGGGAATAATAATGGCGAATGTTTCAAGCAAAAAACAGGCCCAATCAATTGATTATCATGCAATTGAAGCAATGGAATCGTTTAATAGCTTTGTAAAAAAGAAAAATACCTTTCTTTTCTCGATTACAGCAGTGTTTTTAATTCTTTATATCCTGCTTCCGATTCTTGCTTTCCAGCCTGTACTACAACAAAAATTCTTCGGAAATATTACGGGTGTATGGGTTTATTCTGCAGGATTATTTATCATGACCATTGTGCTTTGTACAGTATATGTAAAAAAAGCTGCTTCATTCGATAAAGCTGCAGCCGCTGTTCTTGCAGAGTATCAGGCGAAAGGTGGAAAATAAATGAACATCGTATCCATAGGTTTCTTTTTAGCTATTGTTGGCTTAACACTTGTTGTTACTTATATTGCAGCAAAGCGTACATCTTCTGCGGCTGATTTTTACACTGCTGGTGGTGGTTTAAAGGGGTGGCAAAACGGCTTTGCGATTGCTGGTGACTATTTATCTGCGGCAGCCTTTCTTGGGGTGTCTGGTGCAATTGCCTTAACTGGCTTTGATGGTTTCTTCTTCTCTGTAGGCTATGTAGTAGCGAATTTAGTGCTGCTTTATGTCATTGCTGAGCCAATGCGAAACTTAGGCCGCTACACGTTAGCAGATATGTTAACGGCTCGTTTTAATGAAAAGCGAATTCGTGGTGTGGCAGCGTCTGGTACCATTATTATCGTAATTCTTTATATGATTGCACAGCTAGTTGGTGCTGGTGCATTGATTAAGCTATTATTCGGTATTGAGTATTGGATTGCCGTTTTAATTGTCGGTGTTATGATGACAACTTATGTATTGTTTGGTGGTATGACAGCGACTTCTTGGGTGCAAATCATTAAAGCAAGTCTATTATTATTCGGAACAGGTTTATTAGCGGTTTTAGTGTTAATGAAATTTGACTTCTCTCTTATGAAGATGTTCGACACAATTGCAGTAGATCATGGCGAAAAGTTCCTTGTACCTGGAATTAAGTATACAAGCACAATCGACTCCGTTTCGATGATGATGGCTTTAGTTTTAGGAACATCTGGTTTACCACATATTTTAATGCGTTTCTTTACTGTAAAGGATGCAAAAACAGCACGTTCCTCTATTTCTTGGACAACTTGGATTACAGCTATTTTCTTTTCATTAACAATTTTCTTAGGGTTCGGTGCATTAAACTTTGTAGGTTTAGATCAAATTCTTGCTGAAAGTAAGGCTGGTAATACAGCTGCTCCGCTTCTTGCGCATTACTTAGGTGGAGATGTATTGATGGCATTTATCGGCGCAGTGGCATTTGCGACTATTTTAGCCGTTGTTTCTGGTTTAGTACTAACAGGGGCTTCTGCCATTTCTCATGATATTTATGGAGAAATCATTAAGGGTGGTAATTTAACAGAGAAGCAACAGGTAGTAGCAGCTCGTACAGGCTCTATCTCAATTGCGATCGTGTCTATAATTCTCGCTCTGTTTGCACAAAGCTTAAACGTTTCATTCCTAGTATCATTCGCCTTTTGTATCGGTGCGTCAGCAAACCTACCTGTAATCCTTTATACAATCTATTGGAAGAAATTTAATTCTACAGGTGCTGTAACTGCGATGGTAACGGGGTTAGTATCATGTTTAATTTTAGGAGCAATGGGACCAAATGTGTGGAGCCCTGTTGAAGGTGCGGCTATCTTTGTTGGACAACCACTTGTGCCACTTGCTGTTCCAGCGATTATTACGATTCCATTAGGCTTTATTGCTGGATACTTAGGTACTGTTCTTTCATCTAACAAAGTGCCACAGGAAGAAGCAGAACGTATTTATAAAGAAATTCGTGTGAAAGCAAATACAGGCGTGTCTGTCTCTGATATTTCACATTAATATTTATACACCTCCTGCATAATGAATCTCAATTCAAAAAATGCAAAAAAATAGGCAAAAAATTCGATTTTTGGTCGAGTTTTTCGCCTTTTTTGTTATTCAATATCTACCAATTTATTTATCGAACAATATTATTTCACTTCCAAAAAACAGAAAAAATCCAATTTTCACTAGGTAAATAGTGTTTATTTTTAATTGAAAAAACAAGATTTTTTTGTAAATTTACCCTTCATTTTTTGTTAAGAATCTAGATTTCTCTTCACTTCATTTATTTATCTGAATTTTCTAAAACCCTTTATATTCTTGGCTTTGCGCCATTTTTTCTCTCTTAGGAGTATTTTCTGAAAAATTTTTTTTACATAATTTTTCTGAAATGTATTGCAATTTTGTGAACTGTTACATAAAATGAAAATGTGAATTCACTAAACTAGCAAAATCAAGTCTTGAGGTAGAAAAAATATACACAAAATGGGGAATGTTAATGGCGAACAATCAAGCAAAAAAAGGTATCGTGATTGACTATGATTCAATTGCAAATCAAGAATCATTTAAGTCTCTTGTACGAAGAAAGAACTCTTTTCTTTGGTCAATGACTGCCATATTTTTATCGGCATACATGTTGTTACCAATTCTGACATCGTACACGACAATTCTACACCAAAAGGCATTTGGGGAAATTACTTGGGTGTGGATCTATGCAGCAGGTCTTTTCATCATGACATGGGGGTTATGTCATTTATATGTAGCAAAAGCAAACAGCTTCGATAGAGAAGCAAAAGCGATTATCGCTGAATACGAGAACGGAGGTGGCCGCCGATGAGTAACGGAATGAGTCTTACAGCCATATTCTTCTTCGTAGCCATTGTTGGTTTAACATTAGTTATTACATGGTGGGCATCCAAACGTACATCTTCAGCAAGTGATTTCTATACTGCTGGTGGTGGCTTAACAGGCTGGCAAAATGGACTAGCTATCGCTGGTGACTACTTATCAGCAGCATCCTTCTTGGGTATCGCTGGTGCTGTAGCATTATTTGGATTTGATGGATTCTTCTTCTCTATTGGTTATTTAGTAGCTTACTTAGTGGTATTATATATCGTTGCTGAGCCATTACGTAACCTTGGGAAATTTACATTAGCTGACATGATTACAGCGCGTTTTGATAACGCCAAAGTCCGTGGAACAGCTGCTTTAAGCACTATTACAATTGTTTTATTCTACATGATTGCACAACTAGTTGGTGCAGGAGCACTTATTCAATTACTTTTAGGAATCGACTATTGGATCGCCGTATTAATCGTAGGATTCATGATGACTACTTACGTACTATTCGGTGGTATGACAGCAACATCTTGGGTACAAATTATTAAAGCTTGTCTTTTAATGTTGGGTACAGTTATTATTTCGTTCTTAGTATTAAAAGAGTTCGGCTTCAGTATCTCTACAATGTTTAAAGAAATGACAACGGTTACTGACAGTGGAGCTGCTTATTTAAACCCAGGTCTTAAATATACAAATGGACTTGATACAATCTCTATGTTAATTGCGTTAGTATTAGGTACTGCGGGTCTTCCACATATCTTAATGCGTTTCTTCACAGTAAAAGACGCGAAAACAGCTCGTTCATCTGTTATTTGGGCTACTTGGATCGTAGGTATCTTCTACGTTCTAACAATTTTCTTAGGCTTCGGTGCAGCAGCATTCGTTGGGAAAGAAGATATTATCGCAGCAAACGCTGCTGGTAACATGGCTGCCCCACTTCTTGCAGAAGCACTAGGTGGCGACATTCTATTCTCATTCGTTTGTGCGGTAGCATTCGCAACAATTTTAGCGGTAGTAGCAGGTCTTGTACTTTCTGGTGCATCTGCCCTATCTCATGATATTTATGGACAAATTATCAAAAAGGGTAAAATTACAGAAAAAGAGCAAGTTCTTGCAGCTCGTATCGGTTCGATTACAATCGCTGTTATTTCTATCCTATTAGCACTTGGTGCACAAACATTAAACGTTGCATTCTTAGTATCTTTAGCATTCTGTATCGCAGGATCTGCTAACCTTCCAGTTATCATCTACACAATTTATTGGAAACGCTTTAATACAGCGGGTGCTGTTACTGCGATGTTAACAGGTTTAATCTCTGCGTTAGTATTAGTTGCTATGTCTCCAAACGTTTGGAATCCAGTTGAAGGTAAGGCAATTTTCGTTGGTGATCCTTTAATTATGTTAACGAACCCAGCCTTAATCTCTGTACCACTTGGTTTCCTTGGTGGTTTCATCGGCACATTACTTTCTAAAGAAACAGATGATGCGAAGTATCGTGAAGTTGACGTTAAAGCAAACACAGGTATTTCTGTACAGGACGTATCTCACTAATACACTCAACAGCCTCGTAAGTATCTTGCTTACGAGGTTTTACTTTTTCTTCCCTATTCGTTACTATAGAATTAAAAATGAATTGGAGGCGATGCTCATGTCACAATCTAAAGCTAAAAAGAAGCGGATGCACATTAAACGCACAGTTGGTAAAGATGTTGAAAAAAATCGACAATCTATCTCTTTTAGTACACATGAACGTCTAACGAAAACAAAAAACGAAAAATTAGAGCATGATTATACGAAATATAAAAAGCAGTATAAGGACGAATAACTCGTACCCTATACTGCTTTTTCTTATTAAATCCGATAAAATGTTTTCGTGTTTTGCGTAATAATTTTGGCCACTTCCTGTGTTGATAGCCCTTTGATGGAGGCAATCACCTCAATCGTTGAGTGCATCATCCAGGGAGATGTACGCTTCTTCGTAAACGGTCCCTCAAACGGCCAAGGACCATCCGTTTCTACCATCATTAGTTCAATGGGATAAGCATGAATTAGCTGTTGAATTTCCTCTTCGTACAAGCAATCTGGCGTAATGGAAATAAAATAACCACGCTCTATCATGCGCTTCACAATAGCTTCATCCCCTTTAAACCAATGAAAATGGGCTTCGTGAAGCTGATGTTTTTCCAGCAAATCACACACAATATGGGCGTCCTCATATACTGCGTGTAACACAATTGGCTTGTCCAGCTCCTTCGCCAATACAACAAAACGCTCTAATAACTCCACATAGGGACGTTCATCAATCGCTTGCTCTTGTTTTAAATAATAAGGTAGACCCACCTCACCAATAGCAACCATATCATCCTGATGCGAGCGAATCCAATCAAATAAAGCTGTCTCATCATTTGGACTTAGTAAAGGCTGTTCAGGATGAAAGCCAAAAGCAGCCTTTACTTGCTGATAGCTATTCGATAAACGCAACGTTCTTTCACAAGAGGAAAGTTGCATACTAACCGCGATTACAGCTTTCACTTCTTCTAATAAGGAAGGAATTTCCTCATCGGTGTACTGATCCAAATGAATATGCGCATCAATCAACATACATATCACCCTTTTCCTCCTGTAAATACATAAATAATTGTTGCTTTAATGCTGTGAATGCTGCAGAATGTCGAATTTCCTCTTTCCGAGGTCTCTCAAACGGCACGATGATTTCCTTTTTAACGGTAGCTGGACGTTTGGTTAAAACAAGTATGCGATCTGCTAAAAAGAGAGCTTCTTCAATACTATGTGTAACAAATAGAATGGATTTGCGGTACTCCTCCCAGATAGATAAAAGCCATGCTTGCATTTCCAGTCGAGTAAATTCATCCAACGCAGAAAATGGTTCGTCTAAGCATAAAATCGGCTTATCACTGACCATTGCTCGAATAAAGGACACACGCTGCTGCATGCCTCCAGACAGTTCGTTCGGGTAGGCATGGATAAAAGAGGCAAGACCAACCTTTTCTAACCATTCCTTGGCACGTTCAACATTTGGTTTATGTTGTAATTCCTGTACAAGCGTGACATTTTCTAGTATTGTACGCCAGGGTAATAGACATGGCTGCTGTGGCATATAGCCAATCGTTCCTTTTTTTTGTTGGATATCCTCTCCATTTAATAAAATGGCTCCTTGATCAATTGGCGAAACACCACCAATTAATTGAAAAAGTGTACTTTTACCACTGCCTGAAGGACCAACGATCGCCACAAACTCTCCATCCTTGACGTCAAAAGAAAGTTGATCAAGGACTTTGAGCGCATCGAAGGATTTAGCGATGTTTTGAATGCTGAGCATGATAGCCTCTTCCCTTCACCATGAATTTTTCAATTAAACGAATACCACTAAACAATAGTAAGCTCAAGAGAACAATCGCAAAAATTGCCACAAATACGCGATCCGTACGGAAGGAGGATTGGGCTAGGGTCATGTAAACACCAATACCCTTTTTTGCACCAAGCCACTCCGCAATCACAGCCCCCATTACACTATATGTAGCCGCAATTTTAATGCCTGAAAAAATAGCAGGATAGGCATAAGGCCATTCCAGCTTCCAAAAGGTTTGTGCCCTTGTAGCACCAACCATGGCAAAATAATGCTTTAATTCTGGAGCTGTTTGTCTAAATCCATCCATCGCTGCAATGACAATCGGGAAAAAGCACACAAGACAGATAATGATAAGCTTCGGTAATAAGCCAAAGCCAAACCAAATAATAAGGAGCGGTGCCAAGACTAGAATAGGAACATTCTGCGACATAATAAGAATTGGATAAAACAGTTCTCGAATAAATGTAAATCGATGCAACACTATTGCCACCGTTAGCCCACAAGCGATGCCAATGGCCAATCCTAGTAGAGCTAATTGTACCGTAGCGAATGCATGTGGTAGAAAGGTTTGATACGACTGGATGGCTTCCGACAAAATACTACTTGGTGCGGGTACTAACCAATGAGGAACTTCAGCAAACCGCACGATTAGTTCCCATATGAACAAGAGGAAGGCGATAAAAATTATCGTCCTTCCCTTCTGTAATGCACGTTTCATTACTGATATTTCTCCGTTAATGTATCCATCGTAATACCCGTTGGCTGATATAAAATTTTCACTTGTGTAATGACATTAATGGCACCAAGTTCGATCATCTTCTCATTCATTTTTTCAATGATTTGGAGCAATGTTGAAAGCTCACCCTCCATCGTTGTTTCCAATGGATGTACCTCATATTTCACCCCAGAAGCATCGATCACCGCAATTGCTGCATCGACATATGGTATAACATCTTCATATTTCTCTGTCTTCGGAATGATTTGTACACTGATTAATGAATTTGCCATCTTATTTGGCCTCCTTTTTAGGTAAGAAATCATTAGTAAAGGCTTTTTTCGCATCAAATTCGCCCTCTAGTACTTGATTGCTAGACATCCATTTCGCGTAATTTTCCCACACAGAAAGCTTTTGCTCTCCCCATTGCTTGGCATCATCCTGATATTTATCAGCCAGCCATTCCTGACTTTTATGCACTAATGCTTTATCTAAATCAGGTGCCGCTTCGATTAAAATATCAGCCGCTTCACTTGGGTTTTCAATTGCGTATTCATAGCCCTTCGATGCAGCTGCCACAAAGGCTTTGACTACATCCGGGTTGTCCTGTATCATTTTTTCATTTGTAGCTAAAACTGGCGTATAATAATCCAATTGATCACTATAATCTGTAAGATATAGCATATTAATCTTTTCCCCACGCAGCTCAGCCTCAATCCCAGTCCATGCATAATAAATCCAAGCAAAATCTATATCTTTTTCCATCATTGTAAAGAAATCTAAATCCCCTGCATTGACGATATCTAGCTTATTAATATCTGCCTTTTCTTTTTGCATGAGTGATTGTAAAACGGCTTGCTCTAATGGTGCGCCCCAACCACCATAGGTTTTACCTTCAAAATCCTTTGGCGATGTAATGCCCTTTGAAGCAATAGAAGCAAAGCCAGATGTATTATGCTGTATAATTGCTGCGATGGAGACCAGCGGCACATCCTGGACTCGTGCCTGTGTTATGCCTTCCTGATAGCTCACGCCAAAATCCGCCTTTCCAGAAGCAACAAGCTGATCTGCGCCCGCCTCACCAGGCATAATAATATCAACATCTAAACCCTGTTCCTCAAAATAACCGAGTTTTTTGGCAACATATAGTCCTGTATGATTTGTATTCGGCGTCCAATCCAGTACCACAGACACCTTTTTCAGCTTGTCTGCAGCCTGCTTGTCATCCTTGTCACTACAGCCTACTAATGTCAATAGTGCTGCCAATAAAATAAAAAACCATTTTTTCATGCGAAAGCCTCCCAGTTTGTAATATGAAAGTGTTCATGAATGAATGTTGTCACCAGAAGAAAGCGTATACAATGTTGGCAAGCTGTTGCTTGAAAACATAAAAAAACGCCTAGGATTCCTCCCAGACGTATTGCAATCAATCTTCAAAACTTTGCTTTTTGAATAGATGTTCCCTACGCTGGTACGAGCCAAATCAGGTTCAAAGGGTCAGCGTCTACCGGACACAATCTCAGCTAGCAATTACTAGCCCCCCTACATTCTTTCGCTATGAACTTTTCGATGATTATTATACCCATAGTTTCACTTAAATGACAAGGTGCTATTTTTGAATAGAGCTTAAAGCCCAGCGCTCCTAAGAGGCTGGGCATGCTTTTAGCTTGGTTTCTGTTCTTTTTTGGCTGTTACAACATGAGAAATTGCTCCATCTGTTGCAATATCCACTTTAAATGAACCATTGGAATGGCGATCCGCACGAGACAATGCTTGTACGTCAATCATCTCTTGAACACCTTTTTCAGTTTCAATCACAACCTGCTCCTCGTCTGTTGCTTGAACAACTGCCACAATTCGGTGAGGGTTTGCTTTTAACTCTGTTAATACTTTTAGTCCACGTTTTGCACGACTCGCTACTTCAACTTCAGCGACATTCATTTTCTTTACGGCCCCACGCTGTGTCACAATCACTACATAGTGGGTAACATCAGGCTGTAACACATTGACTCCAACTAAGGCTTCTCCATCTTTTAGTGTGATCCCTTTCACACCGCCTGTTTTCACACCTGTAACTGGTAACTCCTCCATAGGGAAACGAATCGCATAGGCTGTATCCGTTGTGAGCATCAGCTCCACGTCATCTGTTACAAATGATGCATAGATCATCGCATCACCAGCCTTGACGTTCATCGTTTTAATTGGCTTTGAATAACGTGTTACCGCATAGTCTGCGAGTGGTGAGCGCTTAATTTGGCCATCTTTTGTGGCTGTGAAGACATACGTATTTGGCTGTTCAAATGTTTCGAAGCCATAAACCGCAATAATGGATTCATCTTCCCCTGTTGGCACAATACTTGAAATATGCTGGCCGAGATCCTTCCAGCGTATATCAGGCAGCTCATGAACAGGCTGATAAATATAATTGCCTCGATTTGTGAACAGCAATAGATGGTGCTGTGTATTTAAGTTTGCTTCATACAATAAATAATCTGAATCCTTCATGGCAAAATCTTGCCCGTTTGAAGCGGCATGAGAACGTGTGGATGTACGTTTAATATAACCATCCTTCGTTACTGTTACGACAACCTCTTCACTTGGCACAAGGACATCCAATGTAATTTTAATTTCTTCAATTTCTTGCTCAATCTTCGAGCGACGAGGCTCTGTAAAGCGTTTCTTAATATCTAGTAACTCTTGTTTAATAACACGCACTAGCTTTGCTTCACTTTGTAGAATCCCCTCTAGCTTCGCAATTAGCTTATTTAACTCGTCCTGTTCCTGACGAAGCTCTGTAATATCCGTATTCGTTAAACGATATAATTGCAGGCTTACAATGGCCTCTGCTTGTACCTCTGTAAAATCAAACTTCGCTTGTAAATTAAGCTTCGCATCCTTCTTATCATTAGAAGAACGGATCGTCGCAATGACTTCATCTAAAATGGAAAGGGCTTTAATTAATCCATCTACAATATGGGAACGATCCTTTGCCTTTTGTAAATCATAAATGGAACGGTTTGTTACCACTTCTTTTTGATGGGCAATATACGCATCTAGCAATAATGGCAATGTCATCATCGTTGGACGACGATTATGAATGGCAATCATATTAAAATTATAAGCTACCTGTAAATCCGTTGTTTTAAACAAGTACTGTAAAATTCCTTGTCCTGGTACATCCTTTTTCAGCTCAATTACGACACGTAAGCCTGTACGGTCTGATTCATCTCGAATTTCTGCAATGCCTTCTAGTCGTTTATCTACACGTTGCTCATCAATTTTTTTCACAAGATTCGCTTTATTTACATCATATGGTAACTCAGTGATAACAATTTGCTCTTTACCACCCTTGATTGGTTCAACAACTGCTTGTGCACGGACGATGATTTTACCACGACCTGTTTCATACGCCTTTTTAATGCCATCAACACCTTGAATGATTCCACCCGTTGGGAAATCAGGTCCTTTAATCACCGTCATCAATTCATCTACAGTAACATTAGGCTTGTCTAAGCGCATCAACACAGCATCCAGTACTTCATCTAAGGCATGTGGCGGAATATCTGTCGCATAACCAGCGGAAATTCCTGTAGAGCCATTGACTAAAAGGTTAGGAAAACGTGCTGGTAATACAGTTGGCTCCATATCCTGATCATCAAAGTTTGGCACAAATTCAACCGTTTTCTTGCCAATATCTCGTAGCATTTCAGCGGCAATAGCTGATAGTCTCGCCTCTGTATAACGCATTGCAGCTGGAGGATCGCCATCTACCGAGCCATTGTTCCCGTGCATCTCAATGAGCATATGACGTGCCTTCCAGTCCTGACTCATCCGTACCATCGCTTCATACACAGAGCTATCGCCGTGCGGATGATAGTTACCAATTACATTACCCACTGTTTTTGCGGATTTACGGAACGGCTTATCATGTGTGTTACCTTCCGTAAACATCGCATATAAAATACGGCGCTGTACTGGTTTAAGACCGTCACGTGCATCAGGCAACGCGCGGTCTTGAATAATATATTTACTATAGCGACCAAAACGGTCACCCATTACTTCTTCTAACGGTAAATCTTGAAACTTTTCTGTACTACTCATGCTTGGTCCTCCTCTTGTTGGATGAATTCATTCTCTAAAATGTTAGAATCATCCTCCATACCGAAGTCTACATTGGCTTCGATCCATTTACGACGTGGTTCCACCTTATCACCCATTAACGTCGTGACACGTCTCTCCGCTCGTGCACCATCCTCGATTGTGACACGAATCAATGTCCGTGTTTCAGGGTTCATCGTTGTGTCCCACAGTTGGTCTGCATTCATCTCACCAAGACCTTTATAGCGCTGTAATATGTAACCCTTTCCAACCTTCTTGATGGCCTTTTGTAAATCACTTTCTGTCCAAGCATATTCAATGACTTCTTTTTTCCCTGTACCTCTTGAGACTTTATAAAGCGGCGGTAGTGCGATATAGACCTTCCCAGACTCAATGAGCGGACGCATATAACGATAGAAGAATGTTAATAGCAAGACTTGAATATGTGCCCCATCTGTATCCGCATCGGTCATGATGACTACTTTATTGTAGGCAGAATCCTCCACCGCAAAATCCGTACCAACACCTGCCCCAATCGCATGGATAATCGTTGAAATTTCTTCGTTTTTCATAATATCCTGTAGCTTGGCTTTTTCTGTATTGATTACTTTCCCGCGCAATGGCAGAATCGCTTGGAATGTACGGTCACGACCTTGTTTAGCAGAGCCACCCGCAGAATCACCCTCGACTAAATACAGCTCATTTTTTGCCGCATTACGTGACTGAGCTGGTGTTAATTTTCCAGATAAAATCGTACTACCCTTTTTGTTTTTCTTGCCATTTCGTGCATCCTCACGCGCTTTACGAGCTGCTTCACGCACTTGCTGCGCTCGAATCGCTTTACGAACAAGAGAAGCTGATAACTCTGCATTTTCCTCTAGCACATACAAAATTTGCTCAGACACTACACTATCTACTGCAGAACGAGCCTCACTTGTCCCAAGCTTGCCCTTTGTTTGTCCTTCAAATTGCAGTAAATGCTCTGGGATACGAACAGACACGATCGCTGCTAAGCCCTCACGAATATCTGTCCCCTCAAGGTTTTTATCCTTGTCCTTTAACAGGCCAATTTTTCTTGCATATTCATTAAAGACACGTGTCAATGCTGCCTTTGCACCCGTTTCATGTGTACCACCATCACGTGTACGGACATTATTAACGAATGATAAAATCGTTTCTGAATAACCATCGTTATACTGGAAAGCGAACTCTACTTCGATTTCATCCTGTACGCCTTCTACATATTTTACTGGATGAAGGACATCTTTTTCCTCATTCAAATACGCAACGAAAGCCTCAATGCCATTCTCATAAAAGAACACATCGCTCTTGCCTTCCTCGCGCTCATCAATTAATTCAATTTTTAAGCCCTTTAATAAAAAGGCTGATTCACGTAATCGTTCCGCTAACGTATCATAATTGAATTTTGTGACAGAGAAGATCGTTTCATCTGGTAGGAAATGAACAAGCGTTCCTGTCTGCTTGGTCTGCCCAATATTTTCAAGTGTTGTGACAGGATGTCCACCATGCTCAAAGCGTTGACGATACTTTTTACCATCGCGATGGATTGTCACCTCTAAAAATGTTGAGAGCGCATTCACAACGGAAGAACCAACACCATGTAAACCTCCACTTGTTTTATAGCCACCTTGACCAAATTTACCACCAGCGTGTAGCACTGTAAAAATAATTTCTGGTGTCGGTTTGCCCATTTTATGCATACCGGTTGGCATCCCACGGCCAAAGTCGCGCACACTCATACTTTGATCTTTATGAATTGTGACAATAATATGAGATCCAAAGCCAGCCAGTGCTTCATCCACCGCATTATCTACGATTTCATACACAAGGTGATGAAGTCCACGGCCATCCGTAGAACCGATATACATGCCAGGTCGTTTGCGTACCGCTTCTAATCCTTCTAATACTTGTATAGCGTCATCATTATAGACGCTAGGTGACTGTTTATTCGTCAAAAAAATTCCCCTCCAAAAAACAAACACATGTTCTATTTATGTTCTCATCCTAATAATAATAGCATTTCCTGTCAATAGCTAGCGACAGGTCCAATAAAATTTTAAAATTTGCTCACAGTTTTGATCTTTTTTATTAATAGTAAACATCTTCAACAGTTGCTTAAAATTGGTATTTGAGCAAGACAGACTGCTTCTAGCTTCCATCATCATTTGACGCATTGAAGCCTACTTAGTTGCAAAATAAAGTTGTGATGCTTGCAAATAAAAGCACACTAACTCGTGCCTTGCGATTAAACAGGATAAAGTTAGACTTCTATTCTACCAAAGGAATGAGCGATTGACAAAATTGCCATTTTGCCTATATTTTTATAAAGGTTTTAGTGCTTCCTACAAATTTATGTCTAAAAGCCTAGTCCTCGCTAATAGATTCTCTTTTGTATTGATTCAAGACTTCGGATGAAATCTCCTTCATAACATTGTAGATTAGCAAGAAAAAGTGTAAAATACTTGTTACAAACTATTAGTACCAAGTGATGGACTATGAATGAAAGGAGTCCAACTATGATCAATGGACTTATTATTTTATGTGCTTATCTAATCGGCTCTATACCTTCTGGATTATGGATAGGCAAAATTTTTTATAATACCGATATTCGTGAACACGGGAGCGGTAATCTTGGTGCGACCAATACTTTTAGAACATTAGGGAAAAAGGCTGGTATTATTGTTACGGTGATGGATGTCTTAAAAGGAACAGCCGCTGTCTTACTCGTGACACTTCCTGTTTTCTCTGATACTACACTCCACTCTTTATTACTGGGTCTTGTCGCTGTTATCGGTCATATGTTCCCGATCTTTGCCAACTTCCGTGGTGGGAAAGCTGTGGCAACGTCAGCTGGTGTATTATTAGGCTATTCTTGGCCACTCTTTGTCCTACTATTTATTACCTTTATTGTGACATTAAAAATCACAAAAATCGTCAGCTTAACATCGATGATAGCCGCTTTAGTAGCGCTTATCTATGCAATCGTTTATTATTTTATTACAGGTGACTTTGCATTAGGCATCTTGGTAGCCTTTTTATTTACCTTTATTATTTATCGTCACCGTGCCAATATTGCTCGTATTAAAAACGGCACCGAACCAAAGGTAAAATGGCTGTAGGAAGAGAGGAGCATTTGAAATGAATATTGCATTGACAGATGAAGCCCTACAATGGTTCAAACATGAAATGGAAGTTGAACCTGGTGATACAATTCGTTTTTATGCACGTTATGGTGGCTCAAGTCCGTTTCACGAAGGCTTTTCACTAGGCATGACACGTGAGGAACCTATTGCCATAGGTGTGCAAACAGAAATTGATGGTGTTATCTATTACATTGATGAGAAAGATCTTTGGTTCTTTAACGATCACAATTTACATGTTGATGTTGATACAAGTAATGATGAATTACAATACGACTATCGTACATAAAGCAGTCTGTCCTTTCCATACATGAAAGGACAGACTGTTTTTTTATTTATTACAAA
This sequence comes from Lysinibacillus sp. UBA5994, assembly GCF_002429725.1. NCBI lineage: Bacteria > Bacillati > Bacillota > Bacilli > Caryophanales > Bacillaceae > Lysinibacillus > Lysinibacillus sp. UBA5994. The sequence continues at coordinate 40,839 of NZ_DJAU01000026.1, read as the reverse complement.
ACAAGACACACGAAAGTTGCAAGGAATGTGATATTGCCACAAATAGCTAGATTTTTCATATCTCTTTCGTTTATCTCTCAAAAAAATTGTCCATTCTAAAGGTAATGAACGACCATTTGAGGAGGAAAACACATGTCCATGTCTAACAATAACGAGACCTCCCCATCCCATACAACGAACGATTTATTGTATACTTCCCTATCTAAAAATATAAAAATCATTCAACAATCACTAGGGCATAGTAATGATATTATCATACGTGAAATTGCGATTGGAGAAACTGATCCCCATAGCCTCGCCATTATTTCCATTGATGGCTTATCGGATAAAACGACTATTTCTGATTCTGTTATCGATAAACTGATGGCAAATATTGAAGAAGAACAAGATATTGAAATAACAACCATTAATCAATATGTTCGGAATTCCTATTTAACGGTAGGCGATGTGACGAATATTGAGCATTTCACAACACTCTACAATGCCATTCTCAATGGTGAAACGGTTATTTTATTAGATGGCTTTGCCGAAGGGATTGTGACAAGTACTAGAAGTGCCAAGGATCGAGCTGTCACAGAGCCATCGACGGAATCCGTAATTCGCGGACCGAGGGAATCCTTTACGGAAACCTTGCGTACGAATACAGCGCTCATTCGTCGCAAAATAAAAAGTCCGAATCTCTGGATAAAATCACGCGTTATCGGAGATGTGACACAAACAGATGTAGCAGTGATGTATATAAATGGCATCGCCAGTGACAAAATCGTCGCAGAGGTATTGGCTCGATTAGATCGTATTAATATTGATGGCATTCTGGAAAGTGGCTATATTGAGGATTTTATTCAAGACTCAAAAAACTCTATGTTTCCTACCGTCTACAACTCTGAACGACCTGATGTCATCGCAGGTGAATTATTAGATGGCAAAGTGGCGATTCTAGTTGATGGCACACCTTTTGTCTTAGTCGTTCCAGCGCTATTTACATCCTTTTTACAATCAGCAGAAGATTATTATCAGCATTGGATGATTAGCTCACTTGTACGTATCTTGCGTTTCTTTGGTATCAGTCTAGCATTAGTAGCACCATCCTTGTATGTGGCGATTACTACCTTTCATCAGGAAATGCTACCGACACCCATGTTAATTAGCATTGCTTCACAAAGGGAAGGCGTACCCTTTCCTGCAGTAGTAGAAGCGCTTATTATGGAGGTTGCCTTTGAGGTCTTAAGGGAAGCTGGACTTCGTATGCCTCGAACAATCGGTCCTGCGGTATCCATCGTAGGTACTTTAGTTATTGGTCAGGCAGCAGTTGATGCAGGCGTCGTTTCCGCTGTAATGGTAATTATTGTAGCCTTAACAGCGATTTGTAGCTTTCTATTCCCTGCCTATGGCTTATCGAATACGATTCGTGTACTACGTTTCCCATTAATGATTTTAGCTGCTATGTTTGGTTTATTCGGTGTAATGTTTGGCATTATGCTAATTATTCTTCATCTATGTAGCATTCGTTCATTTGGTGTACCTTATTTAAGCCCATTCGCACCGTTGGTATTACAGGATCAGAAGGATGCGTTTCTGCTGTTCCCGCGTAGAAAGTTACTTACACGACCTCGTTTGGTCAATCAAAAAAATATTGTTAGAGGACATAAATATATCAATGTAAAAAGCAGGAAATAACAACTGGATAAATGAGGAATGAAATATGGCAAAAATAAACTGGATTTGCTTACTATGTATCCTCACAATACTGTTAAGTGGCTGCTGGAGTAAGCGTGAATTAAATGAATTGGCCATAGTCGTAGCATTTGGCATTGACAAAATAGATGAGGAATATGAAATTACAGTTCAAATTGTTGATCCTAGTGAAGTCTCAGTGCGCCAAGCTTCCACTCAACGCTCTCCTGTCGTTAGCTATCATTCGAGAGGCGAGACCATCTTTGAAGCCATTCGGAAAATGACGACTATTGCAGCTCGAAAACCTTATTTTGCCCACCTTCAAGTGGTTGTATTAGGGGAAGATCTCGCGAAAGAAGGCATTAGTGATGCACTTGATTTAATTGTAAGGGACCATGAATTTCGTAAGGATTTCGACGTCATTATGTCTCACGAAGCAACAGCGAAGGAAGTATTAAATGTACTAACACCCATCGAAAAAGTTCCTGCAAATAAAATCTTGAATTCCCTTGATGTCTCTGAAAAGGCTTGGGGCTCCACGATAGCTGTTAATATTGATGAATTAGTCAATACGTTAACCAATAAGCATAAAGGGGCGTTAATTTCTGCTATTGAAGTTCATGGCGATAAGAAATTAGGTGTAGATCAAACAAATGTGCAACGTGTTAAAACACCTGTGCTATTACGTTATACAGGTTTAGCAGTATTTAAAGGGGATAAATATATAGGGCTACTGACTGAAAGCGAAAGCAAAAGTATTAGTTTTCTTAATGACAAAATTCAAAGTACGATAGAAATCATCGCCTGTCCTAATAAAGGGACCTTGTCTACTGAAATCACCCAATCCACTACAAAGGTGAAAGGGTCATTTAAAAACGGGAAACCGAAAATCGATGTCCATATTAATGTAGAGCAGAATGTTGGAGAGGTCGAATGTGATATCGATCTTACCAAAAATAAATCGATTGATTACGTTAATAAAAAAACAGCCCAGGGGATTGATGACCGCATTGAAAAAACAGTAGAGAAAATTCAACAGCAATATGAAGTCGATGTTTTTGGATTTGGGGATGCCCTACATCGGGCAGATCCAAAGCAGTGGAAAAAAATTAAGGATGACTGGACTTCCATTTTTCCAGATTTAGCAGTGGCTGTTCATGTAAAGGTAACAACCCAAGGTTCAGGTACGATGCAAAATTCATTATTAAACAAGCCAAAGGAGGAGTAATGAGATGGTACTAGCCGTAGCTATCTTGATTATTGCAATCATTGTTGCTCTTGTTTTTATTCCAAAGCTAAAAAAGCAACAGGATAGAAAAGCCATTATTGTATTCTCCTTTTTGCTATTTATTGGAACGGCTTTAAATATGGGGATTGCCCTTAAAATCCATATTCCTAGCCCATTAGATTTGATTACCTTTATCTTCACACCGATTAGGGATTACATTGTGTCATTCACAAAATAGAAAGATGGACTGAGAAACGGAGGGTAGCTTGATGGAAAAAGAGCTAATTAGTTCAAGACAGTTTACAATCGTTACCTTTCTCTATTCTATCGGTACAGCGATTTTAATTATCCCTTCGAGTATTACTGGTGCCGCTAAGCAAGATGCTTGGATAGCGGCAAGCATTGGTGTTCTGCTCAGTTTACTGGTTCTAAAATTATTTTTAACACTGGCCAATCAAACACCGTCCCTAAACTTTATCGAGGCCAATGAAAAAATTCTTGGGCGTTTTTTCGGGAAAATCACAGCGATTTGTTTCCTGATTATGACCTTTCTTTCGGCTGGAGAATTACTTTATTTTATCGGTATTTTCATGAAAACGGAAGTTATGCCAGAGACACCGACATTAGCATTTGCCCTACTGTTCAGTATCCTTATTATGTATGCCGCTTATTTAGGGATTGAGACCTTTGCCCGTTCGGCAGAAATCCTCTTCCCATTGTTTATCTTTATTTTTATTTTTTTCGTCATTAGTATTACCCCTCAAATTACATTTGAGAATATTCAGCCTCTACTAGAAGCGACCAAAGCATCTATGTTTTATAGTATTGCACGCTTTATGAGTATCTTTTCCTTTCCATTAATTGTATTATTGATGCTCTATCCTACTGGCGTCAATGTACAGCCGTCTGCACAGAAAGGGCTATATATTGGGGCAATCCTTGGCGGAATCGTCTTAGTTACGTTGATTGTCCTATCGATTCTTGTATTAGGTCCTGAAAACACTGCATCAAGGACATTTCCTAGCTATGCCTTAGCGCAAAGAATATCTATAGGGAATTTTTTACAGCGCATAGAAATCATTATGGCATTTATGTGGATTACGTCTATATATATTCGTACATTTATGTATTTCTATACGACCGTTGTTGGCCTTGCACAAATTTTGAAGATTAAGGATCATCGTCCGCTTATTATACCGATGGGTATAATTGTCATTGGACTTTCTCAAATTGTTCATCCAGATATTGTGCATTCTACTAATTATAATAATGAAATTTGGCCAATCTTTTCCTTTATTTTCACCATTTTATTACCCATACTTTTGTTGATTGTGGTAGTTATTCGCAATCGTAAATCCAAGGCTCAAAAAAACGAAACACCTCAGCAGGAAACAGAAGATGACAATCAAAAAGTCTAATTTCTTCTAAGCTAGAAAAGAAATTAGACTTTTTATTAATTAAATATGATATTCGATTTCATCTACAAAATCCCATTCATATGGTGTTTCTTGGTAAACATAGTAGTTCAACCAGTTAGAGAATAATAGATGCGTATGGGCACGCCATGTATTCATCGGCACTTGTGTCGGATCGTCATTCGGGAAGTAGTTTACAGGAACGGCGATATCTATGCCCTTCGCCACATCGCGACTATATTCATCGGCTAGTGTTGTCGCATCATACTCTAGATGCCCCGTAATCATAATATTTTTATTATCTTTTGATTGTACAATAAATACCCCAGCATCCTCTGAATAGGATAATAATCGTAGATCTGGATGATTGCGAACCTCGTCAATCGAAACAGATGTATAGCGTGAATGAGGTGCAGTAAATAAATCACTAAAGCCACGTACCAAATCTACAGTTAAATCTGTAATCACATGGGAATAGACGCCTGAGCATTTAGCAGAAAGCTCAACCTTCCCAATGCCATAATGATGATACAATGCAGCCTGTGCCCCCCAACATATATGTAGCACGGATGTCACATTCTTTTTAGACCAATCCATAATTTCTGAAATTTCCTGCCAATAGTTGACCTCTTCAAAAGCCATTTTTTCTACTGGCGCACCAGTTATAATCATACCATCATAGCGTCGGTGTAGAATCTGATTGAACGTTGTGTAGAAAAGCTGCAAATGGGATTTACTCACATTTTTAGACTCGTGTGTGGCTGTATTCAAAAAGGTAATATTGACTTGTAATGGTGTATTCCCCAATAAACGTAATAATTGGAGCTCTGTTTTTTCTTTTTCAGGCATTAAATTTAATATTAATATATTTAATGGACGGATTTGCTGTGTTTTCGCACGATCTTCTTCCATGACGAAGATTTTTTCCTCACGTAAATGTTCTCCAGCTGGTAAATTTTTCGGAATATTAATTGGCATCTTGCTTTCCCCTCTCTATAATCACTCTCTTTTAGCAAATCTTACTTGCGTAGGATGCAACGAAATTAAAAAATCCTCCTCATTCCATACGAGATAGAATGAGAAGGATTTTTTTCACGTCCACTCTTATCTCTCAAAGGAAAAAATCCTTTGCTGGAATTAGCACCTTTCTAACAATTGTTAGAGGTTGCTGAAGCGTCATCGGGCCAAATCCCTCAGCTTCTCTTGATAAGATTATTTAATTATCTTGAATTGTAACACGAACTAGTTAGAATATCAATAATTCATAGAATATTTTGTGATTCATGTGCATGTTCCTTGCTCATTTGATGTACACTAAGCTTGCTATATGTGGTGTTTCTGCATTTAAAATTTATGGTAAACATGCAGTAATTATGTTACCATATACTTTTAGTAAGAGAGAGGAACGTGAATAGTTTGATTAAAATTGAATTTCCAAAACCAGATCTAGTAATCCGTCAACGTGAACAAGATTTAAAACCAGGTGATGTGCCGATCACACCTTACTTCGGTTTTATTGACTTCCATAAAATCACACGTGATAAAGGCGGCATTTTCTTATTCTATAATGACAAGAATGAGCTATTGTTTGTTGGGAAAGCACGTAAAATTCGTCAACGTATTAAAAAACATTTCGAGGATAATGTATCTCCGATGAAAAACCATCGTGATGAAGTGTTCAAAATTGAAGTCTATGAAGTAGAAGATCCAATGGAACGTGAAATTTACGAAACATATGCGATTAATACTTTCCGCTCTAAATATAACGTAGACAAAGTCTTTTATTAGGCATCACGTAAAGAAACCGAAATCTCATTTCTAAAGGGATTTCGGTTTCTTTTATCACATAATGGTCATACGATCAATTGGCGTACTCTGACCGTTAATTCGCAAATCAATGGTATCCAGCTCAGGATTCTTGACGGTGACTTTAAAAACATAGGGTTGAGCCTCTTTCCTTTGCTCGCTGCCTTCTTCTAACTGGATAATAAGCCTATTTCCCTCAGCTGTAATACTTGCCAATACATTCCCTTTTGAATAATAAACAAGGTAATATGGAGCATCCTTTTCATGCAATAGTTGTATTCTGTCATTAGAAACGATATTTTTTTGGACATTATCTGGGACAACCGTTAGCTCATGAATCGTTGGTGGATCGGTAGGTGGTGTAGCATTACAGGCTCCTAGCATTAGTAGGCTTATTAAACCTAGCAACACGAATTTTTTCAAGTAACTCCCCTTCCTTATACGACTATTCTAAGAAAAAAGCTTTACGTTCCTTAGCAATCCAGTCTTCTAACTCCTGGTCATCACGTTTTACTAACCGATTGATGAGCACATCATGCCATATATAATCCTCTAACAAATAAATATGAACCGGATCATTGGTGATAAAGGCCGTCTCTTGGGTAGATGGAGAATGACCATAAATCATTTCCTGACCATCTATCGATAAGATAAACCAATGCGGTGTAGACGCTTTTTTTGTATAATGTGTGGCTCTATGCTGGTCAATTGAGGCGAGATGCTCTCCTACATACAACGTAATGCCATGAACAGGAACATGCAGCGCCACCTCTTGCAAATCTTCACGTAAGGCATCATACATATCTTCCCACATCGACAGCATCACTTTTTTCTTCGCCTTCTTTAGAAGTGACTGACAATAGTTGATAATGGATTCCTTGCCCTTCAGCATGACCACTTTAGGCTCAGCTTCCTGTACTTTTTCCTCTAATTTCTCTAATTTTCCGCTTATAGACGTAAAATTCGACTCCCAGCGCTGTTGCATTTGCTGTAAGAACACAGACACAGGCATTGCCGAATAGGTCGTTTGTTCTGCGGTCTCTTCTTTTAACACGATGCCCTTTTCTACAAGGATATTTAAAATATCATACACTCTTGCACGTGGTATGCCAGAATTTTTACTAACCTGATAAGCACTGACATGACTTTGCTGAACAAGTGCCGTATAGGCCTTCGCTTCATATTCTGTAAAACCCATTTCTTTCAGCTGGGTGATTAATTCCTCCATGTAATCCCTCCATTATCTTTATTATAGGCTACCAATGTGAAGATTTGCCAATGAAAAAATGGGGTTTACAGCGTAAATAAAATTAGTTACTATTTCAGTAGTAACTAATTATAAAGAGGTGTCATATGTTGTTTGAAATCGATGTACATATTCTCATACTATTAATTTCTTTTGGATTTCTGGCGGCTTTTGTTGACTCAGTAGTGGGAGGGGGCGGTTTAATTTCACTACCAGCCTTACTATTTGTTGGGCTCAATCCAGCTGCTGCGGTTGCCACGAACAAACTAGCAGGAGCTATGGGCTCGCTCACTTCCTCTATTTCTTTCTATCGTTCTGGCCAGCTGGACATTCGCTCTGTCCTCAAATATTTTCCACTAGCATTTATCGGATCATTATGTGGTGCTTGGACTGTGCATCTGATTAATCCAGCATTACTAAAGCCATTAATGCTTGTTATGCTGGCGGCTGTTGGGGTATATACGATCTTTAAAAAGGATTGGGGTGCCGTCTCTACCGTAAAAAATCTATCTAAAAAACATTTGTTTTTATTTATGCTGCTATTATTTGCTATTGGTTTTTATGATGGATTTCTTGGTCCTGGGACAGGGTCGTTTTTAATCTTTAGCTTCTTATTGGTAGGCTTCGATTTTTTAAAGGCGGCTGGTAATGCGAAGTTTTTAAATTTGGCGAGTAATGTGGCTGGTGTTTGTATGTTTGCTTACTTAGGTCAAATTCATTATGTTTATGGTCTAGTCATGGGCATTGCGCAAATTGGTGGGGCTATGCTTGGCTCACGGATGGCAATCAAGAAAGGAAGTGGCTTTGTCCGCACGCTATTTATTGTCGTTACAATGACATTACTTGCGAAAAATGCCTATGATTTTATGATGCATTAAAATAAACGCCACAGAATTTGAAATCTGTGGCGTTTTGGCGTTAAATCATAAGCTTTTCGTTTTTAAATTTATGACTAGTGGACAAACTGACAATCACAAAAATAAAGAAGGATGCGACAATTGGTATCGTGACTGTATGCATACCAAAGACAGAAGGATAAAACCGATCAATCATAATATACAACAACATGCCTGAAATCATTGACGCAATCGCTCCGTATTTATTCGCTTTTTTCCAATACAATCCTAAAACGACTGTCCAAATAAAGACAGCCTCTAGTCCACCGAAGGCAAATAAGTTCAACCACACTAATAAATCAGGTGGATTGAGTGCAAAGATGACAACGGCTAGGCCAATGACTGTTGTTACAATAAAGCTTGCACGCTTTATCTCTGCATCACTAGCTTTCGGCTTCATATAATTTAAATAGATGTCTTTGACAACTGTAGAGCTGACAAGCATTAGTAAAGCATTAACCGTAGACATTGTCGCAGCCATTGGTGCAGCTAAAACGATTCCTGCTAAAAATGGCGGTAATACCTTCAACGTCAGGAGCGGCATGACTTTATCACCAATCTCAATGCCCGGTAAGACAGGTCGGGCTAACACCCCAATTAAATGCATGCCAAACATGATTGTCCCTATGGCAATCGTGCCAATAAGAATCGCTTGATGCATACTTTTGGAATCCTTATAGCTCATCGCACGAACCGCAATTTGCGGAAGTCCTACAACCCCTACACCAATGAGAATCCAAAATGTTGAGACATACAGAGGCGTTAAATCTCCTTGTGCGCCAAATGGTGACACAAAGTCAGGATTTTCAGCGACCAGTGAGGCCATTATATTGTCGATGCCTCCACCTGCCACAATGGTGCCGATTAATAAAATAATTGTACCAATCACCATAATTGAACCTTGGACCGTATCTGTAAGTGCAACCGCACGGAAGCCTCCGATAATCACATATACTAACACGGAAATCGCAAAAATAAACAGTGCTGCTGTGTAGCTTAAGCCAGTTAATGACTCAATTAAGCGTGCACCCCCAACCCATTGAGCCATCATAGCCGAAAATAAGAAAACAATGATGCTAATGGCTGATAAAATAACAATGACATGGCTTTTGTAGCGTTCACGTAAAAAGTCGATTAACGTAATGGCCTGGTAACGACGAGCAATAATGGCGAATTTTTTCCCTAAAATCATGAGTACAAAATAACCTGCTGGTAGCTGAGCCATTGCCAGTAATACCCACCCAAGTCCTTTTGTATAGGCTACACCCGGTCCTCCGATAAAACTACTCGCACTGCCATATGTAGCAATCATCGTCATTGCAAGGATAAAACCACCCATTTCACGACCACCTAGGAAATACTCCTGCAGGAATGAATTAGAGGAGCGGACATGCTTATTGGCCCAAATACCGATTCCAAAAATAATAATTAAAAATAATAGCAATGGAAATACAACTTGCCAATGCATTAGCGATCCACCTCCTCATCATCGAATGGTACCTCTTTGAAAAAGAGTTTCATCACAATCCAGATAAGAAGGATCATAAAGCCTGTCCCAGCGATACAGCTATAGAAAAACCAGGCAGGAAAACCAAATACATACGTATAATTTCTTGGATCTCCTGAACCTAATCCATAGGCAAAGCCAAACCAAATCGCAAAGTTGACAAGGACGAGTCCAATTCCGATAAGCGCCTCTCGATGCGCTATTTTAAAGCGTTGATCTTTCACATGTAATCCCCCTAACCTACTCTATTTTACTGATATGTCGGTCTGATGGGAAGAGATGTGAGTAAATAAGGATAAGTTATATGGAAATGATTTTGTTATACTAAGTAAAAGGTAAGGAGAAGAAAGTTGCTTGATCCTGACGTTTTTCACACAAACCTAACTATCCCTCACAATTATGTAGACATCTACAACAAACTGATTATGGAGATAAGTAAAAACCTTCGTCCATCTAGTTAGACGAAGGTTAGTTAGTTTATAATGGTCGCTTTTCCCAAGGTTGTAGCGTCCCGACGATATGGATAGGTTGATCCTGTTGAATAGCAGCAACGACACCTTGCGATATTTCCTCATGCGTAAGCCATCTCGCATGACCTTCTTCCATCATAAAACCTAGCTGGATTTGCCTGTATTGCGAACGAGCAGGGAGCTTCAATTTCTCTTGGACTTCACTTAAATTCGCCTTACTCCCCAACACATGAAACAGTTTCCATTCCCCGTTATTCTCTATTGAAATTACATTGGAGATGTTCTCTAATGTAGTATCCGCATAGGAATGAATCCAAGCAACGACCAATTCAATGGGCCCATTATGCTTAAGCGTTTCTTCTAGCTTCTCTTTTAATAAGGCTATATTACAATAATCAACTAAAATCGGCGTTACAAGTGCGGGTTTGGTTGTTCTATTTCGCAAATCTTCCATTCGATGGGCACTACGTCCAATTACTGAGACATGGTAGCCATCATTCACTAACCAACAGGATGTGTCAGCCAACATCCCTGTTCCACCAATAACTAATGCGTGGGCCATTTATGTGTCCCTCTCTTATTTCGGATTTAGAAAGACGAGCGTTTCTTCCTTCTCATCATACTTAACAGATAGATGAGTCGACAAGCCTATACAATGCCTTTTTATCGATTTTACCAACGCTTGTTTTTGGTAGTTCGTCTAAGAAAATCATTTGTTTTGGAATCTTATAACGTCCTAATTGTTGATGACATAGCTCATTAAGATCATCTATTAGAGAGGCTACTTGGTGGGGACAAACAATAAAAGCTGTCACGATCTCACCCCAATAGTCATCACCTACACCAATCACGGCCACCTCCCGCACATCTGGATGCCGTAGTAGACATTGTTCTACTTCCTGAGGATAGATATTTTCACCACCTGAAATTATCATTTCTTTTCTACGCCCAACAATATAAAAATCGCCTTCCGCATCCATCATCGCTAAATCCCCTGTTTTCAACCAGCCATCTTGCAGGATATTGGCAGTTTCTTGCTTGTTATTCCAGTAAAAGCGAAACATATGCTTCCCTCTTACCAATAGCTCTCCTACTTCTCCAGGTGCACAACTTTTTCCTGTATGATTGATGATTTTAGCTTCATTGAATTGCATGCTTTTCCCGACAGCCCCCTTTTTTGCATAGGCACGCTCTCGGTCAATATAAAAATTATTGGGTCCTGCTTCTGTTAAACCATATCCCTCTTTAAAAAATAATCCCTTATTATAAAAAGCATCGTAAATAGGATGAGGGCACGGGGCACCTCCAGATAAAAATACCTTCATGGAAGGAAATTGATTTTCCTGAAAATACTTCGTAGCAATCATTGCTTGATACATTGTTGGCACAAAAAGAGAAATTGTCGTTTGATATTGGTTCGTTGCTTGTAGTGCCTCTTCTGCATCAAATTTATCGCCAATAATGACGGTTCCTCCCGCCATCAGTAAGGGAATGCATAAAGCATTTAAGCCACCAGTATGAAACATCGGCATATAATTTAATGTCCGATCTTGAGCATGTAAACCCCAGCTAATAATAGTATTCATGGCATTCCAATTGACCGACTGAAAGGATAACACTACTCCCTTTGGCTGACCCGTCGTGCCTCCTGTATAAATCATTAACCATGGATCATCCACATCCACGTCTTGCCTACTTGGTTGTATCTCCTTCTCATGCTGGCTAACATGAAGTGAAAACATTTTTTCTAAAACTAAGGGACAATGACTATCCTCTTCGTATAATAGGATAGCAGGAGTTGCATCCTCCAAAATTTGTGTTAGCTCCTCCTTGCTTAAGCGCCAATTTAAAGGTACATAAATGAGCCCACGTAGCCCACAGGCAAATAAAACAGCAAACAATTGGATATGATTTTTCGCAAAAACAGCGACTCTACTTCCCTTTTGTAGCTGCTGCCGTTCGAAAAATTGACTCCATTTGCCGATTTCCTCAGATAATTGCTGGTAGGTCAATTGTTCCTTTGATGTTAAATTAATCAAGGCGAGGTGGTGAGGTGTTAAAGCTGCACGTTTTAAAATCCATTCTTGCTCAACAAACATCTTGACTACCCCCTATCACATCATAATTGCGCCATCCACATGCAGAGTATGCCCATGAACATAGGAGGCCTCATCAGATGCTAAAAATAAATAGGCATTGGCAATATCACGTGGTGTCCCTAGGCGTTGTAGGGGGACGATTGATCGCATTTGAGCCAAAATATTTTCAGGCATTTTTTTGACCATATCTGTTTCTGTAAAGCCAGGTGCCACTGCATTAACGTTAATCCCCTTACGCCCTAATTCCTTCGCCCATGTTTTTGTCATACCTACAATCGCTGCTTTTGTCGCTGCATAATTGGTTTGACCAACATTGCCATATACTCCACTAACTGAGGATGTATTTATAATTTTGCCTCCACCTGCTGCCACCATATAGGGAATGACCTCCTGTGTACAATGGAAAACACCTGTCAAATTGACATCTAGCACCTGCTGAAATTGATCCTCCGTCATTTTTGTCAGCATCGCGTCTCTTGTAATCCCCGCATTATTCACTAAAATATCAATCCGTCCTGCCTGTTCGATCACTGCCGTCACCAGCTGATTAACGCTCTCTCTACTTGCAACATCTACTTGTATAAATACAGCATTTTCGCCTAGTTGTTGTGCTGCTAGAATGCCTGCTTTATCGTCATAATCGGCGATAAACACCCATGCCCCCTCCTCGATAAAACGCTCAGCAGCCGCATAGCCAATACCATTTGCAGCGCCTGTAATGATAGCCACTTTATTGTTCAAACGCATACTGTCTTCCTCCAATTTCTAAAAAAGCTTCAATTTCAGCTGTCAATTGTGCTAAATCATCGACCAAAGGCGAATGCCCACAATTTTTTAGGCTTACAAACTGTGCTGTTTTGCCTAAATCATGTAATATCTCTGCATTCATTTCCTCTGTAATCACCAAATCACGATCCCCTCGGAGCACTAAAATTGGGATATGAAGCAGCATGGCCTCCCGAGAGCCTTTTGCCACCTCATTGTCAACAGCGCTTATATTAAATGTATTGAGTGCATGATATACTTCTGCTAAATTGCGCTGTGTAAGCATATCTTCTACATATTCTTGATATTTTCCCTCGTTTGGTCGATGATGCGTATAAATTAATACATTCCATATAGACTGTAAGCCTTCCGCATTTTTTTCATCGTAGAAGCCTTGAATAAGCTTTGTTTTGGATGTATCCACCAATACCTCCTCATAATGATAGGCTCGCTTAAAGGAGGCTGGATTGCCTGTTCCTAAATCCGTGTAAAATGGATAACCACGTGTAGAAGCAGACGCAAGTAAAATTAGTCGTTGACAGTGTCCTGGATAATTTGCTACAAACTGCATACAGACAGCTCCACCTGTTGACCAGCCAATCATATCAAAGCTGTGCAGTTGCAGTGCATCCACAAATAGTTTGACATCATCACTAAAATCTTTAATAGCAGTGATTGGCTTAAGATAGGATGATTCACCAAAACCACGTAAATCTATCGCGTAAATGGTGTATTTCTCATCTAAAGCATCCATCAGAATATCCCAATGCTTAGAAGATGTCATATTGCCATGTACCAACACTAAAGGATGACCTCCACCTGATCGCTTGCGATAGGCCATTGTTTCTCCATTTGCTAGTTGAATCGTTTTTACCATGCCATTTCCCCCTTATCCCCAACGTATTGTGATAGCTCCCCATACATAGCCAATGCCAGCACTAACAAGCGTCACAATATTGCCTGCTTGAATTTGGTTTTGCTCCTGTGCTAGCTGTAGGGACAATATTTGATCGATCTGACCAATATGTCCATAGTCTTGCAAATAAATAGACTGCTCCTGCTGTAAGCCAAGCTCCGTTAAAATATAATCATGTGCAGATCTTTTCATGTGCAACATCGCTAAATAATCTAGCTGATCGTCACTGTATCCACTTTTCGCTAAAGAACTGCGAATGACCTTCAAAAAATTGCTTAAAGATTTTTGTTCTAGCCGCTCCTTCATCCCAATGGGGTCCAAAACGTCAAGCTTATATAAATTTTCGGTTAAATGGGTTGGGGTTAATGGATTTTTCGTTCCCCCGACTGGCACGACTACATCCTCTGAGAAAGAACCATCCGTTATAATATCTGCCTCTAGTAGCAAATTTTTTTCATAGTTTTTTTGTAATAACATGGCCCCTCCACCAGCCGCTAAATTGTACATAAAGCGCGTTCGTGGATTGCTGTAATCGATAAAATCAACATTGCGATAACCACCTGCTAACAGAATGGTTCGTATCGTGTCATCTGAGGCCATTAGGCTTTTCGCCACTTTCAACGCCATGATTGTAGTGCCGCAGCGTAATTGCACATCAAATGCCCATGCATTCACAGCACCAAGCTCCTCCTGCATTTTAATGGAGGCTGTCCAAAGTGGATATTCCTTATGCTCCTCCCCCATATAGATGACAACATCAATATCCTTAGGGTCTATATTCGCTTTTTGAATCGCCTCCTGTGCTGCCCATATACCCATTTGCACGGTATGATCAGACTTATCAGGAATTGGCTTTTCATGAATGCCCATTTTTTGACGGATAATGGCCTCAGGAATATTGGAAAGAGCCGCAATTTCCTGCGACGCCATCTTCTGTTGAGGTAGATAAATACCTGTACTAACAATACCAACTGTCATTCAAATCGCTCCTTTTCCTGAGGCAAGGGACCTGTCGTTTTTCTTTGCTTTAGCCTTCCTCGCCACTTCCAAAAGAGCAATCTTAATGAGCCAATAATACCTTTTGGGAAGAAGATAACGGCTAAAATATAGAGAATCCCGAAGAAGATAATCCAACGTTCGAAAATAGGATAATCTCGTGCAAGCCCCGACAGTGCATGTTGCGCATATTCAATGACCGCCGAGCCTAATAACGGCCCCACTAAAGTACCAACCCCACCGATAATCGTCATTAACAATGCATCCAGCGTAATATCCATGGCCATCACACTCGTATTAACGAAGCGCAATGACACTGCATATAAGGAGCCAGCAAAACTTGCTACAATGCCTGCCACAACTGAGGCAATGACTTTATAATGCAACGTATTAAAACCTAATGATTTGGTCCGCTGTTCATTTTCACGAACGGCAATTAAAATACGGCCTGTTGGTGAATTAACAAAGCGGTAGAGCGCCAAAAAGATGACAACCAAGCTTGCTAGCACAAAGAAATAGAAGGTCATTCGATCTCTAAATAGATCAGGTGCTCTGAATGTAAAGCCATCATTGCCATACGTAACAGAGCGCCACTTTTCAGCTAAGACTAAAAATAACCCCGAAAAGGCTAGCGTCAGCATCGCAAAAAAATGACTTTTTAAGCGTAAGGTTAATAAACCTACTAAAAAGCTAATGAAGCCTGCTAGTATCATACCAATCACGATGGACAGTACAAAGATCAAGAGTGTGTGATCCATCTGCTTAAGCATGACTGCTGTTGTGTAGGCACCTATGCCGAAGAACATGGCGTGCCCAAAGGAGACGATGCCTGTATAGCCTAGTAAAATATCATAGCTCATTGCCAATATCCCAAAAATAAAGATTTGTGTGAGTAAAATAAGTAGTGTCCTTGAATCATTGACAAAAGGAAGGATAATAAAAATGACAAGTAACAGGAAAAAAGCGAAAGCGCGTAAAGATATTTTGTTGTTCATGATGTCCGCTCCTTTCGCATCGCAAACAGCCCCTGAGGACGGAAAATTAAAACGATGGCCATTAAAATCATATTGACCGCCAGTGACAGCACAGGGACATAATAAGCCATAAAGCTACCTGCTAGCCCTACTAAAATCGCTGCAAGCAGGGAGCCGGAAAAACTACCCATACCGCCAATTACCACAACAATAAAGCCTAAAATGGCATACTCCATGCCCATTTCCGCATAAATCACACCTGAATAGGGAGCCATCAACATCCCACTAAGTGCCGCCAGAGCAGCGCCCACCATAAAGACGTATAAAAATACACGCTTAATATGAATACCGAGAGCCTGCGCCATTTCCTTATCCTGCACCCCAGCCCGAACGATCAAGCCAATCTTCGTACGCTTCAGCATGTATTGGAAAATACCAAAAATCACAAACCCTATGACAATAATAAATAAACGATATTTAATGATGATCACATCACCAATTTCCCAGCTACCTGCTAAATAACTTGGTGTTTTTACTGCCACCCCATTTGGTCCAAAGACCACCTTAATAAGCTCCTGCAACACGAGCATCAGCCCTAAGGTAATTAAAATTTGCTGAATATGATTGCCGTAAACAGGCGTAATAATGAATTTCTCTGTCAGCAGTCCAAGCAACGCTCCGGTCACAATCGCGCCTATAATCCCAACGATAAAACTTTCTGTCAACATATAGGTAAAGATGCCCGCATAGGCCCCCCAAACAAATAGCCCACCATGCGCAAAATTCAATACATCCATTAAACCGAAAATTAATGTCAAACCAGCTGCTAGCAGAAAAATTAACATCCCAGTGGCCAAGCCATTAATAATTAAATTGACCAATAGCTCCAATGATAGTCACCCCCCTCTATCCAATGCCAAGATACTTGCGTTTTAGCTCTTCATCATCAATCAAATCCTGCATATTGCCCGAATTTACTGTTCTACCATCATCGATTAATGTATAGGTATCACCAATTCGACTAGCCATTATAAAGTTTTGCTCCACTAGAACAATGGACGTTTTCTTTTTCATTTCCACAATCGCTTCCATCACTTTTTCCACAACTATCGGAGCAAGTCCCTTGGAAGGCTCATCTATCAATATTAATTGGCTATCATTGATAAAGGCTCTTGCCATGGACAGCATTTGCTTTTGACCACCCGATAAATGCCCACCAGCCTTTTTCCAAAACTTCTTTAAATCAGGAAACAGCTCTAGCACATATTGCTGTCGCTCTAATGTGGCTGTATCCTCCTTGCGCATCGCTACCTTCATGTTTTCCTCTACCGTTAAATCTGCAAAAATCCCTTGATTTTCAGGTACATAGCCGATTCCTAATTTCGCCACCTTATAGGTAGGACTTTTTTTAATCGATTGGGAGCGAAAGGCAATGTCACCCTTTGTTGCAGGCGTTAAACCCATTATTGTTTTCAGGGTGGTCGTTTTCCCTGCGCCATTGCGTCCGAGCAGTACCGTAACCTGCCCCTCCTTCGCTTCAAAATTAACGCCCTGCAAAATATGATATTGACCAATATGCGTGTGAACCTCATTTAATGTCAGTAAGGTGGTCATCGTACAGCCCTCCTAAATATGCATGTTGCACAGTATCATTATTCATAATTTCCTCTGGTGAGCCATCTGCTAATAGCTGACCATTGAACAACACCATAATAGAATCCGATAAATCCAAAATCATATCCATTTTGTGTTCAATGAGCAAAATGGTTTTATCCCCCTGCTGTTTTATGCTTCGAATAATTTCTAAAATCGTAGGTACTTCCTCTAATGACATCCCTGCAGTTGGTTCATCGAGCAGTAGAATTTCTGTATCTAACGCGAGTAGCATGGCAATCTCAAGCTTTCTTTTCTCTCCATGGGATAGCATTGTTGTCAGGGCATCTCGTTTATTGTCGAGTAACACAAGTGCCAATAACTCCTCCGCTTTGTCCGTAATCGCCTGATAGCTTTTGTAATGGCGGAATAGCTGATAACGAATTCTCTCCTTGGATTGGACGGCTAAACGAACATTTTCGAGAACCGTTAAGTTTGGAAAAACATTGGTAATCTGAAAAGATCGTCCCAATCCTATTCGAGTTCTTTCAATGGCCGACTTTTGTGCAAGTGATTGCCCTTTAAAATAAACATCACCCGCAGTTGGCTTTAGCTCACCACTAATCAAATTAAAGAAGGTTGTTTTCCCAGCACCATTCGGCCCAATAATGGACTTTAAATGCTTCTCAGGCATTTGAAAATTAACGCCATCTACAGCCGTATGTCCCCCAAAACGAATTGTTAAATTATCTGTATATAATATAGGCTCCATTCTCTACTCCCTTCCTTCTCACATTTATGTAGAGAGACAGCTATGCTGCCTCTCAATTCTTTAATTCATAACGGGCGGTGCTGTCTCTTCAGGACTAAGCTCCCGAATAAGTACTGGTACTGGATAATCCACACCATCTTGTTGCTCTAAGCGAATCGAATACATGGATTGTAGAGCCTGGTGATCCTCTTCACGGAATGTCATTGTCCCTTTTGGTGTTTCAAAGGACATACCTTCCATAACGTCGATTAACTTGTTGGCGTCTGCATCCCCATCCGATTGTTTCAATGCCTCCACAATAGCAATCGCCGCAGACATGCCGCCAGGCGTAAATAAGTCGGGCACTTCATTGAAACGTTTTTGATGTTCATCTACTAACCATTCATTGACATCATTTTGAGGAAGTGTATGATAATACACCGAGAAGCCTTCCATCCCAACCAATGGGTTCATAAATTGAAGCGCAATAATATCCGGCGCACCCGTCGAAATTTTAATGCCCTTTTCTTGAATTTTAAGATCTGCAATTTGATTCCATGGTGAATTTGCCCCCGCCCAAACCACAAACAAATAGTCTGGCTTCGCATCAATCACTTTTTGCAAATTGGAAGTAAAATCTGTTGCAGCAGGATCTGCATACTCCTCTAGTACAATTTCAGCCCCTAATTTCTCCGCTGCCGTTTTAAAGGCATTCACACCATCCCAGCCAAACGAATAATCTGGCGCAAATGTAGCAATCTTCACACCTTTGCCTGCAATAGCCGCTGCTGCCGCATAGGCATCCTGTGATGAATTACGACCTGTTCGGAAAATATACTCATTGAACTCTGAACCTGTAATACTGTCAGCCACTGCAGGCTCTACCACCATAATTTTTTCATACTCCTCGGCAAGTGGTAGAACAGCGAGCGTATCACCCGAGCTTGAAGAGCCGACTAAAAAATCAACCTGATCATCTTCTAAAAGCTTTGTCGCTTTTTGCACAGCCACCTCTGGCTTTGTTTCGGTATCCTCATATACAATTTCTATTTTCTTACCATTGACCTCCATCGTGCCGCCTGTTGCATACTCAATTCCTAAATCAAATCCTCGCTGCGTCTGCTTCCCATATGACTCAAGCGCCCCAGTTAACGATGCAAGTACACCAATCTTAATTGTGCCGCCTTCCGCAGTAACCGCCTTCGTCTCCCCATCAGAAGAATCCGCTTCCGTTGCGCCGTCTTTCGTATCCCCATTACAAGCCACCAACACCACAGCCAACATCACTAAAAGAAACCAATACCACTGCTTCCTCATCCCATATCCCCCTTCAAAATAAGCTCCCTAGAAAGCGCTTTCTTGCTATGACAACACTATATAAAAGTCCAGTTACAAATTAGTTACAAGCTAGATGGCTCAAATATGAGCCACCTAGCTCTGTCCCGAAAATGGAGCGAAGCAGAATGGCAACTAAACAACATTTCTTAAAACAAAAAGGCAAGAATGTTTAGAAATCAACATTCTTGCTTTTTAGAGTCCACATCTATTTTTTTCCTATAATTCGTTTCTCTTTCCCTACTGCATTTAATTGCAGTGATACATCGGATTCTTATTGCTCTTTTCCTTCTGCATAGCTTTATACCCCTAAATAAAGATGACTTTTAATCGTACGCTTCATGATAACCATTCCTGTTTCAACATACTATACAATAATGAATCTCGCCAAACGCCGTCTTGCATTAGCATGTTTTCACGTAATATTCCTTCCTTTGACATTCCTATTTTCTCTAACACTTTGGATGATCCAATATTTCGAGGGTCGCAGGTTGCATAAATACGATGGAGCTTTAATGTTTCAAAGCCGAAAGTCATCATCAATTTAGCACTCTGCGTTGCTATTCCCTTACCCCAATAATCAGGGTTCACGATATAGCCAATCTCCCCGATTTCATTTACAAAATCCCTAATCATGATTTCTACCGCACCTATTAATGTTTCTTGATGAATAATAGCAAAAACATATCGTTCCCTTGGTGTTTGTGTTGCTTCTTCGAGAGCATCCTGAATGAATTCTTTTGTATCCTCTTCTGAATTCGGTCCCCATGTTTGATACCTACAAACAACCTCCTGAGAGGCATATTTATGCACATCAACCCAGTCTTGCTGTCTGAATTCTCTTAAAAATAATTTATCATTTGCAAGTATCACTTTAATCCATCGCTCCCTCTACACGATTCAACCATTCACTCATCAGCTCGGTAAACAATTCAGGTTGCTCGATCTGCAAATTGTGGCCTGCTCTATCTAAAATGGCAAAGCTTGCTCTGGGAAACTTCTCTAGAAGTGATAACGCGTCCTTATAGCCAACCACAGAATCTTGTTTACCCAGCAAAAAGAGACTTGGCTTATCAAAGGACTTTTCGTCAACGGCAAAGGAAAATCCGTAGCTTTGCTGAATTTTTTCTAAAAATGCCTGATCTGCTAGATTACACCCTGCCAACACCTCTGTTGAATAACGCTCCCAATTATAGGCATCTAAGACAACTTGATTAGCCATAAAATCATCTTGCTCCTGCTGACTTAATGTTGATAAAAAAGCGGTGTCTGCTTGTACAATACAATGCGGTGGCACCGTACGTTGTTCTTTTTCAGGAATGATGAGAGGGCAAATAAAGGCAGTACCTAAAAGTTGATCCACTGATTTCCTCATAATACCGCGCGCTAAATAGCCACCATAAGATTCACCAACCAACAAGTACGATTCTTGTGGAATGATTGTGTGTATCAATTCGATAATCGCTTCTAGCATTTCATCCGAGTTTTGAATTGATGAATAGTCTGTTGTTTTTCCCATTCCCGGAAGATCCAGATAAATACGTTTCCACCCTTCACGTTTTTTAAAAACAGGCTCCATACAGCCCTTCATCAAACGATGATCAGGAGAAAAACCATGTAGCATGATGATAGGTATCCCTGTTCCAATTATTTCGTAGTAAATTTTCGCTTTATTTGTCTGACAAAATGGCATTGTTGTTCCTCCATATAGGTTACATTTTTATAGTATTGTCTACCCCACTGTTGGAGCGGATTGACATAGTTTATGAGTGAGTTCCTCATAGAATGAGCGCTTTGACTAGGAAGGGCACCCCCTCTGTTGGAGCGTTTTCACATTAACTTAGGAGCGGCTCTACTCTCAGTTGGAGTCGGTTTCCTCATATGAATGAGCATTCCCATAATCAATGGCGCACTTCCCCACACTTGAGCAAGCCCATCCAATACAAAATCACTTCACCTAGCCTTAATAACAACACCAATTACCCCATTATCAAATCATAGACCGTCATGGTAGATTCCATCGGGGTTGTGTTTAGCTCCTGTTGTAATTGCTGGACACATTTTTCATACCATTTTAAGGCAAGAGAACGATTATGGAGCTGGTAGTGGCTGTACATGAGCAGGCGATACGCTTCTTCCCAGAGTGCATCCTCGCGTAGCATCTTTTCTGCGAAAAAAATGGCTTTTTTATATTGCTGTTGTCTTGTTGCATTTTGTGCTAGTCGTTCTAAGACTTCGATATATAAAAATTGTAGCTTTTCACGGTCCTGCGTTAGCCAGTCGATTTGCTTTTTTTCCGCATAGAGCGCATCCGTATAGCTCGCTTCCGCTAATAAGAGCCACTCATTGGACAGCTGTGGATCAAATTCGTCGATTCCTAAGCTGTAATAATAGTGAAAACGTTCAACATCAATTTGGAGAAAAGCAATATTTTGTAACTGATACATATTATTTTTCCGCTGAATGAAAAAGCTCTCTTGTCTTGCATGTCGTTGCGGCTCCAACACTTTAAGTAACGTATTTAACACCACCTTAAAATCACGATCCAAGGACTCGACACTACGATCTGGCCATAATGCCTGTGCTATTTCTTCCTTTGGTGTAAAGCGATGGCGATGGCAATAGAGATATACGAATAATTCCTTTGATTTATCACGTTGCCATTCTTTGTCTTCTAGCTTTCGTTGTGTACGAATTAAATTTAAACTCCCGAAAAGATTCATCTGTATTTCATCATGCGGATAACTAATACTATCCTCGACCTGAAAATGATTTTGCAATGCTAATATAGCTGGATGCTCCATCTGGCATTTTTGACTAAATTGCAATAGCTCGTAAAAAACCATTCGATTGCTCGGACCAAGTATCGTTGGCCTTTGTAAGAAGTATTCATAGCCATTTGAGACACATAGTTGTGCAAACTGTTGAAAATACTGTTGAAACGGCTTCTTATTACACTCTTTTAGGGCAATCATTGATTGATAAAATAAGACATGCATCAAGCCATTGCGATCACCGCACTCCTGAAATAGTTGCTGTGTCTTCTTTAATAATTGCTTCGCTCTCCCTATTTCTTGCTCAGAAAGTATTATTTTTACTTCTGCTAAAAGAATAAGCGCTGTCATCCAAGCATCTTGAACTTGCTCCGTTTCCTGTAAGCCCAATGCTAAGTATTTCTTAGCCGCTACCATATCTCCTAACAAATGTTTGACAATGGCTAACCCCATATATGGCTCCGCCTTCACACGAGAAATATTAATGGCATTCATGAGGGTCAACGCTTTTTCATAGGCTTGACATGCCCCATAATGATCTGGGAAATCCATTAACAGCAGGGCATGAGCCTTTCTGATATAGCCAACCGCCTCTATGAAAATAGACTTCTCTTTTATTCCTCTTCGAATGCCATGCTGGGCAGCATACCAGGCTTCTTTGCCTTGACCTAACAGTGCATAAACGAAAGCTGCTAGCAGTTCACTTTCTCGATGGGTTGCAACAAGCTGAGGCGGTAATTCAAGTCGCTGCGCTAATAACTCCTTGGCCTCCCGTAGTTGTCCTGTTCGTAGTAAAACACGTACATCAACATTTGCTCGCTGTATGACATCCTCTGGCAATGCGACGTCCTCCATAAAGAGCTGTGCACCCTTGGCCTTCCCTAGATTCACTAAATTTTCAGCGTATTGCCGTTGAAGTTCTAGTAATTCCTCTTTGCGCAATGGTGTATGTTTCGCTAGCTCTAATGCTTTCTCGAGATATGGCTCTGCTAAAGCAGGTTGAATGGTGTCTAAGTAAATATGGGCTATCCCAGCTTGTGACTTTGTCATAAATAGGTGATCCCGCTGCTGCTTTGCGAGGATTGCACATTTTTCATAGGATTGTTTCGCTTTTTCATAATAAGCTCGGTAGCGATGACATTCACCCTCAAAATAATTTAATTTATAAAATTTATCTTTTTCCTGTACAGTGAATCGATTGATTTTATCTAGCAACCACTCAAATTGACCAGCCCGTACGATTGATTCTGCATGAAGCTGTAGGAGCTCTCCGCAAAAATGATGATCATTCGTTTTAAAGGCATGATACAGGACAGCTTGAATATTTTGAAGTTCTACATAATACAATGCTGCTTGTTTATGAAGGTCCGCATGTTGTGTTGGATACTGTCGCCATTTCATTTCTAAAAATCGACTAAACAATGCATGAAAACGATAGAAGCCATCTGTTGTCACAGGTTGGATAAATAAATGACGCTGAGTTAATGCATTCAGCATTTGCGCAATCTCAGCGCCATAAAATGCTTTCAATAGCTCCGCAGAAAAGGTAGGAAAAATCGCTAATTTTAAGATCGTCTCCCGCTCAGTAGCAGTCATCCTACTATAAACTTCCTCTGATAAATATGTGAATAGCTCATTTGTGGGAATCGTCAGCCAATGATCTAGCGAAGCATGATGCCATTGCTCTGCCAATAAGGAAATGCTAATGGCCCAGCCTTCAGTGATCTCTAATACTTTTTTCATTTCAGCCTCGGATAAATGTACATCTACATATTCTTCAAAAAACACTTCAATCTCCTCAGTTGAAAATGCCAGTTCGTCCTCTTTTATAACGAGCCATCTTTTTTGTAGCTTTAATTTCCTCATAATATCCCAATTGGGTAGTGTTCTGGAAGCCAAAATAAAATGAATGCTGGGTGGAGCAAATTCAATGATTTTTTCCATGAAATAATTAATAGGAAAAACATGATCTACTAGGTGAAAATCGTCAATCACGATGAGAAGAGGCTCATCTATATCGCAGAGGCAATTGACAAAAAGCTTATACCATCGATTGAGCTCATCCATTTTTGGAAAGCGCGATAATTGGTTCCACCCATCAAATGTATGACCAAAATTCGGTACGACGCGCTGTATACTAAAAAAGAGGTGCCTCAAAAAGGGTAATAAATTATCATCTTCATCAGAAATACTATACCAAGAAAACGTACTTGATTCGGTTGCAAGAAATTGAGTTAGAATGGTTGTTTTACCGTACCCTGCACCACTATGCAAGAAAGTACAAGTATGATGATGACTTTTCTTTAGCGTTCGCATTAGTGTTGCTCTATTAATACAATGCGTGGATGGATTGGGGGCCATACATTTTGATTGAATAATAATATCTGCTGTCATATAAACATAACCTCCATATTTTGTAAGGTTACAAAAATTCGGATTATTAAATTATTGACAGTTTACCATATTTTTTATGTATTTTTATAGATTTTATCCCCATTTTTTGTTTGAGGGATGGAAGTTGAATTTAGTTGGTATTTTCTTCTCAATTTTAGTATCCTGTTATATTACTAAAATTGAGAAGGAAAGTGGCTAAATGAACCGCCTTTAAATATAGAGATTATACGAGTTCCGATTATAATGGAACTGCTTTACCGAGCGAAGGAATTTGAGTGAAGTATGGATATGTGGTTATTGCAATTCCAAAAGACTTAGTACCATTTATGAAAGAAAATTTAACAGTGGCAACTAGAAAGGCTATTCTTGCTATAAAGGAAGCATTACTTTTAGCAAAAAATTAGGCTTAAAAAAATTCCCGATTATCAACTCAATGATAATCGGGATTATTAGCTACGTTTATAGTAATTCTTTACGTAATTCAGCAGCTGATTTTGGCGAAAGTAGGCTGAATGGGATATCAAATACTGTTTTCGCCCCTTTATCACCCGCTTGACTTAAACGGTGTGCTGCACGTGCAAAAGCCACTAATACGCTAGATGTAAAGTTTGGATTACTGTCCAGTTTTAATGAGAATTCGAGAATTTGTTTATCGTTTGCACCACTGTCACCACTGCGAATGACAAAACCACCATGTGGCATACCAGTATGATTTGCTTTAAATTCATCTTCAGAAATGAAGTTCACTGTTGTGTCATATTCATCGAAATAGTTAGGCATTGTGACAATTTCTTGTTCAACCTTTGTTGCATCTGCACCTTCTTCTAATACAACCCAACATTCACGTGCATGTTTTTCACGTGTTGTTAGTTCAGGGTTTTCACCGTTACGAACTCGTTCTACCGCTTCTTTAATCGGTAATGTGTATTGAACAGCATTTTTTACGCCTTCAATACGACGAACAGCATCTGAATGTCCTTGACTTAGGCCATCGCCCCAGAATGTATATGTTGTACCAACTGGTAATACTGATTCTCCAAGTAGACGATTTAAAGAGAATAGACCTGGATCCCAACCAACTGAGATAACAGATACTTTACCAGATTTTTGTGCCGCTGCATCTACAGCATCGAAAAATTCAGGAATTTTCGCATGTGTATCGAAGCTATCAATTGTATTAAACCATTGTGCAAAATGTGGACCTTGCTCTGGTAAATCTGTTGCAGAACCACCACATAAAATCATAACATCAATGTCGTTTTGGAATTTTTCAGCGTCATCTACTAAATATACGCTTGCATTGCTTGCTACGTTTACTGTTGAAGGATCACGTCGTGTGAACACTGCTACTAATTCCATATCTGGATTTTGTGAAATGGCATACTCCACACCACGTCCTAAATTTCCATATCCTACAATACCTACTCGAATTGCACTCATTAAAAATTCCTCCTAACGATTTCGCGACTTTGTGAAAACTTTCACGTTAAATCTAATTACAATAATACTTCGTGTTAGAAAAATTCACAATAGTTTGAGTATGAGTTTTTTAAAAAGAATTTATATCAGTTTTCTATGGTTTTTATCCCATAATGGTATGAATACGGTTACAAATCACTAAATTTTCCATGAACCTTAAAGTTATTGTAAAAGCCTTGTAAATAACGGCTATTTTCCCACTTAGTCTTGTACAATAACTGTAACGACAAAAGGGGGCATGTTGAATGAAAAGTACTGGTTACTCATCAAGGACAGCATTGGCACAAGGAGAACTACTTGCATTCCATATGACACAAAACTCAATGAACAAGCATAGTGAATCGATACAAAGTGGCAGTAAGCAACAAGGAGATTTTCCAACAAATAATCATTTATGTATCGGTGTTTTACCTTTTGACGTTTTAGAAAACATCCCTGACCTCTCCATCCAAAAAAACAAGGTAAATGAAGTGGACTTTTACCATAGTGGTAAGGATATCGCTCGCTGGTTAATTAAAAAAAGTGAATACAACAAAAATGGATTTGACTTCATTTAAAGAAGTCAAATCCTTTTTAATTTATAACTTATAAAATTGAATTAATTCCCTCAGCTGATCTGCACTAATAGACAACCTTTATGGAATGGTTGTTTTCATAGTACTTCCTGTGCCAGTTGTGCGAGACGATTTTTATCAATAATTTGGTAGCCTGTCTTACGCTTTTCCAATATCCTCTCTTCACAAAACTGTGCCAAGACATATAGTAAATGGCGATAAGAGACCCCTAAATATTCGCAGATTTCCGTATGTTTTTCCTTGTAGACACCTTGGTCGGCTGATAATTGGATAAAGGCTGCTAAGCGATTTTCCAGCGGATAGGCCTGATTTTGTGTATATTTAGATGTCATTTTTGTCGCTTTTTCCCCTAAAAATACACAAAGTCTACGTAAAAACAAAGCATCCGCAAGTAACTTCTCCTTACATGACTGTGTAATCGAATAGCAAATTGTTTTGGTGACGGTTTGTATCCCCTTTGTATACCTAGCCTCATTTAACAATTCAATTTCCCCCATAAAAAGAGGAGCCTCTAGGTATTCAATAAGAGATACCTTCCCATTTTTATGTGTCATATAGAGCTTCGCCTTTCCTTCTATCATGTAATACACGGTGTCTGGAAAGGAGCCTTCCTGGAAGATCCACTCCCCCTTGTCAAACTGGCGGACTTCTAAATAGGGATTGATATCAAATGAGAAAAAATCATCGATCGGATATTTTTCAAGATAATGGGTACGGGCTTCAGCTGTTAAAATATGCATTTTTTACTCTCTCCTATAAAAAATATGAGATATCTCACATTATTGTAGCGATGAACATGCTATTATTCAACATAGTTAATGGAGGTACGGAAATTATATGAACAATCAACGATGGCTTTCTCAGAATTTCTTTACATTTTTTATCACTTGGGGCATTTTCTTACCCTACTGGACAGGTTGGCTGGTGGATGCGAAACATCTAACCGTCTCGCAGGCAAGTGTAGTGATGGGCTGTGGGCTCCTAGCTCGTGCCACATCCAATCTCTTCTTCTTCCCAACACTTGCAAAATACGTACACAATAAACGACTCATTACAATTTTAGCAATAGGCTCGTTGCTAACTGCCTTGCTCTATATTCCAAGCACAGGCTTTACAGCATTATTAATCGTGACCATTTTATTTAGTGTTTTTTACCCAGCACTATTACCTGCTGTGGAAAGCAGTGCCGCTACGCTTGTGCAGTATGGCAATATTCATTATGGTAAAAGCCGTTCCTATGGTTCATTTGGCTTTGTCATCGCTGTTTTAATTATTAGTATGCTGACCGGCGTTTTTGGAAAGAACATCATCTTCTGGAGCATGATTATAGGGTTGGTGGGCATGTTACTTATGCAACAATTAGCAACACCAAAGGAATTACTCGTAGTACCAACAAAAGAACAGCGTGCAAAATCATTGTCGATGAAAACACTATGGACTATCAAAGGCTTCCCGATTGTTTTATTCATCGTGATCTTGCTACAGGGTGCACATGCCTCCTATTATAGCTACGGTTATATTTATTTAGAAGATTTACAGGTTGATCCATTCTATATGGGTATGATTATTAATATCGCTGTTATTTGCGAAATTCTTTACTTTATGAAGGCTGATACGTTATTGACGAAATGGCGCTCATCATCCTTATTACTCTTAGCAGCGAGCGGCTCTTCCCTACGTTGGTTACTTATCTTTTTGTTCCCAAATGTCTGGGTATTTATCGCTTCTCAAACCTTGCACGCATTATCCTTTGCATTAGCCCATTTTGCCTTTATTCGCTACTTAACAAAAGCGCTACCAAAGGAACAAATCCCCAATGCACAAGGTTTATACTCTGCATTAGCTATGGGCTTAAGTACTGCCATCCTTACATTTTTAGGTGGCTATTTATACGAAATATCACCAGGTCTGTCCTTCGCAGCCATGCTCATTTGTACAATACCAGCCATCGCTATTTTGCTAATGACACGCAAAAAATATCAATATTAAACAAAAAGCAGGTGGAGAACTTCCCACCTGCTTTAATTATTTCGGATAATAGGAAAAACCAGGATATTTTACAACCGGCCATTTTTCTTTTCTGAGAGCCTCAAGCAGCTCAGGACCGACCTGTAAATTACTTCGCACCAATTCTGTCGGCGTTAACGCCATCCATTGATTTAAGGACACATCCTGGAATCGATCACTTTTAAACATTTCTAAAAACCATAATGGCTCTGTTCCAGTATTTTCAATATAATGCCCCGTCGCAAATGGGACATAGCCAACATCTCCCGCCCGATAATCAAATGTTCGAGCCGTTCCATTCCCTGTGAAAACTGTCATACGGCCTTTTCCTTGCAGATAATATTGCCATTCATCGTTGTTAGGATGCCAATGCAACTCCCGCATCGCCCCTGGCTCAATTTCCACCAGTGCAGCCGCGATATTTTTAGAAATTGGAAAATTAGTCGAATCGACAATGCGCACACTGCCTCCAGGTGTTTTTAATGGAGGCTGTGCCAACAAACGATGTTTAAAGGTTTGCGGAACCTCACCATATGGAGATTGCACTTTCTGAGAATCAATTGGCCCCGGAACCCGATCCTGATAAATATATACCTGTTCACTCGGGATGTGATCGAAAGCATGAATAGGAACCCCAAAATTCGCTGATAACACTTCTTTTGGCGTATGAGCAAACCAATCTGAAATTGACAGTGTGTTCAGATCTGAGAAATGCCCATCATCAAATACTAATAAGAATTCACAGCCATCCTCAAGTCCTTGAATGGAATGAGGAATGCCAGGTGGAAAATACCATAAATCACCAGGTCCCACATCCGCTATAAAGTTACAACCATTCTGATCGACGGCTGTAATGCGAGCATGGCCAAGCAGCATATAAGACCACTCTGCCTGTTGATGCCAGTGCAGCTCACGTACGCCTCCTGGTGTCAAACTCATGTTCACACCCGCCAAAGTCGTAGCAATCGGTAATTCACGAACCGTAATTTCCCGTGACCACCCACCTTGATTTAAGGTCATATGCGTGTCTGAAAACGAGAATCGTAAATTAGGAATCAAACCCGCATCAGTCGTTGGTGGCACTAGCATATCAGGATTTTCTAAATCCCTCATAATATCCCGTGGCCCCTTATCCACCCCTCCAGCCCCATCACCTCGAATAGGCTGAGGCACCTGAAAATAACCCGGTGGCAAATTTTCCAATCGTTCACCTCTTTATGTTTGTAATCAAAATAAAATACTTCTATTCTTCTAAAATGTATGGATACACAGCTTGGATTATTCTCTTTCTTTTCTGGCAGTGGGTTGGCTACTAAGCATAGATACTTTATTGAGAGAGGAGCTTGCTATATTGATCACTTTTCGCTAATTTTCGAGCGGGTTCTTCAGTTGTTTGATCACTTCTCATCTACTTTGGAGCGGGTTCCTTACTTGTTTGATCGTTTCTCAACCACTTTAGAGCGGGTTTCTCACTTCTTTGATCAATTTTAGAGCAACCTTCTCTCGTTTCCCTAACTTCAGGACAAGCCCTTATTTACTCTTTCGTCCAATAGCCTCCACCGCACATTCATGTAGGATTTGTAAGCCTTCCTGTAATTCTTCATAGGTTGCATAGGCGTAGGATAGACGAATATGATGATGATCTTGTGGATCATAGATATAGCCGGGATTGATTAATACTTGCCGCTGCAACAGCTTCATAAAGAAGTCTTTATCTACAAGCGGCTCATGAAACTTGAGCCAAATATAAAAGCCTCCCCTTGGTTTGCTCCAATTCGCCACATCTGTAAACTTCTCCTTTAAAAGCTGTTCCGTAAAATCGGCTCGCTCCTGTAATTGTTGACGTAATCCTGCGAGATGCTTTTCATATTTTCCTGATTGCAGCCAATGTAGGACAATTTCCTGAGAAATGGCACTTGAGCCATAGTCTGTTTGCATTTTTATATCGGCTAATCGCTCAATGACAGTGGTTGGACCGATGAGCCAGCCAATGCGTAGCCCTGGGCTTAAGGTTTTAGAGACGCTGCCAATATAAAGAACTTGTCCGCTATTATCCATGGCCTTAAGCGGCGGTGATGCCTCTTCAAAAAGCAATTCATGATAAACATCATCTTCTACAATCGGAATCCGTGATGCCTGACAAGCTTCATATAGCTGTTCTTTTTCTCGTGTTGTCCATACATGACCTGTTGGATTATGTAAAGTAGGAATGGCATAAAACACGGCTTGTTTCTTTCGTTTCCTTTGCGCTAATGTTTGAGCAAGCTGTACATCACGTTCAATACTAATCATTTGCATGCCAACTGACTGAAAAGGGTGAACAGAATTTAAATAGGAGGTTGGCTCCTGAAACACAATAGACCCTTGCTCTAATAAGCCAACAGCAATTAATTGTAGTGCCTGAAGTGCACCTGAAACAATACAGACGTTTTGAGGCTCAGCAGGAATGCCTCTTTTTTGAACATATTTACAAATAGCTTTACGAAGCTGATCATTACCTTGTGGCGAAGAGTAGCCTAATGCTTTGGGTTGAAAGGATAGCTCTCGCAGTGAAGCTTCTATTTCCTCGGTAGGCAACAAACTGGGTGCTAGCTCTCCCGTTCCTAAACGAATTACATCCTCGCGCTGTTCGTATTCGTTAATTAATTGGATGGTGTGGTAGTTTGGCTTGTGGATGCTTGTTTCGATATAAGTTTGCCAATTCGGCTGTGTTTGTTGGATTAATGCATGCCAGGAATTGTGCGTAACATAAACACCAGAGCCTACCTTTGCTTCAAGAATGCCCATTGCTTTTAATTCCTCCAAAGCCTGCTGAACTGTGCTACGATTCACATCGAACTGCATGGCCAGCTGTCTTTGGGTAGGTAGTTTTGTCCCTGCTGCCCAGTCTCCTCGCTCCACATTGGCTGTTATCCACTGTACAATCTGCTGCTGTAATGTATTATCACTTCGTCTATTCGGCTGCCAGCTCATGTTCCTTCTCCTTCCATGCAATGAAATTGGGTGGATAAAAAACCATCCAATTGGTCGTTTTCTTTTAGTTATACCATATCTAAAATAAGTAAAGAAAGGAGGAATGGTCATTGGAAGCTTTTCTTCATGGGATCATTTTAGCATTTGGACTCATTTTGCCATTAGGTGTACAAAATGTTTTTGTTTTTTCACAAGGTGCTACACAACCAAGTTTATTACGCGCTTTGCCAGCAGGTGTGACTGCTGCGATCTGTGATACACTGCTTATTCTACTTGCGGTATTCGGTCTGTCATTAATTGTTCTACAGTTTGAATGGTTGCGTATCACTTTAATGACTATTGGTATCATCTTTTTACTTTACATGGGCTATAGCATTTGGCGTTCAAATCCAGCAAACACTGAAAATAGCGAAGCATTGCCTATAAAAAAACAAATTCTCTTCGCACTCTCTGTGTCACTTCTAAATCCACATGCTATTTTAGATACAATCGGTGTTATTGGTACAAGCGCATTAAAATATAGTGGAACCGAGCAAATAATGTTCACTGTTGCTTGTGTGTTCATTTCCTGGCTATGGTTTTTCGGTCTCACATTGACTGGCGCCTCGTTCAAAAAACTAGACGGCTCTGGAAAATTGATGCGACTATTTAATAAATGCTCCGCCGTCTTTATTTGGGCAACAGCATGTTATCTGGCAAGTGGCTTATTTTAACGTACATAGAAAAAGCTCAGGAGGTAACCCTGAGCTTTTCTTTTATAGAGTAACAAATAAAGTGAGCTTTTCATTAAACAATGACGTCTCAATGGATTTTGCATGAGGCCATTGCTCACCATAATGAATAGCTTTAACTAATACATTTTCTTGTAATAAAGCTTCGTGCTGCTGAATCATGAAAAGTACCCCTGCACTACCATTAAAGGCAATCGATACATATTGCGCCACTGGTAGCTGCCATTTTTTTCGTGCATCTTGTATAGTACGAATCAATTCTCGTATTTGCCCTTCTTGTAGTAAGCTCTCTGTAAGTTGAACATTCATCAAGACACGGCAAGTGCTATCCTCCGCTAAAATATAATGGTCCTTGACGATTGATTCAGCTATTACATGTTCTCTTAATAATGTTAGCTGTTGACCGTCCATCATGAGATCCACAGTTTCATGATGTTGTAGCCTTTGTTTCTCTTCCTCTGTTAATGACAACACATACTCTTTTACTTGATGAACCTTTGGACCAAATGCCGCTCCCGCTGTTTTAAAATTCAATTTATAATGCACGCTTTCATAGGCTGAAAAATCATGTGTCCATCTACAAGCTTTGATGTTTAACTCATCCTGAATGAGTTCGCTATAGGCTTGGTAATCCGACAGTTCACCTTTTAGGGCAACAATGAGTTCACTTAAAGGCTGCTTGACCTTTATTCCCTGACTATTGCGAATACTACGTCCAAGTTCCACAACGGTTAAGACCGTTGCCATTTCTTGTTCAAGCTTCACATCCACTAGTTGATCGTCGAATATTGGATATTCCTCAAGATGAACACTTTTTCCACATAGTTGACGGTAGATATCTTCTGCTATAAATGGTGTAAACGGTGCTATTAATTGACAAATGGATGTCAGTGCCTCGTAAAGTGTGCTAAATGCACCTCGTTTATCTGCTGTCATTCCATTTGCCCAAAATCTAGCACGTGAACGACGTATATACCAATTGCTTAACTCTTCCACCAATTGACCAATTTCCCTTGTAGCCTGTGTAAATTGATAATCATCCATAGAGGTTGTGACAAGCTGGATAGTGTGATGTAAGCGGGACAATATCCAATGATCTAGCTGTGAACGTGTACCTGTATTTGTAGCATCATACGTAAAGTTATCGATTTGGGCATACATGTCATAAAATTTAAACGTATTGTCGAGTGTATCCACCAGCTTAGATTTCGCATCTAAGACAATTTTCTTCGAAAAACGCTTTGGATTCCATGGTGAGCTATCAACTAAAAATGCCCAACGCAGAGCATCTGCTCCATACTCCTGGATTAACTCAACAGGCTCTAATGCATTGCCTTTACTTTTGGACATCTTCTGTCCATGCTCATCGAGTACATGCCCTAACGATAGCACATTTTTATAAGGTGGTTTTCCTGTAAACAAGGTCGATACTGCTAATAAGCTATAGAAAAATCCTCGCGTTTGGTCGATGCCCTCAATGACCACATCTGCTGGAAACTGATGATGAAAGTTCGCTACGTCTTCAAAAGGATAATGCTGTTGGGCAAATGGCATCGAGCCACTGTCAAACCAAACATCGATAACTTCAGGCGTACGTTTCATGTCGCCCTGGCAGACAGGACAGGTACAGACAATGGTATCTATAAATGGCTTATGGAGCTCTAATTGTTCTTTGACAGCTCCTTTGGCTAATTGTTGTAGCGCTGCAACACTGTTAGGTGCCTCCTCATGATTGCAATCCTGACAAATCCACACATTGAGTGGTGTTCCCCAATAACGATTACGACTAATATTCCAATCCACTAAGTTTTCTAGGAAGTTGCCAAATCGTCCATCCTTAATATGGGTAGGGTACCATGTCACCTGCTGATTATTTTGTAAAAGCTGCTCTTTTAATGCCGACATTTTGATAAACCAGCTATCTGTTGCATAGTACAATAATGGTGAATCACAGCGCCAGCAATGCGGATAGCTATGCTCATATTTTTCTTTAGTAAATAAAAGCTCTTTTGCTGCAAGCATTTTAATGATATCGACATCACAATCTTTCACAAATCGTCCAACAAGCTCAGGTACCGCTTCTGTATAACAGCCTTTAAGATCAACTACATTGACAAAGGACAAGCCATGTTGCTGCACCGTTTTATAATCGTCCTCTCCATAAGCAGGCGCTATGTGTACAATTCCTGTTCCACTATGCTCTGTCACATAATCTGCCATGACAATGATATGCCCTTTATCGACGGTTACATAGGAAAATGGTGATAGATAGGAAACACCTGCAAACTCCTGTCCGTCATGCTCACTTAATATTTCTACAGGCTCTGAAAAAACCTTTGATACCAACGATTTAGCTAGTATATAGATGCTGTTTGCATGCCTTACACGGACATATCGAAGAGCAGGATTCATAGCCAAGGCTACATTGGCTGGTAGTGTCCAAGGCGTCGTTGTCCAGCCTAAGATATATTCGTCTCGATCCTCTAGCTTAAACATTGCAGTAACGGATAAATCCTTAACATCCTTATAGCCCTGTGCCACCTCATGAGAGCTTAAGGAAGTTTGACAGCTAGGGCAATAAGGTGAAACGCGATGTCCTTTGTATAACAGTTTTTCCTTGTGAACATGGCTTAAAATATGCCACACAGATTCAATATAGTCATTACTTAATGTTAGGTAAGGATCATCCATGTCAAGCCAGTAGCCAAGCTGCTCTGTAAAAGTACGCCATTTTTGCTCATAGGTAAAAACGCTCTTCTTACATGCTTGAATAAATTGCTCCACCCCATAGTTCTCAATCTCCTGCTTTCCTGAGATTCCTAATGCCTTTTCTACCCCTAATTCCACAGGCAACCCATGTGTATCCCAACCTGCTTTGCGTTCAACTAAATAGCCTTGCATTGTTTTATAACGTGCCACCACATCTTTTATGGTTCTACCAAATGCATGGCCAACATGTGGTAAACCATTCGCTGTTGGGGGTCCCTCATAAAATACAAAGGGCTGCTGTTCAGCACGATTACTTACAGATTTTGCAAAGGTCCCTTCTTGCGCCCATAATGTACGAATCCTTGTTTCTCGTTCAACCGTTGTTTCTTTCTTTTGTTCTTTCTGCATATTAGTTCCTCCTATACAAGCAAATTTGTATAAAAGGCATACAAAAAACCCCGTCCCAAGGAAAAGGGACGGGGTTAACCGCGAATACCACCCTAATTCTATTGACACGATGGCCAATAGCACTCAGCAACGTACAATCATACGTGTTCTTTTTAACGGTAGACACCCGGATTAGCTTACTCCATTCAGCTAATCTTCTCAGAGAGGATTTTCATGTAACACCTGCACACCGACTTCCACCAAATGTCGGCTCTCTGTAGAACAAAGTGAAACACTACTCTTTCTCATCAACGAATTTGTATGCTTTTATTGTCCTTCATCTTAGCAAATTACCAATTGTCTGTCAACGGTGGACAATCTTAAAAAATTTCGTTGAGACAAGTGGCAATACTTTGATGGAGATCAGCATATTGTGGCTGTTGAATGGTTTGAATCAAAAAGCTCTTCAGCAATGTTTTACTATTGAATAGCACGAGAATGTCTAGCTTCTTGTTAGGGAGATTCC
Organism: Lysinibacillus sp. UBA5994; assembly: GCF_002429725.1. Taxonomy (NCBI): domain Bacteria; kingdom Bacillati; phylum Bacillota; class Bacilli; order Caryophanales; family Bacillaceae; genus Lysinibacillus; species Lysinibacillus sp. UBA5994. The sequence goes on along the minus strand of NZ_DJAU01000026.1, from coordinate 4,613 downwards.
TTTACTATTTTCATTTCTACGATATCCTTATAATCAATGAATGGCTGAGCGTCATCGTTCCCAATCGACTGTCTATATTGAACTTCTACTCGATCACCAACTGATAGTGTTTGCGGGACATCCACTAGAGGAAACCATGTACCATTACTATGTTTTTGCACTAATTCATCGACAGATTTTTGCCCAACCTCGCTAGCCAATACGCCTGAGACAACTAAAAATTCATGTTCCTTGATCGCTAAGACGGTTCCACTTCTGATGAGCTTCATTTGGCTGTCCTTTTCAGGGATTTTATATTTTTCTCGTAAGGAAGCAAGGTCTTTATGATAATGTTGTTCTAAATAATTCATGGCTTCTTGCTCGACAAGCCATGTACGAATGGGATTACTTACATCCTTATAATCGGCTTGGCTTGCCTCCCATAACAAGTCAAATGTAGCCATTTTATAGGCAATTGGCTTGCCATAGTTCTCTATAAACCCTTCGTTTGTGACTTGCAACATTTGCAGAAGCTTATCATAAGTTGGCCGAGTATCATCCTCATAGCTCCACTCTTGCATGAACTGTTCGAGTGCCTTATCTATTTGCTCTTGTGTAGGTACTAGTTTTTTCGATTGCGCATAAGCAAAGGTCGATTCAAAATATAAAAAATTATCAAAGCTTGCCTTATATAAACGATTCTTTCCGTTCATAAAAGAATCAAGTTGTAAATATAGCTCTAAAATCCGCTCATCTAATACGGGTGGAATAGTAGAAGCTTGCTGTTGTTGTTCATTATATTGCTGATATATAAACAGCCCTATGCAGACACTTAAAATCATAGCCAAAACACCATATGGCCAGCGTTTTGCAGATTTTTTTTCATGGCGTTGCTGTAAATGCTGAACCACATTTGTCATCACACGCTTTTTACTTTCTGATAAATCCCTTACTACGCGAGCATCCATTTTACTCATGCAGGAGCACCTCCCATTCAACATGCTGTAATTGTAGCTTCAATAACTCTCGCCCACGACGTAGCCTTGTTTTGACGGTGCTTTCAGGAATCGTTAACAGCTCTGCAATATCTACCACAGGCATTTCTTCAAAATAAAAATGTATAATGACCTCTCGCTGTTTGAAAGGGAGAGCTAGAATCGCATTTTCAATCAAAGTACGTTCATCTTGCTGTACAAGCATATCTCTTCTCATAACGGTTTGCTGCGGAAAAATCTTCTGTTGCACTTGAATTTTCCGATAGGTCCAGCTGCGTAAATAATCTTTACTTCGATTACTAACTAATTTCGATAAATACGCCTTTAGCTCCCCGCGTTCCTCATAGTTTTGCTGATTATCATAGAACTTAATAAAGACATCCTGTACGATATCTTCAGCACTTTGTAAATCTCTCACATAGTAAAAGGCAAGACGAATAAGCCTCTCTGTATGCTGTTCCATTATTCTTTCCAGTTCATGAATTAGCAACATTCTTCCTCCTCTCTACCCTATAAACGGTGCTCACGGCTTCGAGGTTTGCTTTTTTTGTCATTTACTCCAAATCATTGTCAGCAAATGGTGTAATCACTTGTTTTTCCGTTGAAGATAACACGATATTAGTAGAAGGTGTGCCATAGGGCATAGCCGCATCAATAAATTGTTCTAATGTTTCTACTGAATAGGTCGCTAATTTAACAATATAGCTAATTTCCCCAGCCACTCGATAACATGCCAAAACATCAGGATGAGCATTACAAAATGAAGAAAGACTTTTACAATCAATGGACTTAAATAAAATAATGGCTTCAATCGTACGCTCCATCTTTTTCAGATTTACCTTTGCATGATAGCCCTCAATCACCCCCTGCTCCTCTAGCTTTCTGATTCTTTCAATAACGGCAGGAGAGGATAAATGAACGGTAGTGGCTAATTCCTTCATAGAGATTTTGGCATTTTGCTGTAACTGCTGTAATATTTGTGTATCAATATGATCCATGGTCCTTCACCTTTCTAAATAAATTATTTATGACATAATACCTTTTCAAATAAAGTTTTTTACCTAAAATCCATTATACAACGTATGTAATCTTTTCTCCCTTTTGTTTACAATAATATCAATAAAGGAGGCAAATCAAACATGAAAAAAATATTGTTACTATTAGCAAATGGCTTTGAAGCGGTGGAGGCAAGCGTCTTTACTGATGTGCTCGGCTGGAATAAGTGGGAAGGTGATGGTACAACAGATGTGGTTACGGTCGGCCTGCATGAACAGCTGCAATGCACCTGGAATTTTAAAGTCACTCCTGAAAAATTGCTTCATGAAATTGTATTAGAGGATTTTGATGCATTAGCGATTCCTGGAGGCTTTGAGGAAGCCGGTTTTTATGAGGATGCGTTTAGCGAGGAATTTCAGGCAGTCGTTCGTCACTTTGATGAACACAAAAAACCGATTGCAACAATCTGTGTAGCTTCTCTTATTTTAGGCCACAGTGGAATTCTTCAGCATCGTCAAGCAACAACCTATAATCATCCAACAAGTAAACGTTTAGCACAGCTAAAGGGCTATGGTGCAGCAATTGTCAACGAGCGCATTGTGCAAACTGATCATATCATCACCTCCTCCAATCCAGGAACAGCCTTTGATGTTGCCTTTCGCTTACTAGAAACTCTAACATCTGCTCCAAACACAGCGAAAGTAAAAGAATTAATGGGCTTCCACTAAAGCATAAAAAAAGTAGGCTTACACCAATATACTTGGCATAAACCTACTTTTTGTATTATTTACTTACTGGTGCTGTTTCTGATGCACTCAAATCCATTTCCTTTGCATTGTCTAGCACATCTTTTGGAATCGTAATTGTCGTTACCGCATTGAAATCATGATATTTGATCGTTGTTTGCTGTCTTGTTTTGATCGAATTGCCTTCTACTTGCATCTTTAATGTCATGTCCATAGCAATTTCTTCTACATCGAATGTTTCTTTATTAATCAATAATTTATATGTGAGACCATCAAAGGAAATATTGCCTAATTGTGCCTCTAGATCCGCTTCCATTCCTAAATCCATTGCGCCAAGCTGCTGCTTCACTAGCTCTGTGAATTTATCGCCAGAGCCTTTTAATGTTAATTCATAACGGTTTGCTGATTCTACTAATGTAAAATCTTCGGCAAATGCTTGTAGCATCTCCAATTGTTCAGTTGCATCTGGCTGCATCCCTGTTTGGCTCAGTACATCTTCAAATAATTGTTTCGGGAACTTTACCCAGGCCTTTTGTTCTGCCTCATACATATACATACCATCTTTAGCCGTCATATACATTTTAATCGGCAAATTAATCGCTTCACCACTTGTTGGATCTGTTAAAGCCATTGAACCATCAGCAAAGAATTGCATTGGCTCTGTAACAATTTCCATCTTCATGTTGCCTTTAGAATCCATTTTCATGGTTTCCTTACCATCGTTTGCCTCTACTGTCTGAGAGATCGTCATGGTAGCCTTCATGCTTTTTAGCTCTTTTTGCTTGGCTAATGTTTTCGTAAATACTTCCTCTAACAAAGCACTATCCTTTGTTGTAGTAGGTTGTTCTTCTGTTACTTGCTCCTCTTTAGGCTCTTCCTCTTTTACCTCTGTTGTAGGCTGTGTATCCTCAGCTAAGCCTAATGCGTTCACAATAAATGTTGCTAACTGACCACGAGTAACATTTTTATCTACACCAAATTCTGTGGCAGTAACACCCTTCGCAATGCCTGCCTCATACAGAGCTGTTACTGCATCTGCAAATGGACTATCTTGCTGTACATCTGTGAATGGACTTTTACCTTCTGCTGTTAAACCTGCAGCCTCTGCTACCATTACTGCCATTTGACCACGAGTAATTGTGTCATCTGGACGGAATGTATCATCCTCATAGCCTTGTACAACGCCAAGATTAACTAATGTAACAATCGCTTTATAGTATGGGCTAGATGAGTCGACATCCTTGAAATTCGGATTCTCGACAGCCGTATCCGTTGTAGTTAGATGAAAAGCACTTGCTATCATCTTTGCTGCTTGTCCACGTGTCACATCCTTTGAAGGCTTAAATGTACCATCTGGAAAACCATTAATGATGTCTGCTGCATGCAATGTAGAAATACTATTAAAATGCGCATAATCCTCACTCACATCTGAAAATGGACTAGCCGCCGATACAGGTACTACCGCAACAGCAGTAACCGCCATTGCAGCTGTTGCCGCTGTATAAAACTTATGTTTTTTCTTTGTCATAATCAATCGTCCCCCGTTTATGTAAATTTAATGCTTACCTATTAATTTTAGCGAAAGAATTGGAAAAATGCTAGGTTCATTGGAAATTAAATTATAATTATCCATTAAATCCGTCATTTGGTGCTATTTATACATATTTTGGTCACTTCTATCCAACACTCTCTTAATAAATAAAAAACCGACCTCCTAAGAGATCGGTTTTTATGGTGATGATTACTCAGCAGCTTTTGCGCGTAGAACCATTTGTAGGATACCACCATGGCGGTAGTAGTCTACCTCTACTTCTGAGTCGAAACGAGCTAAAGCTTGGAAAGTTTTAACTGTGCCGTCTTCAGATTTAGCAGTTACTGTTAAGATTTCACGTGGTTT